>JAQXJZ010000038.1 GCA_029009515.1 bacterium
GAAGAACGCCTTGCCGTGCTCAATGTATTTGGGATGGGTATACACCTGATACATCAGGCGGTACTTCTTGCCATGGCGCTTTGCCGTCCAGTAGGGCACCTCATCCATGAATCTGGAGAGATCCTCCATCCCCGTGGGCGCAAGCTGCATGAACTCATCCTCCACCTTGCTCATGCAGTACGCGGTGGACTGCACAATCAAATCGTCCAGCGAATCAAAATAGGTATACAGGCTGGCCTTGGACAGGCCGCAGGCATCGGCCAGCGTCTTGATGCCCGTTCCGTTCAGCCCGTTTTCCGCATAGCAGCCAAAACAGGCCTCCATGATTTCCGCCTTTTTGCGCTGAAACGCCTGCTCGTCCCGTTCTCTCATCGTATCCTCTTATCTCATCTTTTTATTGACCAACCGTTCAACCAATAAAGAATAACACGTTTTTAACGATATGTAAAGAGAATTCGCACAAATCGACACCCGTGTGCATGGCTGGCATGCCCTGTATCACGCAGCCTTCCGGGACCGGACGGCGTCGGCGCATGAAAGCCGGGGCGGACGTGACCATGGCTGTCTGCGCATCAATCCAAATGATATGCAGTGTGAATGGGCGCACCCTGTCCGGCATTCAAATACGAAACTGCAATGGCAATGCGCGTCGGTTTTCCCTCCAAATTGTCGTGCCAACGCAGAAGGAATTCCTCCTCCGTGAGATACGTGTAGCTGCCGGAAGTCGATGGGTCCATGAAGAAATAGATATACGTATCACTCTGCGTATCCTTCTGGTATCCAACCAGCACCACATAGTGCCCGTCGTCTTCCGTTCCCGTCGTGTAATCGCCGCCATCCTTCCAAGCCTGAATCACGCAGATGACAGGCGTGTCATCATCAAGGGCAGCCCTGAATTGCGACAGCAGACGATCCGAAAGCGCCGGATCGTGTTCATCCGAAGCGTAATCTGTGCACATGATATCTGTTGCGAACACGGGTGTATCCGGAAAACCATCCATACGAACTGCATCCAGATACTCAGCTATTTTCAGATAATTCGTTCCGTTTTCCGGCGTTGCCGCAAGCTCCCAGAGCAATCGATCCTCTCTGGTGTCGAAATCATACCCTGCATAGCGCAGAACAGATGCAACACAAGCCACGCCGCAGGTGAAATTGTGGCTCTGCCTGTACAGCGGTACCTCCAGAAGCTTGCCATTACCCTTCTCATCCGTTTCAGGCAGCTGCATGGCTGAAACGTCGAAAGCATAGAACGTACTTCCTTGCGGTTCGGTTTCGCCGAGGTAGTAATTCTTCATTTGATTGGCGACAACCTCGGCTTCCGGCGCTTTGTTTTCCGAAATCGCTGCGGTTTCCTGAACAGAGAGGCCCGTGTTCTCGGCATTTGCGGTCATGGGCAGCAGGGCTCCTGCCACTGCAAGGCAGAGGAAAAGCTTTTGGGTCTTTCTCATCTTGAAATCCCTCCGATGCATTTATTCCGTACCGTTCCTGTACGATATTTAATTGTATTATACTATCTTTTCCCTGTAATTTCACAGTGTCAATGTCAAAGTTTCAGATTTTCTGGTTTGAAGAACAGCTTCCTGCAGCGGTCTTCTGTAAACATGCACCAGCGTCGGCATGAAGACAACCTGCCTAGCTTCATTTTGCTCCTTCGTTGACACACGAACATATCCATATAATTTGCTTTTCATCATACTGCCTCCTGCAAATAGTTGTTATCGTTCTATTCTACAGAAAGCGCCTGAACATATTATCAAATTGTTTAGTGATATGGTTACACATGAAGCACTATTGTATTATATCCAAAGAGTGTGTTTTCTTCAAATGACACAACCAGCATATGTACATATTTTCATTTTCTGGATATGAATCTCCTCAGCAGTAACCATTAAACCATGTGCATCATCCTGTGTGGAAATTGGAATTTAGACCTTTAACGTGTCCATTTTCAGGGGTACATTTTACACCGAGCATCTTATATTCTGGACGATTTCCCTTAACCCCGGACGTTTTGCTGTAATCGTCCATAGTGGGTGCATTTCTATCCCCAACCGAGAAATAATCCTACGACATTTGTCTCCCGGGAACAAAAAAAGACCGGCTGGGAGCAATCCCAAACCGGTCATATCACCATATTCAAAGGGTAAACTGCGACTTCTCTCCCGAAATTGTCGCTATTAGACGTTATTTTCAGCTATTTCTTTCCATAAGTATAAAAAATAATCACCCATGCCTTGTATCAAAACATGAGTGATTAGGTGGCTCCCCAGGTAGGACTCGAACCTACAACCCTTCGGTTAACAGCCGAATGCTCTGCCATTGAGCTACTGAGGAATATTGAGAAATGCGGCAGCGACCTACTCTCCCGGGCCGTCTCCAGCCAAGTACCATCGGCGTGCTGAGGCTTAACTTCTGTGTTCGGAATGGGAACAGGTGGAACCCTCAGGCCATTACCACCGCAATGGGTGAACATCTTTCAGCGCCGCCCGAACGCCCTGCGTCCTGACGACCTTTATTATAATTCTCGCTTTCCTCTCATTCTCCTTCTTGTTTTCAAAAATTTTTTTGAAAAAATTTTTGAGAGGAAAAAAGGGGGTGGTGCTTTGTTTACCAAGAAAAAAACGCTTGCCCAGCAAGCGCTTTTTTCTTGGTGCCGAAGGCGGGACTTGAACCCGCATGGGGGATACCCGCTTGATTTTGAGTCAAGTGCGTCTGCCATTCCGCCACTTCGGCTAACAGATCAATTATAGCACAGTTTCGGCCGGGTGGCAATAGCGGGAGACACACTTTTTCAGCAGGTGCGGCTGGATGTGCGGATAGGTCCAGCTGGCAGGCAAAGTGGCAAAAGTCTTTACACAGGCCATTTCCGAGCCGTCGGGCAAATGGCCGAGGGCGGATACTTCCGCATAGCACAAAAGCCCGAAGTTTTCCGGTCCGGCTTCCGTGCCCACGGAGTAGATACACACCGGCTCAAGCCTCGCATCCTGCGCGCCGGTCTCTTCATACAGCTCGCGGTGCGCAGCTTCCACAGGCGTTTCGCCGGGCTCGATGTGGCCGCCGGGGCATTCCCATGTGTCGCGCTGTTTATGGCGGCAGAACACCCACTGGCCGTTCATACGGGTGATGACGACGGCAAAGGTGAGCCGGTCATCAGCGATTTCATCCAAAGAATAAAAGCGAACAACAGGTTCCATGTCCTCAATCTCCTTCCATGCAAAAAGGACGCTCATGCGGCGTCCTTTTTGCAAAAAAGCTTATTCGTCGTCGTCGGCAGGCGCTTCTTCTTCGTCCTTCTGGAAGAAGCCTTCCACCGCTTCCTTCACGTCGTCCACCATGGCGTCCACCACTTCTTCCGCCGTATCCACCGCTTCTTCTATGGCGTCGCCAACGCTTTCCACGGCTTCTTCCACGGTGGTTTCCTCAGCGGCGGGCGCTGCTTCGGGCTGAGCGGGCGCCTCGGGCTTGGCGCGCATGGCAGCAAGCTGTTCTTCCAGCTCGCTGATTTCGCTCAGCAGCGCTGCGAGCTCCTCAGGCAGCTGAGCGCCGTCCTTCCACAGCTTCATGGCACAGACAGGAATTTCCTTGGCCAGCTCGCTGCGGCGGTTTTCCAGATTCATCTCGTTCAGCTTCTGCTGAGCGGAGCTGGTGAGATTGGCAGCGCCCTTGCCCAGCGCTTCCATACCCTTGAGAAATGCGGTCTTGAGGTTGTTGCCCAGAATCGCCATACACATACATCCTTTCTATTCTGATGATATCAACGTCATACAAACAACAGTTTACGCATCCGTGCGTGAAATGTTGCATTTACCAGTGCAAAAGGAGTGAAGCGGGTTCGCACACAAAGCGAGCTTCGTTCATGGATCGGATTTCGCCGTCCAGATTCACGCGCATATTCTTGCAGCGGAGATAGCAGTGCGACGCGCGGTAGCTGTGCGCCACGCGCTTTTTGGACAGCGTGCCCAGCATGAGCGAAGGCAGGTAGAAGGGAATCACCCAGCGCGGCACGGCGTCCACCACCAGCACGTCAAACAGGCCGTCGGTCAGGTCGGAGCCCGGCGCGATGGGAATGCCGCCGCCAATGAACCGGCCGTTGGCAATGGCGCACACCAGATATTTGCCGTCCAGCACCACATCATCGCCAATTTCCATGTGAATGTCCACCGGCTTGTAGCAGAAGATGCTGCGCAGCACGCCGTACAGGTAGGGCCAGATGCCCTTGACGCGCTTCTTGGCCTCAGCGGCAAAGTCCAGCGCCAGCACGTCAAAGCCGGTGCCGCACTCATTGAGGAAGAAACCATCGTTGATCCGGCCGCTGTTGACCGGGCGCGGCGGATGGGTGAGGATAAAATCCAGCGCTTCTTCCCAGCCTTTGGGGATGCCGGCGGCCTTGATAAAGTCGTTGCCGGTGCCGCAGGGGATGATGCCCAGCGCGGTCTGGCTGCCCTGCAGTCCGGCGGCTGTTTCGGTCACGGTGCCGTCGCCGCCAAGGGCGATCACGGTTTTCATGCCGCGCTTTGCAGCGTCGCGCGCAAGCTCCGTTGCGTGGGTGGGATGACTGGTGCGGCGCAGCACAAAGTCAATGCCGCGTTCCTTCAGCTTTTTTACCACGTCCTCGCAGGTTTTCAGCGCGCGGCCGCTGCCGGCTTCGGGGTTGAGGATGATTTCGATCATGCGGAAGCCTTCCTTGCTGTATACTCTACCCTTTATTTTATCGTATCCTGTCGAAAAAAGGAAGGGTTTGCACACGAAAAAGCCGCGCAAGTGCAATTTGCGGTCAAAAGATTGACAGATGATGCCGCTAATCTTTATAATGAAACAAACGCCATCGCGCATCACAGCGGCGATGGAGCCAAGGAGGAACGGACAATGAAAAAATGGCTGGCTGCGCTGCTTGCGGCGCTGATGGTAGTGGTGTGCGCCTGCGCTGTGGCGGAGGACTTCAAAGTGACGGATGAAGTGGCATTTGCCGTAACGGACGAGTATAACGACCGTGCGCTGATCTATGTGGCCATCGAGGTGGAAAACGTGGCCGGCAAGCCGCTGAGCCTTGGCTATCAGTCCAGCTTTACGGTGATGGATCAGAACGGCAAGGAGTATTCCGAAGGCACGTTCATGAGCATGTATCCCCAGAGCATCGCTCCCGGCGAAAAGGGCTACATCCTGCCTTCCACCTACAGCCTCACCGAGCTCAAGAGCTACGAGCAGGTGGCGGATTATCACTATGAGCTGGTGGGCGGCGACCCCTCCTATTTCACCTGTGACAAGTACGAAACCAGCATCGAGGATCACGATGGCAGGATTCTGGTCAAAATCTTCAATTCCACCGGCGAGACCATTTACAACCCCAGCCTCGTCCTGATCTACCGCGGCTCCGAAGGCCAGCTGCTGCATGTGGAGACCAATTATCTCTACGATTACGGCATTCCCGCCGGCATGAGCGCCTATGTGGACATGACGCCCCGCAAGGAAGTGCGGGATTTCTTTTCCGACAATGGTTACACGCTGGAAGCCGCGGAGAGCTTTGCCTACGTGACCAACTACAAGTATTGATGAAGGAGGCGCAGAACGATGAAAAAGACAGCTTTGATCCTTCTGGTTTGCATGCTTGCTGCGCTGTGCGCCACCGCTTTTGCAGACGGCCTGACCGTGGTGGAACGGGCCGAATATGTCCGCAAGGAATTTGATACCTCCAGCTATGGCAGCATTTACGCCGAGGTGCGCAACGACTCGGACAAGCCCATCAGCCTGTCCAAGGTGTGCGATGTGCGCTTCTATGACACAGACGGCGAAATGCTGAAGGAGTATACCGACCGTTACGGCTTCCCCTCCGTGCTGCAGCCCGGCGAAACCGGCTACATCAGCGAGGATGTGTTCCTGCTGGCAGGTGCGCGCGACGTGGGCAAGGGCGAGCTGGTGCTGCATCCCGACCCGGAACTGCCGGATATGATCAGCACCCGCACCCCGGTGACTGCCACGCTGGATCTGGATGCGCTCAACGCCGCGGACGACGAGGACTGCTACATCTTCATTGAGCTGGAAAACACCACAGACGAGCTGCTGGGCGAGTTCAGCATTTCCACCGCCATGTGGAACCAGCACAACAAGATCATGTTTGCCTACAGCGGTTATGTCAGCGCGCTGGTTCCTCCGGGAGAAAAGGGCATTGTGCGCATCGAGCTGCCCTTCAGCCTGATTGAAGCCTGGTGCGAAAAGGGCGATGTGCCCACCTATCTGGAAAGCTTCCGCTACGAAACCCGCAGCAAATAACGCAGATGGAGGAATACAAATGCAGCACTACAACCCGCTTCTGACCCCCAACTCCGGCAAGAAATTCATCACCATCGGCGAAATCATGCTGCGTCTGGCACCGCCCAACTACGAAAAGATCCGCATGGCCAGCAACTTTGAAGCCAGCTACGGCGGCAGCGAGGCCAACATCGCCCTGGCGCTGGCCAACCTTGGCGTGGACAGCACCTTCTTCAGCGTCGTGCCCAACAACAGCCTTGGCAAGAGCGCGGTGCGCTGGCTGCGCTCCAACGACGTGCACTGCACGCCCGTCATTCTCTCCACGCCGGAAGAAACGCCCACCCACCGTCTGGGCACCTACTATCTGGAAACCGGCTACGGCATCCGCGCCAGCAAGGTGACCTACGACCGCAAGCACAGCGCCATCACCGAGTACGACTTTGACAAGGTGGATCTGAATGAACTGCTCGCCGGCTTTGACTGGCTGCACCTCAGCGGCATCACGCCCGCCGTTGCGCCCAACTGCGCCAAGCTCATCATGGACTGCCTGAAGGTGGCCCGTGAAAAGGGCATGACCATTTCCTTTGACGGCAACTTCCGCAGCCGTCTGTGGACCTGGGAAGAGGCGCGCGACTTCTGCACCCAGTGCCTGCCGTACATCGACGTGCTGCTGGGCATTGAGCCCTACCACCTGTGGAAGGACGAAAACGATCACGCCAAGGGCGACTGGAAGGACGGCGTGCCCATGCAGCCCAGCTATGAGCAGCAGGACGAAATCTTCCAGGCCTTTGTGGAGCGCTACCCCAACCTCAAGTGCATCGCCCGCCATGTGCGCTATGCCCACTCCGGCAGCGAGAACAGCCTGAAGGCCTTCATGTGGTATCAGGGCCACACCTTCGAAAGCAAGCTGTTCACCTTCAACATCCTCGACCGCGTGGGCGGCGGCGACGCCTTTGCCAGCGGCCTCATCTACGCCATGATGCACGATTACCGCCCCATGGATCTCATCAACTTTGCCGTTGCCTCCAGCGTGATCAAGCACACCATCCACGGCGACGCCAACATCACCGATGATGTGCAGACCATCCGCAACCTGATGAACATGAACTACGATATCAAACGCTGAGGACGCCGCAAGTTTTTTGTTGACAAGGGTTTGGAAGGCGGGTTATACTGTGCCTGTTTCCCAGGAAAGATTGCCTGTGAAGGAGATCCTGCTGCCATGAAGCCGCTGATCTTTCAAACTGACTTTGGCTATGCGGACGGCGCGGTATGCGCCATGTACGGTGTGGCGGAAATGGTGAATCCGCAATTGCGCCTGTATGACCTGACGCATGATATTCCGCAGTATGATATCTGGGAGGCCAGCTACCGTCTGATCCAGACCATCACCTACTGGCCGGAGGGCAGCGTGTTTGTGAGCGTGGTGGATCCGGGCGTGGGCTCCCAGCGGCGCTCCATTGCCGTGCGAACCAGAACGGGCCAGTATGTGATTACGCCGGATAACGGAACGCTGACGCATATCAAGCGCATGTGCGGCATTGCGCAGGCGCGCATCATTGATGAAAGCGTCAACCGCCTGCCCAACTCCGGCGAGAGCTACACCTTCCACGGACGCGACGTATTCGCCTACACCGGCGCAAGGCTGGCCAGCGGAGCCATCACGTTTGAAGAGGTGGGGCCTGAGGTGCCGTGCGAAAGCGTGACGGAGCTGCCCATGATCGAGGCCACGCTGGAAGACGGCTGCGTGAGCGGTACCATCGACGTGCTGGACGTGCGCTTCGGGTCGCTGTGGACCAACATCCCCAGGGAATTGTTCCTGCAGCTGGGCGTGAAGCACGGCAGCCGTGTGGAAGTAACCATCTCCAGCGATACGCGCACGCTGTACAAAAACATCATCGCCTACGCCAGAAGCTTTGCCGACGTCAACGTGGGCGAGCCGCTTCTCTACATCAACAGCCTCGACTGCGTGGCCGTGGCCATCAACCAGGGCAGCTTTGCCAAGGCGTACAACATTGGCACGGGCATCAACTGGCGGCTTACGCTGCGCAAGGCGCCGCGTGTTGTGTACGAATGATCATTCCTTCAGGAAGAACCTGATAGTGAATAGATAAACCAACGAGGAGGAAAACGTTATGAAAAACAATTCCATCAAGACCGTGGTTGCCGTGGGTATCGGCG
The DNA here is from genome assembly GCA_029009515.1 of bacterium. Taxonomy (GTDB): domain Bacteria; phylum Bacillota; class Clostridia; order Christensenellales; family Aristaeellaceae; genus Limiplasma. The sequence goes on from JAQXJZ010000038.1 coordinate 8,431, forward strand.
CTGCGCTGTTCTTCGTGCTGGGCCGCTTTGTGGCCATCCCCAGCGGCATCCCCAACACCAACTTCACCCTGCAGTACGCCATCCTGGGCCTGCTGGCCATCATGTACGGCCCCGTTGCCGGTGGCCTGATGGGCTTCATCGGCCACACCCTGATCGACCTGAGCTGGGGCGGCAGCCCCTGGTGGAGCTGGGTCATCGCCAGCGCTTTCGTGGGCGTTGTGGTGGGCCTGTTCGCCAAGAAGGTCAGCCTGAATGACGGCGAGTTCGGCAAGAAGGAAATCATCACCTTCGCCATCGCCAACATCGCGGCCAACGTGATCGCCTGGATCGTCATCGCTCCCGTGCTGGACATCCTCATCTACGCCGAGCCTGCCAACAAGGTGTTTGCTCAGGGCGCGATGGCTGCCGTGGTCAACTCCGTGGCTTCCGTGGTTGTGGGCGGCCTGCTGTGCGCGGCCTATGCCAAGACCATCGCCAAGAAGGGTTCTCTGGATAAGGAATAATCATTCTTCGCATCAATGGGGCAGGGCTGCGCTCTGTCCCTTCTTTCATGTCATAACGAGGTGCCGTCATGCCTGATCCCATCATTTCATTCCGCCATTTTTCCTTCCAGTACCGTGCGCAGAAACAGCCCACGCTGCATGATATCAATCTGGATATCTATCCGGGCCAGCGCGTGCTCATCGCCGGCCCTTCCGGCAGCGGCAAAAGCACGCTGGCCAGCTGCATCAACGGCCTTGTTCCATTCAGCTACCCCGGCGAATGCAAGGGCACGCTGATGGTGGACGGCGTGGAGGCGCCGAAAGCCGGCATCTTTGAATTGTCCCGCCATGTAGGCACGGTGCTGCAGGACCCGGATGGCCAGTTCATCGGCCTGACGGTGGCGGAGGACATTGCCTTTGCGCTGGAAAACGACTGCGTGCCGCAAAAGGAAATGCACGAGATCACCCAGCGCGTGGCTGGCATGGTGGGCGTGGAAAGCCATCTGGACTACGCGCCGCACGAATTGTCCGGCGGACAGAAGCAGCGTGTGAGCCTTGCGGGCGTGATGGTGGATCAGGTGAGGATCCTGCTTTTTGACGAACCGCTGGCCAATCTGGACCCGGCCACGGGCAAGCAGGCCATTGAGCTGATTGACGAAATTCAGCAAAAGAGCGACACGACGGTGCTGATCATCGAGCACCGCCTGGAAGACGTGCTGTGGCGCAATGTGGACCGCATTGTGCTCATCAACGAAGGCCGCATTCTGGCGGATCTGTGCCCAAACGACCTGCTGTCCTCGCCGCTGCTTGCGCAAAACGGCATCCGCGAGCCGCTGTACGTGACGGCGCTGCGCTACGCCGGTGTGGAGATCACGCCCAAAATGCGCCCCGAACATGTGGACAGCCTCAGCCTGAGTGAAGCCGATAGGCAGAAAGTGCGCGACTGGTACAGCGCCTGCCCGCCTGCCCAAAAGCAGGAGAACCGCCCGGTGCTGCTGGAAGTGCAGAACCTGAACTTTGGCTACACCAGCGACAAACTCAATCTGCAGGACATCAGCTTCCAGATCCGCAAGGGTGAAATGCTGGCCATCGTGGGCCGCAACGGCGCGGGCAAATCCACGCTGTCCAAGCTGATCTGCGGTTTTGAAACGCCCAACAGCGGCTCCATCCTGCTGGATGGCCGCGATATTGGCACGGACAGCATCCGTGAGCGCGCCAGCCGCATCGGCTACGTGATGCAGAACCCCAACCAGATGATCTCCAAGACCATGATCTTTGACGAGGTGGCGCTGGGCCTGAGCCGCAGCGGCCTGAGCAAGGAGGAAATCCGCGAAAAGGTAGAGGAGACGCTCAAAATCTGCGGCCTGTATCCCTTCCGCAACTGGCCCATCTCGGCGCTGTCCTTCGGGCAGAAAAAGCGCGTGACCATCGCCAGCGTTCTGGTGATGGGGCCGGATGTGATCATTCTGGACGAGCCGACCGCCGGACAGGATTTCCGCCATTACACGGATATCTTGGAGTTCCTGCGCGGGCTCAACGAGCAGGGCGTGACGGTGATCATGATCACCCACGACATGCACCTGATGCTGGAATACACGCCGCGTGCGCTGGTGTTCAGCGATACGAGGCTGATTGCTGATCAGTCCGCAGCCTCCGTGCTGTGCGACCCGGAGCTGGTGGAAAAAGCTGCGCTTAAGGAAACCAGCCTGTTCACCCTGGCCAACCGCTGCGGCATCACACCGCCGGAAAGCTTTGTGGAACGCTTTATCGAACATGACAGGGAGGTGCGCGACCATGGCAGCCAGCACGGTGCTTAACTATCTGCCCCGCAAGAGCGTGGTGCACGAGCTGACCGGCACCAGCAAGCTTGCCTTCTTCCTGCTGTTCACCTTTGCCAGCATGATCACCTACGACACGCGCGTGCTGATCATCCTCATGCTCAGCAGCTTTGCCATCTTCAAAATCAGCAACATCCGCATCCGCGAAGTGCGCTTCATGATGACCTTCATGCTGGTGTTCCTCTTTCTCAACAACCTGTTCATCTTCCTGTTCAACCCCGATCAGGGTACGGAGATCTACGGCACGCGCACGGTGCTGTTCCACCTTTTCTGGCGCTATGACGTGACGGCGGAGCAGATGTTCTACATGCTCAATATCTCGCTCAAATACTTTGTGGCGCTGCCGGTGGCCATCCTGTTCATCGCCGCCACCAATCCCAGCGAGTTTGCCGCCAGCCTCAACAAGATCGGCGTCAGCTACCGCATCGGCTATGCGGTGTCCATCGCCCTGCGTTATATCCCGGATATCCAGCGCGATTTCCACAACATCAGCCAGGCGCAGCAGGCGCGCGGCGTGGAGCTGGGCAAGAAGGAAAAGCTGCTGAACAGGCTGAAAAACAGCGTCAGCATCCTCATGCCCCTCATCATGTCCAGCCTTGCCCGCATCGACACCATCTCCAATGCCATGGAGCTGCGCGGCTTTGGCAAAAATCAGAAAAAACGCACCTGGTACATGCAGCGCCCCTTCAGGCGCAACGACTGGCTCGCCATCGCCTTTGGCGCGGCGCTGCTGGTCATGAGCCTGGTGATCACCTTCTGGGACGGAAACCGTTTCTTCAATCCGTTTGTGTGACGCAGGGAGACTCTGCCTCCCTGCACCCACCGCCAAAGGGTTTCACCCTTTGGAATCCCGTATGTGAGGCCGCCTGGAAAGGCGGCCTCAAGTTTTTTGCATGTTTGGCTGCGGAGCGCATAGGATGAAGTGATGAGGTGACGCTGCATGTGCCAGACCATGGAAAAGGTGTATCCGTGCGGACGGAATACGGGATTGATGATTGCGGGATATGTGCTGCTGGCGGCGGGGATCATCCTGCTGTTTGTGTGCATCCCCGGCTGGGTGTGGCTGGCGCTGCTGGGCGTTTTGCTGATGGCAGCCGGTACGCTGCTTTTGAAGCTGAGTCACGTGTGGAGGTGAGGAAATGGCGGTGCGGATGGTATGCGTGAGAGCGCCGAGATTCCTGAGCGGATTTCTGCGGCTGTTTCTGAAAAGGCAGAAGTGAAAAGAGAAATGAGGCCACCCGGCTTGGGATGGCCTCATTTTGCATGCGGCTTGAAGAGAAACGCCACCAGCGTGCCAAACAGCACGGCAGCGGCAATGCCGCCCGCCGTGGCGGATAATCCGCCGGTGAACGCGCCGATGAGCCCGCTTTCCTCCACGGCATGCTTCACACCCTGCGTCAGCGAATGCCCAAACCCTGTGAGCGGCACCGTGGCTCCGGCTCCGGCAAATTCCACAATGGGCGCATACAGCCCCAGCGCGCTCAACACCACGCCCGCCAGTATGTAGCACACCAGAATGCGCGCCGGCGTAAGCTTCGTGCGAAGCACCAGCCACTCGCCAATCATACAAATGGCTCCACCAACCAAGAACGCCTTTACATACATCATACTTAACCCTCCTTGCCCGTGCAAAGCACGGGCAAAACTGGGATTCCAAAGGGCAAAGCCCTTTGGCAGTGGGTTTGGGAGGCAGCGCCTCCCAACGTCCCTCTCACGTCTCCGCCCCCTCCAGCACCACGGCATGCGCCACGCCGGGAATGCTCTCGCCCTGCTGGCTGGAGGTGAGGCTCATGAGCGCGCCGGTGGCCATGAAGATGATGCGCCGATAGACGCCCTGCTGCATCTGAGGCAGCAGGTGCGCGCAGAGCACGGACGCGCCGCATCCGCAGCCGCTGCCGCCGGCGTGCACGTCCTGCTTTTCGCGGTCGAAGATCATCAGGCCGCAGTCGGCGTGTTTTTCGTCGGGCAGAGGGGTGCGCTGCTCGCGCATCAGCTGGTGCAGCAGATCGCTGCCCACCTGCCCGAGGTCGCCGGTGACGATGAGATCAAAATCGTCAGGAGCGGTGCCGGTGTCGCTGAACAGCGCAAGCAGCGTGTCGGCGGCGGCCGGAGCCATGGCCGCGCCCATGTTGTTGGCGTCGGAAATGCCCAGATCCACCACGCGCCCCATACACACCTGCGTGATGTGCGCCAGCACAGGGGATTTGGGCTGGGTGCTGAGCAATGCCGCGCCTGCGCCGGTCACCGTCCACTGCGAGGTAGGCGGACGTTGCGCGCCGAATTCCAGCGGATAGCGGTACTGCCGTTCCGCGGTGCAGAAGTGGCTGCTGGCTGCGCATACCGCCTGGTGGGCATGCCCGCCGTCCAGAAGCATGGCGGCAAGCGCAAGACTTTCGGCCATGGTGGAGCACGCTCCATACAGGCCGATGAAGGGAATGCCCAGATCGCGCGCGGAAAACGATGCGGTGATGATCTGGTTAAGCAGGTCGCCGCCCAGCAGGAACTGCACCTCCTCCGGACGGGATGCGCCTTTGCGGATGGCTTTGCGGATAGCATCCAGATAGAGCTGCTTCTCGGCCAGCTCAAAGGTTTTCTGGTTGTACAATTCATCCTGGGTGACAAAATCAAAGCGGTCGCCCAGCGGTCCTTCGCCCTCCTTTTTACCCACAAAAGCGGCGCTGCCGCAGATGGCCGGACGGCTGGGAAGATGGATGGTCTGAAGCCCAATGCGTTTCTGGCTCATGCGCAGCCTCCTTTTCCTCAGTGGATGAACAGCGCGTAGATGATGCCGTACACCACCGATGCGCCCACGCCGTACACCAGCACCGGGCCTGCAATGGTGAACAGCTTTGCGCCCACGCCCAGCACCAATCCTTCGCGGCGGAACTCCAGCGCGGGCGATACCATGGCGTTGGCAAAGCCCGTGATGGGCACAAAGCTGCCCGCGCCTGCGTATTTGCCGATTTTGTCAAACACGCCCACGCCGGTGAGCAGCGCCGTGATCAGAATGAGGGTGATGCAGGTGAGCGCGGAGGCGTTCTGCGCGGACAGATCTAGCCACCGCGTTCCGATATCGCTGATCGCCTGACCGATTGCGCAGATCAGCCCGCCTACCCAGAAGGCGCGGAAGAGCCCGCTGCCCAAGGGCGACGGCGGTGAGAGCTGATCCGTCAGCCACGCATAGTGATCGGGGTTGGTATGCACGCGCTGTTTATCCATGGGTGGCATCCTCCGGGCGTTCGTGGTGGCGCAGGGACGGCGGCTTGACGCGGATTTCATTTTCACAGGGTCGGAAGCTGGATTCCAGAGCGGAGGGCACCAGCGTGGGCCTTCGGTTGGGCAGCAAAAAAACATCCCCTTTCCGGCAGAAGCGTTTCTGCCGGTAGTATGGGGATGCTTTGCAATGTTTATTCGTTTGTTTTATTCCAGAAGCGGATCCTTGTGCGGATCGGGATTGCGGTTGAGCGCGGCAAAACGCTCCACGTCTACCTTGGGCTTGCGGTCCGGCGTCACCAGACCGTTGATCTCCTGCATCACGTCGGTCAGCTGCGTGTAGCAGTAGCCCTGGCAGTAGTCCAGCTCGCGGATGGCGTCCGTCACGCCTTTGTAGCGGGCGAAGAAGGCTTCCTCATCCGTCACCTTGTCGTGATAGCCCCAGGTTTCCATGCCGCCCATGTCTTCCTGAATGCCGATGTTGGTAAAGGCGATGCCGCCGTATTCGGTCACCATGAAGGCTTCCCTGCCGGTGGGCTCCACGCCCTGCGCATAGCAGGCGCGGAAATCGCAGCCGTATTTTTCAACCGTTTCGCGCCTGGCAAAGTGCTGCGCCATCACGGCCTTTTCGGCGGCGTAGTCGTGCAGGGCGCAGATATCGGTCTTTACCTGCTCCCAGCCGTCGTTGGTGGAGCACAGGCGGGTTCCGTCTGCAGCCTTGGTCAGCTCGTAGAGCATGCGCCCGGCTGCCTGCTGACGCGCGTCGGTGTAAATCTGACCCACGCCCCAGCTTTCGTTGAGCGGCACCCAGGTGATGATGGAAGGATGGTTGAAATCGCGCGCGATGAAATCCTGCATCATATCGGCCAGATTGCGCACGCTCTCGTCGGTAAAGTCGTACGGGCTGGGCAGCTCGCCCCACACCAGCAGGCCCATTCTGTCCGCCCAGTAGTAATAGCGCGGATCTTCCATCTTCTGATGCTTGCGCGCGCCATTGTAGCCAAATGCCTTCGTCAGGCGGATGTCCTCCTGAATGGCTTCGTCGCTGGGCGGCGTGATGAGGCTGTCCGGCCAGTAGCCCTGGTCGAGAATCAGGCGCTGATAGAGCGGATGGTTGTTGAGGCGGAAGATGCCGTCCACCACTTCGATTTTGCGCAGGCCGAAGTAGGTCTGCACGCGGTCGATCACCTTGCCGTCCAGCAGGATGGAGGCCTGCACGTCGTACAGCACAGGATTGTCCGGCGTCCACACATGCACCGCGTTCAATTCGCCGCGCACGATGAGATCGATGGGCAGGCGCATGGTGCGGTCGGTCAGCTCCGTGCGCACAGTGCGGATCTTTTCCTCGCCGCAGGTCACCTTCAGCTCCACCTCCATGCCGTCGGCAGGGTAGCTGTCCAGCGCGAGTTCGGCGGTGGCCATGTGATGATCCAGATCCGGCGTGATGTGGATGTGGCGCAAGGCGCATTCGCCCGCGGCCTCCAGCCAGACCGTCTGCCAGATACCGCTCACCGGCGTGTACCAGCAGCCCATCAGGCCGGTCTTCCAGTACTGCTTGCCGCGCGGCTGAGTGCAGTCCGGCAGATCGACCACGCGCAGGCACAGGTCGTTTTCGCCGTCCAGCAGCTCATGGGTGATCTCAAAGCTGAAGGGCGCATAGCCGCCCTTGTGCGCGCCCACCATCTGGCCGTTCACATACACGGTGCATTCGAAATCCACCGCGCCAAAGTGCAGAAGGATGCGCTTGCCCTGCATTTCCTTAGGAACGGTAAAGCTGCGGCGGTACCACAGGATGGGATGGATATCGTCCGTCGGGCCGATACCGCTCAGCCTGGTCTGATAGACAAAGGGTACGGTGATGCTCATGGGCAGCTTGCGGCCGGGCTGCATCCATTTTTCGCGCAGACCGGCGTTTTCATCATCGAAGGCAAACTGCCACTGACCGTTCAGGTTGAGAAAGGGTTCGCGCATGAAATCAGGGCGCGGATGTTCGGGACGTGGAATGGACACGCGGATCGCCTCCTGATGCAGATATGGAAAGGGTTGTATTTGATATGAGGATAGCATTGCGGTATGGCTGTGTCAACTTCTTTTTTTGACCATGTAAGGGCTCTTGTTTGCGGTGTTTGCGCGTGTTACAATAAAAATGAGGTGACCGAAAAATGAAAGTACTGCTCCATATCTGCTGCGCGCCGTGCTCCATCATGTGCATTGAGACGCTCCGGCAGGAGGGCATTGAGCCCGTGGGTTTCTGGGACAACCCCAATATTCATCCCTTTACCGAATACCGCATGCGCCGCAATACGCTGGTGGACTATGCCAAAAGCATCGGGCTGGAGCTGGTGCTGCACGGCGAATACGGCCTGCGGCCCTTTGTGCAGACGGTGGCGGATCATATCGAGAGCCGCTGCATGGACTGCTACCGCATGCGCTTCCGTCCCGCTGCGCAGTATGCTGCGGAAAACGGCTTTACGCATTTCACCTCCACGCTGTTTGTGAGCCCCTACCAGAACCATGATCTCATGCTTCAGGCGGCCAACGAGGCGGCGGAGGAATTTGGCGTTGCGTTTCTGCACCGCGATTTCCGCCCCTACTTCCGCGAAGGGCAGGACAAGGCCCGCGAGCTGGGCTTGTACATGCAGAAGTACTGCGGCTGCGTGTTCAGCGAGGAGGACCGTTACAAGAAGCGCAAGAAGAAGCCCAAACAGGAGGACGCGCAATGAAGGCGTATCTCGAAAAACACCTGACCACGCGCTGGGCAGGACGAGGCGACATCTGCCATGAGGAGCAGATGGATTCCACCAACAGGCGCGCCAAGGAGATGGGCCGTTCAGGCGCGCCGCACGGCAGCCTTGCCGTGTGCGATGTGCAGACCGCCGGGCGAGGACGCATGCAGCGCACGTGGGAAACGCCGGCCCATCAGGCGCTGACGCAGACCATGGTGCTCAGACCCCAATTGAGGCTGGATCAGGCCCCGCTGATCACGCTGGGCGCGGCGGTGGCGTCGGCGCAGGCCATCGAGGACGTATGCCCGGATCTTCATGTGGGCATCAAGTGGCCCAATGATGGCATCATCAACGGAAAGAAAGTGTTCGGCATCCTGTCCGAAATGGCCGTTGTGGATGGAAAGCTGGATTTTGTGGCGCCGGGCGTGGGCATCAATGTGAATCAGACCTCCTTTGACGGGGAACTGAAGGAAAAGGCGACCTCCATGAAGCTGGAACGGCCGGCCGAGATGGGCGATATCGACCTGAAAGCGCTGATGTGCGCGTATCTCACCCGCATGGAAAAAGTGGTCGATGCCCTGGAAGTCAGCGGCTTTGACGGCATTGCGCAGGAATATCTGCGCCGCTCGGTCACCCTGAACCAGAAGGTGCAGGTGATTGGCGCGCAGGAAACCTTTATCGCCACGGCCAAAGCCATCGACGAGGAAGGCGCGCTGATTGTGGTGGATGAAAACGGAACGGAGCGCCGCGTTTTGTGCGGCGACGTATCGGTACGCGGCCTGATGGGCTACTGCTGAGAAAGGATGAATCGAATGAAACAGCCGATTTTTGAAGGAAGCATCACCAATGTGCAGGGCATCCGCGTGGGACAGGCCGAAAACCGCGAAGCCATGACCGGCGTGACCGTGGTTCTGGCGGATGGGGAAGGCGCAACCGTCGCCGCCGATGTGCGCGGCGCAGCGCCCGGTACGCGCGAAACCGATCTGTGCAAGCCCGAAAACACCGTTGAAAAGGCCAATGCCGTGGCGCTCTGCGGCGGCAGCGCCTTTGGTCTGGCTGCGGCCACCGGCGTGATGGAGTATCTGGAAAAGCAGAATATCGGCGTGGATATGGGCGTGTGTCATGTGCCCATCGTGCCGGGCGCGGTGATCTTTGACCTGATGGTGGGCAACGGCCTGATCCGGCCGGACGCCGCCATGGGCGTTACCGCGTGCGAGGCGGCTTCTGCCGAGGTGAAGCAGGGACCGCATGGCGCGGGTGCTGGCGCGACGGTTGGCAAGATGATCCCCGGCTGCATTCCCGGCCGCGGCGGCGTGGGCACGGCCAGCATCACACTTTCCTGCGGCGTGACGGTGGGCGCGATCGTGGTGGTCAACGCCTGCGGCGATGTGTACGACTATCGCAACGGCCAGCCCATCGCAACCGGCCGCATGCCCGACGGCACGCCTGTCACCTGTGAAAGCCTGCTGTGCGAGGCCATCCCAGTAACTGGCCGCAACACCACCATTGGCGTCATTGCCACCGACGCGGTGCTCACCAAGGCGCAGGCGCAGCGCCTGGCCACCTGCGCGCACGACGGCCTTGCCCGCACTATCCGCCCTGTGCATACGCAGATGGACGGCGACACGCTCTTTGCACTGGCCACCGGTCAGGTGCAGGCGGAATGCAACCCCATCCAGCTGTGCGCGGCGGGCGCGGAAGTGATGGCGCGCGCCGTGATGAACGCCGTCACGGCGGAGGCGGACGAATGAAGGGCATCGGCATCGACCTGTGCGGCATTGAGCGCATCGCACGCGCCATGGAAGGCAACGAGCGCTTCCTGATGAAGTATTACACTGAGGAAGAGCGCGGATGGATCAGCCGCAAGGGCAAGGCGGGCGACCAGAGCGCAGCGGCGATGTTCGCCGCCAAGGAAGCCTTTCTCAAGGCGTGCGGCATCGGCATTGGCGGCGGCGTGGAGATGTCCGAAATCGAGGTTTTGCACGACGATTTCGGCGCGCCGCGCTATCAGCTGCACGGCAAGGCAAAGGAAAAGATGGATAGCATGGGCGCGTCCGTCGCGCTGCTTACGCTCACGCATGAGGCGGGCGTGGCGGCGGCGGTGTGCGTGCTGGAATGAGGGCGGAGGACGGAGCATGATCAGAACCATTTTGCCTGCGGATATGAAACGTGTGGAGACCGCCGTGATGCAGCACACCTCCATCACGGGTGATCTGCTCATGCAGCGCGCCGCCAGCCATGTGGCGCAGGCCGTGCGCAGACTGTATGCCGGAAAGCCGGGCTGGGTGCTGTGCGTGTGCGGCGCAGGCAACAATGGCGGCGACGGCCTGGTGGCCATGCGCATGCTCGCTGAGGCGGACGACGGTTTTTCGGGCGAGTGCTGGATGCTCAGCCGCCGTCTTTCTGCCGACAGCATGCGCGAGCTGGACAGGCTGGAAAAGCAGGCTGGCCATCGTGTGCTGATCCGCTGGCTGGAAGAGGATATCCCCCAGATCAGCGTGAAGCCGCTGGTCATCATCGATGCGATGTTCGGCACCGGGCTGGCGCGTCCGCTGGACGGCATGGCGCTTCGCATGTGCCGGTGGATCAACGATCAGCAGGTGCCGGTGGTGGCGGTGGATATTCCCTCCGGCCTCAGCGGCGAAACCGGCGATGTGCTGGGCGGCGCGGTGATGGCTTCGCACACGGTCACGTTCCATCGTCCCAAGCCCGGGCTGTATCTGAAAAACGGGCCGGATTATGCGGGCGAAATCATCGTGGGGGATATTGGGCTGCATGCGCCGGAAGCTGCGGTTTACGACGACGCGGAAGGATTCTCCGTGCTGGAAGAAAAGGATCTGCCGCGCTTTCTGCCCAAACGGCGCAGAGCGACGCACAAGGGCAGCTATGGCCGGGTGCTGCTGTTTGCAGGCAGCCGCGGCATGGCAGGCGCTGCCGCCATCAGCGCCATGGCAGCGCTGCGCAGCGGGGCGGGGCTGGTGACGGTGGCCTGTGCGGACCGCATTGTGGACGTTGTGCAAACGCTCTGCCCCTGCGCTACCTGTCTGCCTCTTCCGGAGGACGCGGGCGAGGCGTGGAATGTGCTTGAGACTAAGCTGGAATGGGCGGATGCGCTGGGCGCTGGCTGCGGACTGGGGCTGGGTGAGTGGCAGCAGGCGATGCTTGCGCGCCTGACGGAGTGGCTTTCGCAGCACGAATTGCCTGCGGTGCTGGACGCCGACGCACTGACGCTGCTTTCCAGACAGGAGACGAAACCTGCAAAGGCGACTCTCCTGCTCACGCCGCATCCGGCAGAGGCGGCAAGGCTTTTGCACCAAAACACGGCGGATGTGGTGAAGGATGCAGCCGCAGCCGCGCAGACTCTTTCGCAGAACTATCACGCCTCGGTGGTGCTCAAGGGCGCGGTGAGCGTGCTTTGCTCCGGCAAGGCGATGGCGCTCAATCCCTTCGGCACACCCGCCATGGCCAAGGGAGGCAGCGGCGATGCCCTCACCGGCATTCTGGCTGCATTGCTGGCTGGCCGCGCTGCCGGCGCTTATGCCATGAGCGATCTGGAACTGATGCAGTGCGGCTGTGCGATGCATGGCCTGGCAGGAGAGATGGCAGCCCATCAGTACGGAGACCGCGGCATGCTGGCCACCGATCTGTGCGCGTGCCTTGGGCTGTGCGGCATGGCAAAAGCCGAACCCTGTGCTGAACAAAAGACGGAAACATCCGTCGTTCCTTCGCAAAAGGTGACCATTACTGTGGAGCATGCCGCCGGCATGCGTGAGGATGGCCGAAACGGCACGCGCTATCTGCGCAACTGCGGGTATGTGCAGGAGGTGCTGGAAAGCCGAAACGCTTGGCAGGACGCCTGCATCTGCTGCGTGGAGGAGCCGCTGGAATGGTTTGAAGGCACGGTGGCCGCGCATGTGCAGCTGGAGGACGGCGTGGTGTGGGCGGTTGTGCCTGATGGTGTGCACCTGAGCGAAACCCGGATCCGTGCGGAAATGGCTTTCCTCGGCGCGATTCATTCGGTTGAGCTTCTCTGATTTGTTCGCAATTATAAATGTGATCAACATCACATCCGGTTTTTGCCCCTGACAATATGGTCGAAAAATGTCCGTATCGCTCAAAAATACCAACGTTTTTTGAAAAATAAAATTTAATGTTCGGAAATCTATTGACAACGGATGCCGCTTCCGATACAATGAACCCATCGTTCTGAAAGGAGGATGGGGCGTGATGTGTACCAAGCAAACCATCTGCTTTGTACCCTGCCGCCAGTCTCTGTGTTTTCATATGAACGGTCCCATCTGCAGATAAGCTTCATGCAGTCGCACACGCATACGTGTTGGCGGCTGCATTTTTGGTGGATGGAAAGAAAGAGGGAGGAAAAAGAAAATGAAAAAAGTAGCCGTTATCATGGGTTCCGACAGCGACCTGCCCGTTCTGGAGGGATGCTTCAAGACCCTTCGCAAGCTCGATATTCCTTTTGAAGCGCATGTTTATTCCGCACATCGCACCCCCATGGAAGCCGCCGCCTTCGCAAAGAGTGCGCGCGACAACGGCTTTGGCGTCATCATCGCCGCTGCCGGCAAGGCCGCTCACCTGGCCGGTGCGCTGGCTGCCCAGAGCATCCTGCCGGTGATTGGCATTCCGGTCAAGGCCAGCGCCCTGGATGGTCTGGACGCGCTGCTGTCCACCGTGCAGATGCCCGGCGGCATCCCGGTGGCCACCGTTGCCATCAACGGCTCCGAAAACGCCGCGCTGCTGGCGGCGCAGATGATCGCCCTGAGCAACGACGAGCTGGCCGGCAAGCTGCTTGCCATGCGCGAAGAAATGCATGAAGCAGTCATCCGCAAGGATGCTGCGCTGAATGTGTGAGAAAAGAGGAATGTGCGGAATGCAAAGCATGAACAAACCCCATGAAGCTTGCGGCGTCTTTGGCATTTACCGCAAGGATGGCCGCCATGGCGTGATTCCCGAGGCTTATCATGCGCTGTATGCGCTGCAGCACCGCGGTCAGGAGAGCTGCGGGATCGCCATCAACACCAACGGCGTTATTACCTGCCACAAGGATGAGGGACTGGTCAACGACGTGTTCACCCGTTCTGTATTGGAAAAGCTGCCCGAGGGCAGAGCCGCCGTGGCCCACTGCCTCTACGGCCCCAAGTCCAGCCAGAACCGCGATCATGCCCAGCCCATGCTGGTCAATCACCGCAAGGGCGCGCTGGCGCTGTGCAACAATGGCGTGCTGACCAATGCTGCAAAGCTGCGCGAGGAACTGGAGGATCAGGGCGCCATCTTCCACACCACCAGCGACGCCGAAATCATCTCCTATCTGGTGGCGCAGGAACGCCTGAGCTGCCAGTGCATCGAGCAGGCCGTGGCCAATGCCATGGACCGCATGCGCGGCTCCTTCTCCATGGTCATCATGAGCTCTGCCAAGCTGGTGGCCGCCCGCGACCCGCACGGCTTCCATCCCCTGTGCATGGGCGAGATTGACGGCGACATCGTCTTCGCCAGCGAATCCTGCGCTCTGGACGCCATTGGCGCCACCTTCGTGCGCGATATCCAGCCCGGTGAGGTTGTGGTGGTCTCCAAAGAGGGCGTCAAAACCCTGCATTGCCAGCGCAAGTGCGACAGTTCCCTTTGCGTGTTTGAGTTCATCTACTTCGCCCGTCCGGACAGCATTGTGGAAGGCAGCAGCGTGCACACCGCGCGCGTGCGTGCCGGCAGCTTCCTGGCGCTGGAGCATCCCGTACAGGCGGATGTGGTTATCGGCGTGCCGGACAGCGGCCTGGATGCCGCCATCGGCTTTGCCCGTCAGAGCGGCATTCCCTACGGCATCGGCTTTATCAAGAACAAGTACATCGGCCGCACCTTCATCCAGCCCACCCAGAAGGAACGCGCCAACAGCGTGCGCATCAAGCTCAATGCAGTGCGTTCCACCGTGGAAGGCAAGCGCGTGGTGCTGGTGGATGACTCCATCGTGCGCGGCACCACCAGCGCGCACATCGTAAGCCTCCTGCGCGAGGCCGGAGCGACGGAAGTGCATATGCGCCTGTCCTCGCCGCCGTTTACCAACATGTGCTACTTTGGCACGGATATCGGATCGGTCGAAAATCTGATTGCCGCCAAGCACTCCACCGAGGAGATCTGCAAGATCATCGGCGTGGACAGCCTCGGCTTCCTGAATGTGAACCATCTGCCGTATCTGGCGGATCATTCCGCCTGCGGCTTCTGCAAGGGCTGCTTCACCGGTGTGTATCCCGAGGAGATCCCCGGCGAAAAGGTCAACCCCATCTGCAGCCGCCCGCTGCCCACTGATGAAACGACGGAGGATAACGCCCAATGAAGAGCGAAAGCGCAAGCTACAAGGCTGCCGGTGTGGATATCACCGCCGGTTACAAGGCCGTGGAACTGATGAAGAAGCACGTGGCCCGCACCCGCAACGAAGGTTGCCTGGACGATGTGGGCGGCTTTGGCGGCTGCTTCGGCCTGCCGGTTGCCGGTATGGAAGAGCCCGTGCTGGTGTCCGGCACGGACGGCTGCGGCACCAAGGTGAAGATGGCCATTTTGATGGACAAGCATGATACCATCGGCATTGACGCGGTGGCCATGTGCGTCAACGACATCATCTGCGTGGGCGCAAAGCCCCTGTTCTTCCTGGATTACATCGCCTGCGGCAAGAACGTGCCGGAAAAGATCGCCTCCATCGTTGCCGGTGTGGCCGAGGGCTGCGTGCAGTCCGGCGCGGCGCTCATCGGCGGCGAGACCGCTGAGCATCCCGGCATGATGCCCGTGGAGGATTACGATCTGGCCGGTTTTGCGGTGGGCATCGTGGACAAGAAAAAGATTCTGGACAATACCCGCATGGCTGAAGGCGATGTGGTGATCGCGCTGCCCTCCACCGGTATCCATTCCAACGGCTTCTCCCTGTGCCGCAAGGTTTTTGATATCGACAACAACAATCCCGAGCTCTACGTCGCCCGCGAGGAACTGGGCGGCAAGACCATTGCCGAAACCCTGCTGACCCCCACCCAAATCTACGTCAAGCCCGTTCTGGCGCTGCTGGACAAGGTGGATGTGAAGGGCATCAGCCACATCACCGGCGGCGGCTTCTACGAGAACATTCCGCGCTCCATCCCCGACGGTCTGTGCGCGAAGATTGACAAGAGTGCCGTGAAGGTGCTGCCCATCTTCCATCTCATCGCCGAGTGGGGCAAGATTCCCGAGCGCGACATGTACAACACTTACAACATGGGCGTTGGCATGAGCGTGGTGGTTCCTGCCGCCGAGACGGAAACCGCGCTGGCTGTCCTCAGGGATAACGGCGTGGACGCCTATGTGATCGGCGAGATCGTGAAGGGCGAGGAAAAGGTGATCCTCGCATGAAAACCAACATTGCAGTGCTCGTCTCCGGCGGCGGCACCAACCTGCAGGCGCTGATTGATGCGCAGCACAGCGGCGTCATCCACAGCGGCTGCATCACGCTGGTGGTGAGCAACAAGGAAGGCGCCTACGCGCTGGAGCGCGCCCGGAACGCCGGGATCGAAACAGCGGTGCTTCCCAGGAGCAAGCAGGAAAGCCCGGCGGAATATGCCCGGAAGCTGGTGGAGCTGCTCAAGTCCAAGCACATCGATATGGTGGTGCTGGCGGGCTTCATGCTCATCCTGCACGAAACGTTTATCAAAGCCTACGAAGGCCGCATCCTCAACGTGCATCCCAGCCTGATTCCCGCATTCTGTGGCCAAGGCTTTTACGGGCTGAGGGTGCATCAGGCGGCGCTGGAGCGCGGTGTGAAGGTGACCGGCGCAACCGTGCATATTGTGAATGAAATCGCCGATGGCGGCCCCATCATGGCGCAGAAGGCAGTGGAAGTGCTGCCGGATGATACGCCTGAAACGCTGCAGAGGCGTGTGATGGAGCAGGCGGAATGGATCCTCCTGCCCCAGGAAACTGAAAAACTGGCCAGTCGGGTTGGAAGGGAGTAAACAGGACAATGACCAATCTGTTTGAGTATCTGAAGGAACGTGCGTATCCAGGCCGCGGCATCATGCTGGGTAAGAACCCCGAAGGCAAGAGCGTGTGCGCCTATTTCATCATGGGCCGCAGCGTCAACAGCCGCAACCGCGTGTTTGAGACCACTGAGGATGGCATCCGCACCAAGGCTTTCGACGAGAGTCAGATGGTGGATCCCAGCCTGATCATCTATCATCCCGTGCGCCGCGTAAAGAACTACTTCGTGGTGACCAACGGCGACCAGACCGATACCATCCGTGATGATCTTGTCAGCGGCCGCACCTGGCTGGACGCCCTGTGCTCCCGCAGGTTTGAGCCCGACGAGCCCAACTGGACGCCCCGCATTTCCGGCATCGAGTTCCCCTGCGGCGGCTACCTGCTGTCCATCCTCAAGTCCCAGAACGGCAACCCCGCCTGCTGCGAGCGCTTCTTCTACAGCTACGATGAGCCGCAGGCCGGCATGGGCCATTTCATCAGCACCTACGAGGGCTTCGGCTCTCCGCTGCCCAGCTTCCACGGCGATCCCGTGGCGGTGGAAGTGCCCGCGCTGAACGCTGCCGAGCTGGCGGACCAGATCTGGAACGCGCTGGATAACGACAACAAGGTTTCTCTGTATGTTTGTGTGGACGGGGATGAAGTCATCCTCAACAAGAATTGCTAAGGAGGACAAAATCCCATGACTGAACTCGAACTCAAGTACGGCTGCAACCCCAATCAGAAGCCTGCCCGCATCTTCATGAAGAACGGCGAAATGCCCATCAAGGTGCTCTCCGGCCGTCCCGGCTACATCAACTTCCTGGATGCTTTCAACGGCTGGCAGCTGGTGAAGGAGCTCAAGCGCGCCACCGGCCTGCCCGCTGCCACCAGCTTCAAGCATGTCAGCCCTGCCGGCGCTGCTGTGGGTCTGCCTCTTTCCGAAACCCTGCGCCGCATCTATTTTGTGCCCGCTGACATGGAGCTCAGCCCTCTGGCCTGCGCTTACGCCCGCGCCCGCGGCGCTGACCGCATGTCCTCCTTCGGCGACTGGATCTCCCTCTCTGACGTGTGCGACGTGCCCACCGCTCTGCTCATCAAGCCCGAAGTGTCCGACGGCATCATCGCTCCCGGCTATGAGCCCGAAGCCCTCGAGATCCTCAAGTCCAAGCGCAAGGGCAACTACAACATCGTTCAGATCGATCCTGACTACGAGCCTGAAAAGCTCGAGCAGAAGGACGTGTACGGCATCACCTTCGAGCAGGAGCGCAACGAGCTGCACATCACCGACGATTTCTTTGCCAACGTCGTGACCGAAAATAAGGAAATGACCGAAGCCGCTCTGCGCGATCTGGCCATCTCCATGATTACCCTCAAGTACACCCAGTCCAACTCCGTGTGCTATGTCAAGGACGGCCAGGCCATCGGCATCGGCGCCGGTCAGCAGAGCCGCATCCACTGCACCCGTCTGGCAGGCGACAAGGCCAACAACTGGTGGCTGCGTCAGCACGAAAAGACCCTGAACCTGCCCTTCATCCCCACCCTGAAGAACCCCGACCGTGATAACGCCATCGACCGCTACATTTCCGACGAGTCCGAGGACGTGCTGGCTGAGGGCATCTGGCAGACCCTGTTCACCGAGAAGCCCGAAGAGTTGACCAAGGAAGAAAAGAAGGCCTGGCTTGCTCAGCTGACCGATGTGGCCCTCGGCTCCGACGCGTTCTTCCCCTTCCCGGACAACATTGACCGCGCTGCCCGCAGCGGCGTGAAGTACATTGCCGAGCCCGGCGGATCCATCCGTGACGATCTGGTGATCGAAGCCTGCAACAAGTACGGCATCTCTATGTCCTTCACCGGCCTGCGCCTCTTCCACCACTAAGGCAGGGGCTGAGCCCCTGCACCCACTTACCGCGCTTCGCGCGGGGCGGGCTGCGAGCGTTTGGTCTTGGTGCTAAGACCGCCGTGACACGAAAGGTGTCACGGCTCGCTAGCGTGTATGTGCTCTTTTGTTAGTTGACCTTGGCCATACGCAGTATGGCCAATTACGGGATTCCAAAGGGCAAAGCCCTTTGGTCAGGGTTTGGGGCTGAAAGCCCCAACGTCCCTTGCGGAGGTTATATGAAAGTTCTGGTTGTTGGCGGCGGCGGACGCGAGCACGCCATTATCAAGAAGTTGAAGGAAAACAAGGAGATCACGCAGCTGTACTGCGCGCCGGGCAATGGCGGCATTGCGCAGGATGCGGTGTGCGTGCCTTACAAGTCCACCGATGTGGAAGCGATTGCTGCGTATGCGGCGGCTGAAAAGATGGACTATGTGGTGGTTGCGCAGGATGATCCTCTGTGCATGGGCTTGGTGGATATGCTCAAGGCTGTGGGCATTCCGTCTTTTGGCCCGGACAAGCTGGCCGCGCGCATCGAGGGCAGCAAGGTGTTTTCCAAGAACCTGATGAAGAAGTACGGCATTCCCACCGCTGCCTACGAGACCTTTGATGAGCTGGACAAGGCGCTTGCGTATGTCAGGACGGTCAAGTGTCCCATTGTGGTCAAGGCGGATGGACTGGCGCTGGGCAAGGGCGTGCTGATCTGCATGAACAATGCCGAAGCCGAAGAAGCCGTAACCGATATGATGCAGGGCGGCAAGTTTGGCGCATCCGGCAGCCGCGTGGTGGTGGAGGAATTCCTCGAAGGCCCCGAAGTGAGCGTGCTTTGCTTCACCGACGGCACCACCATCCGCCCCATGATTTCCAGCATGGACCACAAGCGTGCGCTGGACAACGACGAGGGCCTGAACACCGGCGGCATGGGCGTGATCGCGCCCAATCCTTACTACACGGCAGATGTAGCGCAGCGCTGCATGCAGGAAATTTTCCTTCCCACGCTGGACGCCATGCGCAAGGAAGGCTGCCCCTTCCACGGCTGCCTGTACTTTGGCCTGATGGTGACCGCCGACGGCCCCAAGGTGATCGAGTACAACTGCCGCTTCGGCGATCCCGAAACGCAGGCGGTGCTGCCGCTTTTGCAGAGCGACCTGTTCACCATCATGCGCGCCACCACCGATGAGACGCTGGATCAGGTGGAAGTGAAGTTTGCGCCCGGCGCCAGCTGCTGCGTGGTGCTGGCCAGCGGCGGTTATCCCGTGAAGTACGAGAGCGGCAAGGTCATCACCGGCCTGGAGAAGGCGGAAGAAACCGCCTGCGTCTACCATGCCGGCACCAAGCTTGGCGAGAATGGCGAAATCCTCACTGCCGGCGGCCGTGTGCTGGGCGTGACCGCTGTGGCGGATGATCTGCCCAGGGCCATCGAAAAAGCCTATGGCGCTGCCGACCACATCCGCTTCGAGAAGCTCCATCGCCGCAGCGACATCGGGGCAAAGGCTCTGAAAGCCTTCGAAGAATAACTCCTTGACCGTGCTTTGCACGGTCAAACCACGGGATTCCTAAGGGCGAAGCCCTTAGACGGGTGCAGGGCAGAGCCCTGCCGTCCCCCTTACTG
>JAQXJZ010000039.1 GCA_029009515.1 bacterium
ATTTCTTTCGTATACCTTATACTGTTCTTGCTTTGAATGGGTTTGCATACATTCATTTTAAAGCAAACAACGAGGGTTGGGTAGCCTTTCGGCTTCCTTCCCTCGTTGTTTTTTTGGGGGGAGTGTTTTGCAACGCGCCCGAAAAAAATCAGTACTGGTTCATCATCAGAGTCGGAAGCTGCGCGTAGGCGTTGGTGATGTATTCATGCACGCCTTCCCAAACGAAGGGCAGGATGTCGTCTGCGTGATCCACATCCGTATCCGCCAGAGGCAGCAGCACGTCGTTGTGCGTGAGCCAGTCAGTGAACAGCGCGTCGTACATGAACACATCCGCCGTGGGGAGATCGGGACCGTAGCAGTCCCAGTCCACAAAGACCAGCTTGGTTTCAGGATCAATTTCGGCCCACATTTCAGTGGCAAGCTCCTTGAACTTGTCCACGTCGGTCAGGTACGGAAAGGCGGCCACGGTGATGGCGGAAGGATCATTTGCACGCTCTTCCGCCAGGGCGCAGCAGCCTGCAAACAGGAGAAGGATGAGCATCAGGGAAACGGTGCGCTTAACCAGTTTAACCAATGTGTACACTCTTTTGAGGTCTGTTACATTTGTTACGAAAAATTATAGGTGATAGAATGTTGTATGCCAACACAAAAAATTCCCGATCATCAAACAATTTCATAAAAAATATTTCCTTTTTTGAATGGTTTTGGCTCTGGACGTCGTATTCATTATGCAGTCACTAATATGACAAGCACATCTTCCGGAGGCAAGGGGAAAATGAAACGGTTTTTTGCAGGGATTCTGGCAGTAATGATGGTTCTGGCCATGAGCAGCGCGCTGGCTGACATGTGCTACGTGGACGAAAACAACGACGGTCTGTGCGATCACAAGGGCGGCGACTGCTGCTTTGTGGACGCCGACTGCGACGGCTGGTGCGATAACGCCGGCGAGGAGTGCCCCTTTGTGGATGAGGACGGCGACGGCGTGTGCGATCATGCGGGCGAAAAGTGCCGCCTGGGTCACCACAGCGAAAATCACAGCACCACTCATCACAGCAAGCAGCAGAAGCGCAGCACGCATCACAACAGCAGCCAGAAGAGCAGCCACCACGGCAGCACGCATCACAGCAGCGGCCATCACGGTCACCACTGATGACATGCGCACCGAACAGGAAGCCATAAGCGCCATCGAGCGCTACTCGGATACTGTTCTGCGCCTTTGCATGGTTCATCTCAAAAATCCAACAGACACCGAGGATGTATTTCAAACCGTGTTTTTGAAGTACGTCCTCAGTTCTGTTGTATTTGAAAGTGAGGAGCATGAAAAGGCGTGGTTCATCCGGGTAACCATCAACGCCTGCAAAGACTGGCTCAAAAGCCTTTTCCGCCGCCGCACCGTTTCGCTGGATGAACTGCTTGATCAGCCTGCCGCTGTTGAGCGGGAACACCGTGAGGTGCTGGAGGCTGTGCTCCAATTGCCTGCAAAGTACAGAAACGTGGTGTATCTGCACTATTTTGAAGGCTATACCGCTCCGGAAATCAGCGATCTTCTGAACATGAAGGTCAACACGGTCTACACCCTTCTCACCCGCGCAAGAGGCGAACTGAAAAAGACGCTGGGAGGTGACGGCGATGAGTGAAAGCAGAATCCGCAGCGCCTTTGGCAGCATCCACGCAGATGAACGCCTGAAGGCGCAAAGCAGAAGATATATCCATGAGAAAGCCTACAGCGTACGCAGAAAGCACAGGCAGATGCTGCGCCTGTCCGCCGCCATGCTGTGCATGGTGTGCTTGCTGTTTGGCGCAGGCGGCGTGTATGCGTACTTTACGCCCACCGCCATCATCTCCATCGATATCAACCCGTCCATTGAGCTCAGCGTGAACCGCTTTGACAGGGTCATCGATGTGCGGGCGTTCAACGATGACGGCGCTGTGCTGGCGCAGCAGCTCAGCGTGCAGTACGTCGACTTCGCAAACGCCCTTTTGCAGATTTTACAAAACGAGAGCATCCAAACCTATCTGGCGCAGGACGCTTACCTGTCCATTGTGGTGGTGGGGGAGAATGCGCAGCAGAATGATCAGATCCTCACTCTGGCGCAAAGCAGCACTGCGCATCAGAACAATATCCACTGCGGCATGGGCGATCAGGCGGATGTGGAAACGGCGCATGCCTCCGGATTGTCCTGCGGCAAGTATCAGGCGGGCAAGGAGCTCATGGCGCTGGATGAAACCGTAACCACGCAGGATTTGCAGCAGATGACCATGCAGGAGATTCACCACGCCATCGAAAGCCATCACGCACACAGCCATGACACCAGTCAGCACGAAAGCAGCGGCGGTCATGAGAGCGGCGGCGGGCATGGTTCCTCCGGCGGACACGGCAGAAAAAAACATGGCCACGGGCATTGACCATGCTGAATCGTCCAGAGAGCAGCAAACCGGCTGCTCTCTTTTTTGATGAAAATATTTTTGGTCAAAGCGACAATAAAGTATTGACGATCAGCCCGAAGGGGCGTATAATCAAATTGTGGTCAGGATGACCAATAATAAGCGGGGGGCGGTGAAATCCCGTGCATCATACGCTAAAAAAGAATCAGCTGCACGTGGCGGTTGATCTGCTGATTCTCACGATCAGGGATGGTCAGCTGTGCGTGCTGCTGTCTCAGCGCACGGAGGAACCGTGGAAGGGCTGCTGGGCGCTGCCGGGCAAGCTGATGGGGCTGGAGGAGTCAGCCGAAGCGTGCGCGGAAAGCCTGCTTGAAGAAATGCTGCCCGTCAGCGGCGCGTACATGGAGCAGCTGTACACGTTCTCGTCCGTGGAGCGCGACCAGCGCGGGCGGGTGATTTCCATCGCTTATCTGGTCATTGTTCCCTGGCCTACACTGCAGCCCGCGCTGGAAATGCCCCGCGTCACGCTGGCATGCTTCGGGATGGACGCCATTGCCGGACAGCAGCTGGCCTTTGACCACGCGCAGATGATCCGCACAGCGCTTCTGCGCCTCAGAGGCAAGATTGGCTACACGGAGGTGAGCTTTCAGTTCCTCAGCCAGCCCGAGGCCTTCACACTTGGCCAGCTTCAGACCGTTTTTGAAGCAGTTCTTGGCGAAAAGCTGGACACCAGCAACTTCCGCCGCTCCATTCTTTCACGCTACGAAACCACAGGCCGGATTGCGCAGACAGAAAGCGCCGTCCGGCAGGGACGGGGCCGCCCCGCAGCGCTGTACCGCTATCAGCCGGAGGATCCATAACAGGAGGCAATGCAAATGGCTAACAGGTTTTTGATTGTTGTAGACATGCAGAATGACTTCATCGACGGCGCGCTGGGTACGAAGGAAGCGCAGCAGATTGTGCCTGCGGTTCTGGACAGGATCAGCGCGGCAAAGCGCGATGGCGAAACCCTGATGGCAACGCTGGATACCCATACCGCCGATTACCTGAATACCTCCGAAGGCAGGAATCTGCCGGTTCCGCACTGCATGGCCGGTACGGACGGGTGGAAGATTCAGCCCGATATTCTGGCTGCGCTGGGCGACGCCCTGCTGGTGGAAAAACCCACCTTCGGCAGCACGAAGCTGCCGCAGATCATTGCTGAAAAAGCGGATGATACGCAGACCATGACCATCGAGCTGATTGGCGTGTGCACCGACATCTGCGTGGTGAGCAACGCACTGCTGCTCAAGGCGCATTTCCCGGAGGCGGACATCCGCGTGCGCGCCGCGTGCTGCGCCGGCGTTACGCCTGAAAAGCACGAAGCTGCGCTGGAAACCATGCGCAGCTGCCAGATTGCTGTCATCTGAAAAACGGGGAGGAAAAAAGGCATGCCGGAAATTGAAGACTACAGCGTGTACAACGACCGCATGAGGCGCTCCATGTGGGACAAGGCGTTTTTCATGGATAAGGTGCCGGGCACGGAGCTGATTGTGGACTACGGCTGCGCGGATGGATCGCTGATTCGCTTTCTGCACTCGCTGTTTCCCAGCATGCATTTCATCGGCTTTGATATCGACCCGGCCATGATCGCCGCCGCCAACCGGGAAAAGACCGACAACATGTGGTTTTACAGCGATCCGGAGGAAATGCTGCAAAAGATTCGCTCGCTGAACATCGAACGCAGGCGCATCGCCGTCAATTTCTCCTCGGTGCTGCATGAGATCTTTCATTATGACTGCGACCGCAGCATGATCACCCGCCTGATTGAGCAGATTTCTCCGCGCTATCTGGTGGTTCGCGATATGATGTACCACAGCCAGCAGGAGGATGCCGTGATCCCGCAGGCCGCGCAGGAGCAGATCCGCCGCGTGCTGCCGAAGGAGCAGCTGCAGGATTTTGAAAATTGCTGGGGGTCCATCGGCCTGAGGCGCAATCTGGCGCACCTGATTCTCAAATACAAGTACCGGGAAAACTGGGAGAGGGAATGCTCGGAGAACTATTTCTCCTACACGCTGGACGACCTGGCCGGTCTGCTGGACCCCGGCGGAATCTATTCGCCCATCCTCATGAGCCGCTACATCCTGCCCTGGTGCCGCTACGACGCCGAAAACAACTTGGGGATCGACATGGGCGATGAATTCACTACCCATTTTTCGCTGATCCTGTCCCGCAGGAGCGATGCGAACCGCCCGTCGCTGAACGCAAAGGAGGCATTGTGATGAAACTGGAGCCCATCATCCTTTCGCTGCTGGATACCGACCTGTACAAGTTCAACATGGATCAGGTCATCTTCCACAAGCATACCGATCTGTGCGGCGAGTACTACTTCCGCTGCCGCAGCGAGGGCATCGTGTTTACGCAGGAAATGTTTGAGGAGATCAACGCGCAGATCGATCATCTCTGCACGCTGACCTTTACGAAGGATGAGCTGGACTATCTGCGCTCCATCCGCTTCATCAAGAACGACTATGTGGAATTCCTGCGCCTGTGGCGGCCCATCCGCGATTATGTGGAAACATCGCTGGATGCGGACGGACGGCTGCACATCGTGGTGCGCGGCCCGCTGTTTTCGGCCATGCAGTTTGAAATCTACCTGCTGGAAATCGTCAACGAGGTCTATTTCCGCCTCCAGTACGATTATGCCGAGCTGCGCGTCTCTGCACAGGAGAAGCTGGATGAGAAAATCCGCGATTTTCAGCACGGCAAATACGCCTTCCGCTTTGCGGAGTTCGGCTGCCGCCGCCGCTTGTCGCGCGAATGGCAGGAGGAGATGGTGCGCCGCCTGACCACCGAAACCAGCAATTGCGTGGGTACCTCCAATGTGTATCTGGCCAAAAAGTTTGGCATCAAGCCCATCGGCACCTATGCACATGAGTACGTGCAGATGTATCAGGGCATCGATTCCATCCCCCTGGCCTACACCAACCACTACGCCATGGAGGACTGGTACAACGAGTACAAGGGCGATAACGGCACCGCGCTGACCGATACCATCACCACCGATCTGTTCCTGCTGGATTTCAACCGCTCCATGGTCAACAACTTTACCGGCGTGCGCCACGACAGCGGCGATCCCTTTGAATGGGGCGAAAAGATGATTGCCCATTACAAGCGCTACGACGCCGATCCCATGACCAAGCTGCTGCTGTTCAGCGACAGTCTGGACTTTGACAAGGCGCAGGCGCTGTATGATCACTTCCATGACCGCATCAAGGTGTCCTTCGGCATCGGCACCTTCTGCTCCAACGATACCTTTGCAGAGCCGCTGAACATTGTCATCAAGCTGCAGACCGTCAACGGCAGAGCCGTGGCCAAGCTCAGCGATACACCCGGCAAGGCCATGTGCCGCGATGCGGAGTATCTGGAGTATCTGAAGCGCTCGGTGGCTTTCCGCCTGAACCGCGAAAAGGAATAACCGCCTGCAAAAGGGCATACAAAAACAGGGATCCGTTGCCGGACCCCTGTTTTTGTTTGGTTTCACACAATGTATCAGGAAGAGGAGGAGGGGGATTACTTGCCGAAGTAGCGCTTCAGCAGGCCCTCGAAAGCCTTGCCGTGGCGGGCTTCGTCGCGGGCCATTTCATGAACGGTGTCATGGATGGCGTCGAGGTTGAGTTCCTTGGCCTTCTTGGCCAGCTCGAACTTGCCGGCGGTCGCGCCGTTCTCGGCGTCCACGCGCAGCTCGAGGTTCTTCTTGGTGCTGGTGGTCACCACTTCGCCCAGCAGCTCGGCGAACTTGGCGGCATGCTCGGCTTCTTCATAAGCGGCCTTTTCCCAGTACAGGCCGATTTCGGGATAGCCTTCGCGATGAGCAACGCGGGCCATGGCCAGGTACATGCCAACCTCGGTGCACTCGCCCTGGAAGTTCTCGCGCAGGCCCATGATGATTTCTTCGGGAGCGCCCTCAGCCACGCCAACCACATGCTCGGCAGCCCAGGTCTTTTCGCCGCCCATCACGGCAAACTTGCTGGCAGGAGCCTTGCACAGGGGGCACTTTTCGGGAGCCTCGGGACCTTCGTGAACATAACCGCAAACCTTGCAAACCCACTTCATAATGATATCCTCCTTCAAATCCTTTGAATTTGTAGCTTCCTTCTTCTTAGGAGCTGTTTCGTCAGCTCGCGTATATGTTATAAACGCGTCTTACAAAAGTAAAACACAAATTTTGAAAAAAATCAATTCGTTTTGAAAAGTTTTTTGCGTTCTTCATCTGACGTGGTACAATGAGTGACAGATTCATCCAAAGGAGGAAGTGAGACGATGGATATCATCCTGTTTGATCTGGACGGAACGCTGACGGATCCCGGGCTGGGAATTACCAACTCGGTGATGTACGCCTTGAGAAAGTACGGCATGGAAGTACCGCCGAGGCAGGAGCTGTATTCGTTCATTGGCCCGCCGCTCAAGCAGAGCTTCATGCGCTGGTGCGGTTTTGACGAAGCGGAAGGCGAACAGGCGGTGAAGTACTATCGCGAATATTACCGCGACAAGGGCCTTTTGGAAAACGAGGTCTATGACGGCATTGAGGATATGCTCAAGGCGCTGCGCGAAAAGGGCAAGCGCCTTGCGGTGGCCACCTCCAAGCCGGAGGAGTTTGCCAGGCGCATTCTGGAGCACTTTGGCCTTGCGCAGTATTTTGAGGTGATCGCGGGCGACACGCTGGATTTCAAGCGCAACACCAAGGCGGACGTCATTGCCAGCGCGCTGGAACGGCTGGGCGTGACCGATCGATCCGGCGTGATTATGGTGGGCGACCGCGAGCATGATGTGATTGGCGCAAAGGCGCAGGATCTGCCCTGCATCGGCGTGTTGTTTGGCTACGGCAGCCAGGAGGAGCTGGAGGCCGCAGGCGCCAAGCACATCGCCCAAACGCCTGCAGATGTGCTGAAGTATGTGTGATCCATCAACATAATGAAGAAACGCCTTCACAGCATGATCGCTGCGAAGGCGTTTTTCAGTGCAAATCTTTACTTCTTCAGCTCGCTCAGCACGGCTTCTTCCATGCCGTCGGGCGCGCACACGGCGTTGTGACGGATGGGCAGATCGCGCAGTTCGCGCACCTGCTTGGGCATGGGCACCTTGCTCAGCTCTTCCAGCTTCTCGGCGCAGGCGAAGAAGTCCATGCCTTCCACGGCCTCGCTGCCCAGCAGGCTGGCGGCCACGTCGGGCGCAAATTTGTAGGGGCTGGCTGTGGACACGATGACGGCCACGGTCTGGTCGCCGGTCTCGCGGCGGTACTGCTGCAGCACGTGGGAGGCAACCGCCGTGTGGGGATCCATCAGGTACTGATCCATCTCGAACACGCGGCGGATTTCCTCGGCGGTCATCTCGTCATCCGCATAGCCGGCCCAGAAGATCTTCTTGAGCTCCTTGGCGTTCTTCACGCCTGCGCAGAACACGCCGCTCTCGGCCAGGTCCTGCATCCACAGCTTCACCTGCTCGCTGTCGCGCTCGCAGCACTCGTACAGCAGACGCTCCAGGTTGGAGCTGACCAGGATATCCATGCTGGGAGAGGAGGTCTTGTAGAACTCGCGGTTCACGTCATAGGTGCCGTCAGCAAAGAAATCGGTGAGCACGTTGTTCTTGTTGCTGGCGCAGATGAGGCGGCGGATGGGCAGGCCCATGCGCATGGCATAGTAGCCGGCCAGAATATCGCCGAAGTTGCCGGTGGGCACCACAAAGTTCACGTGCTGGCCCATGCGCAGCTTGCCGCGCTTGACAAGACGGGTGTAGGTGGTGAAGTAATACACAATCTGCGGAGCCAGACGGCCGAAGTTGATGGAATTGGCGGAGGAGGGCATCTTGCCCAGTTCGTTCATCTTCTCCTTGAAGGCCTCGTCGCCAAACAGCTTCTTCACGCCGCGCTGCGCGTCGTCAAAGTTGCCGTCCACGCCGATGACGTGGGTGTTCTGGCCGCCGGTGGTTACCATCTGCAGCTTCTGCACATCGCTCACGCCCTCATGGGGATAGAACACCGTGCAGCTGGTGCCGGGCACGTCCTTGAAACCTTCCAGCGCGGCCTTGCCGGTATCGCCGCTGGTGGCCACCAGAATGCTCACCTCGCGCTTCTCGTCGTTCTTTTCGGCGGCGAGGCTCACCAGATGGGGCAGGAGCTTGAGGGCGATGTCCTTGAAAGCCAGCGTGGGGCCGTGGAACAATTCCACCACATGCAGCGTGGGATCCAGCGTGCGCACAGGCGCGATGGTGGGATCGTCCCACTCGGCGGGATCGTAAGCGGCCTGGATGGCGTCATCCAGCTCGGCCAGCGAGTAGTCCTCCAGATAGTCGCGCAGGATGCGGGAAGCGTGGTTCTGATAGCTGGTGCCAGCCATGGCGCTGAGGCGTTCCATGCTGACCTGCGGGAACATGCTGGGCACAAACAGACCGCCGTCCTTGGCCAGACCCCACAGAATAGCCTGCGAAGCGGTCGCGCACGCGCCGCCGCGGGTGGAGAAGAAAGACACAGGAATCACCCTCCTAAGTATAAAGTAGGAAAAGGGCGGCCAATCGGCCGCCCAGGAATGCCAGTTGGCATCAGATTACGTACTTTTTGATGAATTCCGGCAGCTCGTCCTCGTCGGCGCTGATGGAAAGGGCAAAATTCACATCATGCTTCTGGCTGATGGCCTCCAGGCGCTGGAAGAACCACTCGGTGGTGTTCAGTTCGTTCTTGATGAGCTTCTTGAAAGCATCGATGCAGATCAGGCCCAGATCGAAGTTCTGAGCGACGATGCCGCACAGCATGCCCATGAACATCTGGTCGTTGGCGATGTCGTATTCGCTGGCGTTGATGAAGCGCACTTCGTGGCGCAGATCAAACATATAACGGTCGTCATCGTCGATAAAGACGATGTCGTGCTTGCTGTCCTTGGTCGCGAGATTGGCCATGTCAATGATTCTCTTGGTCTTACCCGAGCCCTTCTTACCGGCAACTACCTGAATCAATGGTAACGCCTCCTATACACATTTAGTTCTGTCAGTGACTTCACAGTACACTGATCCATTCTTACATCAAGTATTATACATGACTTACAGGCAAATAGCAACTTTTAAAATTGTTTTTTCTCGGGGCTTTGTGCGAGCGCCTCGCGCAGCTCCTCCATGTTCATGCCCGGCAGATCGCGGAAAGGCGCGTCCGGGCTTTCGCACTCAAAGCGGCACACGGCGCGGTAATCGCACAGATCGCAGGAGGTGCGGCTGCTTTCGCGGATGGGGGAGATGGCTGTATCGCCGTCAAACAGCTTTTGCGCAAGCTCGGCCGCCACATCGCGCGCGTGCCTGAGCAGCGCCTGCATCTGAGGCAGATCCAGCGCCTTGGCCGTCTTTTTCAGCTGACCGCTTTTGAGATACATGGGCGGGATGACAAAGGGCGTTTCGCTTTCGTCCATGGCGCTGAGCACCTCCACATCGCTCAGCGCAACGCCGCGCAGCTGGAATACCTCGCGCAGCTTGCTTTCCACCGCTTCGCGCAGGTCGGTTTCGCTCTCCACCAGGGGATCTGCCACGTAGAAGTAGAACGCGCCGGCGGGCTGGGCGCCGTCCACCGCGCGTACGCACACGTCCAGATACAAAAGAAGCTGCAATTGCAGCCCCCACCAGGTGCGGGCCGCTTCCAGCGACTGGCGCGAGGACTTGTAGTCGATCACGCGCAGGTAGACGCTTTCGGGCGTATCATAGCGGTCGATGCGGTCAATGCGGCCCCTGAGGGCAATCTGTCGTCCGTCGGACAAAGCCAGCACAATGGGCGGCAGGCCGCCTTCGTAGCCGAAGCTGGCCTCGGTGCGCCACAGCGTGAAGCTGCCCGCGGCCAGATGCTGCGTGAGCGTGGCGGCGGCGCGGCGGATGGCGCTGCGGGCCTGCTCGAACCGGGCAAGGCTGCGCTCGCCGTCGCCCATCGGGCCCTGCATCAGCTCGTCAATCAGCGGCGCGATGGCCTCGTCCGCCATGGCTTCCACCCGTTCCTGCGCAATGTGGGGAAAGGCCTGTTCCTTGCGGGCCAGACGGGCGAAGTTGTTGAGCCCGGCGTGGTAGAAGGTGCCGGTTTCGATGGGGTCAATCTTCCATTCCTTCAGAATGTGCGGCCTGAGGCCATAGGTGACGAAATGGCGGAAGGGGCAGTCGGCATACTGCTCCAGGCGGCTCACGCTGAGCACGCTGTCGCCGTACAGGCTGCGCGCCTGCTCCGGTGGAATGGGCTGGGCGGCAGAATCGTAATGAACGCTGCGCAGAAGCCTCATGGCGTCCGATGCGGTGGCAGGGGAGCGCTGCAGCTTTTCCAGCCGTTCCTTCCAGCGGTCGGGCATGTTCTGCAATCCGTCCTCATGGGCGCGCAGCTTCAGTCCCAGCTGACCCAGCGCCTGCGTGGCGCTCAGAGGAAGCGCATCGGCCAAAAGATGCGGAATGCTGTTTTCAGCAAAGAGACGCTTGGAAATGGCGGACAGCAGCGACAAAGGCCGCAGCGCCTTGCCGTCTGCCGAGGTGCGGGCATAGCTGAGATAAAGCTTTTCTTTAGGCAGGGTCATGGCGCGCTTCACGTCCAGCTTGGCAAGCAGGGTGCGGTTTTCGTCCGTCAGGCCCATGAAGCAGCCGGTGTCCTGCTGGGTTCTGGTGCGCTCGTCCGGTGAAAGCAGGCTGTCGGTGGTGCGGGACAGCAGGCCGTCGTTGAGACCCAGCATGAACACCGCATCGGCCTCCTCGGCCAGCAGATGACCCAGCACGCCTGCGTGCAGCATGCCTCCGGCGGGCGGCAGCGAGGCCAGCGACATGGCGGCAAAGCCGCATTCCAGACGGGATGCGATGTGCTTGAGAGGAATGCGGCTCTGACCGCTCAGACGCAGAAGCTGATCCAGCAGCGTCAGAATGGCCTGCCAGATCTGGCTGTTCTGGTTGGCACGCGCGGCAAAGCCGTGGGCCAGCAGCCGTTCTTCCTCCTTCTGAAGGGTTTCGTATGCGTTCACGTCCAGCAAAAGCTGGAACACGGCTGTGAGGGAAGCGGTGCTGTCGCGCGCGTCAATCAGCGCCTGACGTGCATTCAGAAGCGGTTCCACCACACGCAGACGCAACTCCTCGGCGCGATTGCGCATGGTTTCCTCGCCGCGCACAAAAGGCGCAGTCCAGCGCTTGCGGTCAATGCCGCACACGCGCACGTAGTTTTCCAGCTCGCAGATTTCCTCAAAGCTGAGCGGTGCATAACCGCTCTTGATCAGCCCCAGCATATCGCGGGTGCGCCAGCCATCTGCCATGGCGCGCAGCGCGCACAGCAGAAAGCTGATCAGCCCGTGGGACAGCGCGGGCAGCTGGGTGTCGGTATAGAAGGGCAGACCGCTGTCGGTGAGCGCGGCAGCTACGGCAAAATCGTAGCCGCTCTCGTCCGGATAGAGGATGACGATCTTTTCCGGGTCCATGCCCTCTTCCAGCAGCTTCATCACCTGACGGGTCATGAGCGTGGCTTCCTCAAAGGGCGAAAGGGCGCTAGAAAGGAAGATATTCTCCGGCTTGCCTTCGTACTGGGCAGGCTGCTGGGCAAAGAGCGCGCGGTCGAGGTGAACCATTTCCGGCACATGCGCAAGTTCGCGCCGCGGTAAAGGTTGCTGCGTGCAGCGGATGTTCTGCTGATCCATCAGCGCGCTGAAACGGCCCACGCCCTGCCGGATGGGCAGATACAGCTCGCCGTCCGGCGCGCTTTGCCCATCACAGATCAGGCCGATGACGAGGCTTTCGCACAGGGGCGCGGCGGAAGAAAGGAGCGTCATCATCTGCTGGGGCAGGGTGTCGAAGCCGTACACGTACAGATGCTTTCCCCTGAGATAGCTGCTGCTGCCCAGCTTTCCGGCCACGTAGGCCAGCTGGTCCTCGCTGTCGCTGAAGCGGCCCTTGAGCACCTGGTCGTACTGCTGATAAATGGCCGCCAGATCGCTCAGCTTGCTCTTCTGCAGCCCTTCTTCCAGCTCGTCAGCATAGCTTTGCAGCATGTCGGCGCTCAGACCGCCGCGCTTGAAGTCGGTGATGAGGGCGGTGAGCTTTTCCACAAAGCCGCGGCGGGTGACGATGCTGCCGTAGTAGGGCAGCTTTTCCTCCAGCCTTTCCAGCGCCTGACTGAGCGCCATGCGCCTTCCGGCGTCGGAAAGCGGCTCGCGCCCGTCGCGCCCGGCGTCGCTGAGGATGTGCTCGTACAGTCGGGACGGACTGAGCACCTCCAGCGCAAACATGCCTTCCAGATGCAGCCTGTCCATCAGCTCGCGCTCGGCCGCCAGCGTAAACTGCTCCGGCACCAGCAAAATGGCGGACTGACCCTGTTTCATGCACTGGCCCATTTCCTCCACGATGGAAGGAAACAGCCGGTGGGGACGGGCGGTGAGAATGCGCACGGACATGAGGATGGCCTCCTTGAAAATGCGTATGGAAAAACATCTGGAATCATGATATCATAAACCCGACCCCGCGAAAAGCAAAAAGTGCGGGAAACAGAGAGGACATTTGAGTCATGACGGATACCATCGTTGGCATTGCCACTGCAGCGGGCGAAGGCGGCGTAGCCATCGTGCGCATGAGCGGCGACGATGCGGAAGCGATTTTTGAAAAAGCCTTTTCAGCGCGCAAACGCACTCGGCCCTATGAAAGCCACCGCCTCATGCTGGGGCATGTGCTGGATGAAAAGGGCGAGCCCATCGACGAGGTGATGGGCGTGGTCATGCGCGCGCCCAACAGCTACACCCGTGAAACCGTGTGCGAAATCCACACCCACGGCGGCAGCGCGGCGGCCTCGCAGGTGATGCGGCGGCTGATTGCGCTGGGCGCGAGGGTGGCCGAGGCGGGCGAATTCACCCGCCGTGCGTTCATGAACGGGCGCATCGACCTGATGCAGGCCGAAGCGGTGATGGGCGTGATTGGCGCGCAGTCGCAGGCGGCGCTGAAGGCGGAGCAGCGCCAGCTGTCCGGCGGGCAGAGCCGCTTCATCCGCGATGCGCAGGAGCAGCTGCTCACGCTTCTGGCCGGGCTGGAGGCGCATATCGACTACCCTGATGAAATCGATGAAGATGAAGCGCTGGAAGGCCTGAACGACGGGCTTGGCCGATTGATCAGCATGCTGGAAAATGCCATTGACGAGCGCGGCGCGCGCATCGTGCGCGACGGACTGCACGTGGCGCTGTGCGGCCGGCCCAACGCGGGCAAATCCACGCTCTTCAATGCCCTTCTGGGCGAGGACCGCGCCATCGTGACGGATATTCCCGGCACCACTCGCGACGTGCTGGAGGGCAGCTTTTCGCTGGACGGCGTGCGCGTGATTCTGCAGGACACGGCAGGCCTGCGCGAAAGCGGCGACGCGGTGGAGCAGATTGGCGTGGAGCGCGCGCGGGCTGCGCTGGACAAGGCGGATGCGGCGCTTTTGCTGGTGGATGCATCCACCGATCTGTCCGATGAGGAACAGGCGCTTGTGCGCATGGACATGCCCTGCCCTTGCGCAGTGCTGCTCAACAAGGAGGACGCGGGCGAGCGCGTGAGCGTTGCGCAGGTCAATGCCATCGCGCCGCACGAAACGGTGCTGTCCATTTCCGCCAAGGACGGCGCAGGACTGAGCGCGGTTCTGGACTTCCTGCGCAGGCATGCAGCCAGACCTCACGAACTGATGCTCACCCATGAGCGTCACATGAGCGTGGCGCGGCAGGCGCTGGAAAGGCTCCATCAGGCGCAGCGCGGCCTTGCGTATGATCAGCCGCTGGATCTGTGCGCGGTGGATCTGCACGAGGCGCTGTATCTGCTGGGCCGCATCACAGGCGACAGCGTGGATGAACAGCTGCTGGACGATATCTTTTCACGCTTCTGCGTGGGCAAGTGATGAAGAAAGATGAAGCGCCATGAGCGGAAGAGCATGTGCGCATCCGAGGGAGGTCATTATGGCATACCGTTATGAAACCCATCTGCATACCTGTCAGGGCAGCCTGTGCGGGGCGTCCACCGGCGCGGAGCATGTGCGCTGGTACAAGGAAATTGGTTATCAGGGCATCATCATCACGGATCATTTCTTCGGCGGCAACACAGCCGTGCCCCGCACCGGCACGTGGAAGGAGCGCATCGACTGGTTCTGCTCCGGTTATGAGGATGCGCTCATCGAAGGCCAGAAGATCGGCCTGGACGTGTTCTTCGGCTGGGAACAGGGCTACAAGGGCGATGAATACCTCGTGTACGGGCTGGACAAGCAGTGGCTTCTGAACCATCCCGAGGTGGAGACATGGACGCGCCGCGAACAGCTGGAAGGCGTGCACCGCGACGGCGGCTGCGTGATTCAGGCGCATCCCTTCCGAGACCGCGCCTACATCAACCGCATCCGTCTGGCCAGACAGTTCTGCGACGGCATCGAGGTGGCCAACGCGGGCAACCGTCCCTACAACGACGCCTACGCGCTGCGCTATGCCAGGGAATTCGGCTTCATCTGCACCGCTGGTTCGGACAATCACCGTTCACCTGCGGCCAATCCCATGGGCATTGAAACCGAGGAAAAGCTGGGCAGCATTCAGGACCTGGTAAAGCTTGTGCGTAATCGCGGCAAGATCACGCCCATCGTTCCTGAAGGCTGGTTTGAACAGGGGTTTGCCGAAGCGCCTCAGCTGGAAACCTACTGGCTGGACGAGGACGAGCACACCTATCCCACCGGCCGAAACTGGCTGGCGGATTGATTTTCCCCAGCCCTAACCCCGGCGCTTTCACTGCACCGGGCTTTGGTGTTGCATTTTCTGGTAACTTGAAGTATGATAAAGGCAAATTGGCATTCGCGCATTTCCTCTTAGCCCAATATGGAAAGGAGAAAACACATATGGACATCATCAATCTCATCCGCGAAGGCAGGGCCGTGCTGGGCATGGAGCTGGGCTCCACCCGCATCAAGGCCGTTTTGATCGGCGAGGATCACGCCCCCATTGCCAGCGGCGACCACACCTGGGAAAACAAGCTGGAAAACGGCATCTGGACCTATCATCTCAGCGATGTGTGGGCTGGCGTGCAGGATGCCTATGCCAACCTCAAGAAGGACGTCGAAAGCAAGTACGGCGTCAAGCTGACCAAGGTGGCCGGCATTGGCGTATCCGCCATGATGCACGGCTATCTGGCCTTTGACAAGGACAACAACCAGCTGGCGCAGTTCCGCACCTGGCGCAACACCATGACTGCGCAGGCTGCCGAGGAACTGACCGCTCTGTTCAGCTTCAACATTCCCCAGCGCTGGTCCATCGCTCACCTGTATCAGGCGATGCTCAACAAGGAAGAGCATGTGGCCGATATCGCTCACCTGACCACGCTGGCCGGCTATCTGCACTGGCAGTTCACCGGCAAGAAGGTGCTGGGCGTTGGTGAGGCCAGCGGCATGTTCCCCATTGATTCCGAAAACGTGGATTACGACGCCGCCATGCTGGCCGCCTTCGACAAGAAGGTGGAAGAGCTGGGCTATGCGTGGAACCTTCGCGGCATTCTGCCCGCCGTGGCCAACGCTGGCGAAGAAGCCGGCTGCCTGACCGCTGAAGGCGCCAAGCTGCTCGATCCCACCGGCGAACTGGAAGCCGGCTGCCCCCTGTGCCCGCCAGAAGGCGACGCCGGCACCGGCATGGTGGCCACCAACGCCGTGGCTGTGCGCACCGGCAACGTATCCGCCGGTACGTCCGTCTTTGCCATGATCGTGCTTGAGAAGCCCCTTTCCAAGGTCTATCCCGAGATCGACATGGTCACCACGCCCACCGGCAAGCCCGTGGCCATGGTGCACTGCAACAACTGCACCAGCGACATCAACGCCTGGGCCGGCATGCTCAAGGGTTTCTCTGATGCCGCGGGCCTGAACGCCTCCATGAATGATATCTACACCGCCATCTTCACCTCCGCTCTCGAGGGCGACAAGGACTGCGGCGGCGTGGTGAACGTTGCCCTGTTCTCCGGCGAGCCCGTCGTGGGTCTGGACGAAGGCCGTCCCATGATCGTGCGCATGCCCGACGCCAAGATGACCTTTGCCAACTTCGCCCGTTCCATCGTGGGCGGCGCGATGACCAGCCTCAAGCTGGGCATGGACATCCTTGCCAATGAAAACGTGAAGATCGACAGTCTGCTGGGCCACGGCGGTTACTTCAAGACCCCCGTTGCCGGTCAGAAGATGCTGGCTGCCGCCCTCAACACTCCCGTGTCCGTGATGGACACCGCCGGTGAAGGCGGCCCCTGGGGCATGGCGCTGCTGGCTGCGTACCGCGTGAACAAGGCGGAAGGCCAGAAGCTGGAAGAGTACCTGAACGAAAAGGTGTTCGCTGCTGCCAAGGCCAGCGAGCAGAAGCCCGACGCTGCCGATGTGGACGGCTTCAATGCCTACACCAAGCGCTTCGTGGAAGCCCTCGAGGCTGAAAAGGCCGCCGTCAGCGCAATGAAGTAAGCGATGGAAAAAACACGAGGGGCGGCAGTGGCGGATTCAGCTGCACCCAAAACGGGTATACAGCCATTGGAAGGCAACAGCGCTTCCGCCCCCCGTCTTTTCCTGATTGTACGAAATGGAGTGTAAAAAGCATGAGTCTGAAGAATTATGAATTCTGGTTTGTGGTCGGTTCCCAGTTCCTTTATGGTCCCGAAGTGCTCGAGACCGTGGCTGCCCGCGCCGCCGAGATGGCCGAAAGCATGAATGCCTCCGGCAACCTGCCCTGCAAGCTCGTTTACAAGGTGACCGCCAAGACCAATCAGGAAATCACCGACATCGTGCGCGAGGCCAACTACGATCCCGCCTGCGCCGGTATCATCACCTGGTGCCACACCTTCAGCCCCTCCAAGATGTGGATCAACGGCTTTGCCAATCTGCAGAAGCCCTACTGCCACTTCGCCACCCAGTACAATTGCGAGATCCCCAATGACGAGATCGACATGGACTTCATGAACCTGAATCAGGCTGCCCATGGCGACCGTGAGCATGGCTTCATCGCCGCCCGTCTGCGCATGCCCCGCAAGGTCATCGCCGGCTACTGGAAGGACGAAAATGTGCAGAAGCGCATCGGCAGCTGGATGCGCGCCGCGGTTGGCGTGGCCTTCAGCAAGAGTCTGAAGGTGATGCGCTTTGGCGACAACATGCGCGAAGTGGCCGTCACCGAAGGCGACAAGGTGGAAGTGCAGGCCAAGCTGGGCTGGCAGGTCAACACCTGGCCCGTGGGCAAGCTGGTGGAGACCATGGACGCCGTGACCGAGGCTGAAATCGACCAGAAGATGGCCGAGTACGAAAGCCTCTACACCATTGCCACCGACGATATCGAAACCATCCGCTATCAGGCCCGTGAAGAGATCGCCATGAAGAAGATGCTGGACGCCGAGGGCTGCATGGCTTTCTCCAACACCTTCCAGGATCTTTACGGCATGAAGCAGCTGCCCGGCCTGGCCAGCCAGCACCTGATGGCGCAGGGCTACGGCTACGGCGGCGAGGGCGACTGGAAGGTATCCGCCATGACTGCCATCATGAAGGCCATGGCCGAGGGCCAGACCGGCGGCACCGCTTTCATGGAGGACTACACCTACCACCTCGTGCAGAACAGCGAATACTCCCTCGGCGCTCACATGCTGGAAGTGTGCCCCACCGTGGCGGCGAGCAAGCCCCGCATCGAGGAGCATCCGCTGGGCATCGGCGACCGCGAGCCCCCGGCCCGTCTGGGGTGTGAGGGCAAGGAAGGCAGCGCCATCGTGGTCAGCCTCATCGATATGGGCGGCAGACTTCGCCTGATCTGTCAGGATATTGAGTGCGTGAAACCCATCATGGACATGCCCAATCTGCCCGTGGCCCGCGTCATGTGGCGCGCCATGCCGGATCTCACCACCGGCGTGGAGTGCTGGATCACCGCCGGCGGCGCGCATCACACCGTGCTTTCCTACGATGTGACCGCCGAGCAGATGAAGGACTGGGCCACCATGATGGACATCGAGTTCGTGCACATCACCAGGGACACCACCGTCGAATCGCTGGAGCAGCAGCTGTTCCTCAACGATCTGGCGTGGAAGCTGAAATAAGCGGCTGAGCCGAAATACGCATACAGGAGAGAAAGAAAATGCTTGAAGCTTTGAAGCAGGCTGTATACGAAGCCAACATGGAACTTCCCAAGCGCGGTCTGGTTACCTATACCTGGGGCAATGTGTCCGGCATCGACCGTGAAACCGGCTACGTCGTCATCAAGCCTTCCGGCGTGGATTATGAAGATCTGACTCCCGATCAGCTGGTTGTGCTGGATCTGGACGGCAACATCATCGAGGGCGACCTGAACCCCTCCTCCGATACCAAGACCCATCTGGAGCTGTACAAGGCGTATCCCGAGCTGGGCGGCATTGTGCACACCCACAGCCCCCATGCTGTGGGATGGGCTCAGGCCGGCCGCGATATTCCCTGCTACGGCACCACCCATGCCGACTACTTCTACGGCCCCGTGCCCTGCGCCCGCTGCCTGACCACCGAAGAAGTGGAAGAGGACTATGAGAAGAACACCGGCAAGGTGATCATCGAAACCTTCAACAGCCGCCAGCTCAATCCCGTGCATGTGCCCGGCGTCATCTGCCACAGCCACGGCCCCTTCACCTGGGGCAAGAACGCTGCCCAGGCCGTCTACCACGCCGTGGTGCTCGAGGAAGTGGCCAAGATGGCCATGTACACCGTCACCGTCAAGCCCGAAGCCGCTCCTGCGCCCCAGCATGTGCAGGACAAGCACTTCCTGCGCAAGCACGGCCCGAACGCCTACTATGGACAGAAGATGGGCTAAAGCCCTTCTTCTGTCCAAGCGAAGCGTCCGGCCTTTGGCCGGACGTGAAGCGGAGTGAAGTGTGCCGTTGGCACGTGAAGTGTTTCGCGCAGAACGCGAAACGATTATATGGCTGTGCGGTAGAGAAGCGAGCACTGCTTAACTGCACGAGTAACTAAAAACTTCTTGCGCAGCAAGAAACTTCACAGCGGCCGCAAGGCCGCTGCTTCACTTCTTCACTTTTCCTGAAAGGAAAAACTTCACGATGTATATCTTCTTGACTAGTAGTCCGTGCATTCCCAATGCAGATCGGGCGCTGCTGAATCCTGTGAATGAGTTTGTGGAGCGGATGCATGCGGCTTTGCCGGATGATCCGGAGGCGTTGTTTGTGTGTTCGCATCCGGACAGCTATGAGCTGACGGATCGTTTTGCGCGGGATATGTATGATGCGTTCGACGAGGCGGGCATGCCGTTTGGCGGTTATACCGTTTTGGACAGCCGCACGGAGGAGCGGGCGGCGGAACTGGTGCGCAGCAGCGATTTCATCATTCTGGCGGGCGGACATGTGCCCACGCAGAATGCGTATCTGCAGAAGATCAATCTTCGCGGGCTGATGATGGATTATCAGGGCGTGGTAATGGGCATCAGCGCGGGCAGCATGAACGCCGCGCGGGTGGTGTACGCTCAGCCGGAGATGGAGGGCGAGTCCGTCGATCTGAACTACCAGCGCTGGCTGGCCGGGCTGGGGCTGACGCAGACCATGCTGCTGCCGCATTATCAGCAGGTGAAGGACTGGATGCTGGACGGCAGGCGTCTGTTTGAGGACATTACCTATACCGACAGTATGGGTCACACCTTCTATGCCATGGTGGATGGAACGTATCTGTATATCGAAAATGGCGTGGAAACCATGATGGGGGAGTGCTACCGGATCAGCGACGGTCAAATCACCCAGGTCTGCAAAGAAAGCGAAAAACTGCCCATCAAACCTTGAGGCCGCCCATCGGGCGGCCTCAATTCATGGGATTCTTAAGGGCGAAGCCCTTGAGCGGGTGCAGGGCAGCGCCCTGCCGTCTCCCGTCCGCAGCTTCCGCGGCACACCACGGTCGGTTCAAACACGA
The DNA here is from genome assembly GCA_029009515.1 of bacterium. GTDB lineage: Bacteria > Bacillota > Clostridia > Christensenellales > Aristaeellaceae > Limiplasma. The sequence continues at coordinate 20,276 of JAQXJZ010000039.1, forward strand.
TGTGCTGCGGCGGCAGATCCTCGCGGCGGATCCGGCGCAGGAGCAGCTCCACGCCGCTGCGCGCCATGCGTGCCGGGGCGTATTCCACGCTGCAAAGGGGAGAAGGGAAGGGCAGCATGCCCTGAATGTTGTCAAAACCGGCAATGGCAAAATCGGACGGGATGTGCAGCCCCTGCTGCGCAAGCAGGTTCACGGCGCGCCAGGCTTCGTCGTCGCAGAAGTAGAACACGCCGCGCACGCCCTGCTGTTTCCACGCGAGCAGCTGGTGCAGGATGGCCTCGTCGTCGTTGAGGATGCAGGAGCGCTCAGCGCTTTCCGGCAGTCCGGCCTCCAGGCAGGCATGGCGGTATCCGGCCAGACGGTGCTGGCTGGCGAACACCACGTCATAGTTGCTCATGTAGGCAAGGCTGCGGCAGCCGCCTTCGATGAGATGGCGGGTGATGAGGTACGCGCCCAGCTCTTCGTTGCAGATGACGCTGTCGGCGTTATCATCCTCCAGCTGTCTGCCCATGAGCACAAAGGGCACGTCCAGGCTGCGCAGGCGTTCGATGGTGCGCGCCGAACCGTAGGACGGGAAGAGGAGGATTCCATCCACCTGATGGCTCAGCGCCGCCTCCGTCACGCGCATTTCCAGATCTGCATGATCGCGCGAGCAAAGGATGAGCAGCGAGTAGCCGTGTTCCATGGCCGCATCCTGAATCTGGTCGGCCATGATGCCGTAATAGGGATTGCTCATGCCGCCCACCACCAGTCCCAGCGTGCGGGTCTGGCCAGAGCGAAGGGAGCTGGCCATCTGATTGCGGATGTAGCCCATCTCGGCAGCGACGTCCTGGATGTATTTGCATGTGGCTTCGGAGATATCGCTCTTGTTTTTCAATGCGCGCGATACGGTGTTGGCGGTATAGCCGGTGCGCTGGGCGATATCCTGCAGCGTGACGCGGCGGCCTTTGGTGGGATTCATGGCTGGCTCCTTTCGTGAAATTGCGGTGTGATTGGCTGCATTCTAACACGGCTGGATAGAGTTGTCAAATTAGGTGTTGACATGGCCATAAAATCATGCTATAATTTTTACATCAAAACATTAACGTTAATGTTTTTACGTTAATGTTGTATGAAAAGACCAAAACGCGCGAAATCCCCTTGGACAAGGGGATGCTTCCGTTTAGGTCTAAACGCTCGATTTGACGAGGCGCAGCCTGTGCCTCTCAAAAAATAAAAAGGAGGATTTTCCCATGAAGAAGATCGTTGCCCTGCTTCTGGCTCTGTGCATGATGATCAGCCTGACCGCTGCGTCTGCCGAAACCACCAAGCTGACTGCCTGGACGTTCATCGCCCAGCATCAGGAGTACTATGAAGGCATGGCCGAAAAGTGGAATGCTCTGCATCCCGACGAGCAGATCGAGATCGAAGTGACCACCCTCGGTTACGATGACATGCACAACAAGATGAAGGTCGCTCTGCAGTCCGATCAGGGCGCTCCCGATGCCTGCGACGTCGAGCTGGGCCAGTTCCCCAACATTCTGGCCTTCAGCGACAAGCTGGTTGAGCTCAGCCCCTACATCGAGCCCCTGAAGGACGACATCGTTGACGCTCGCCTGGAGATCTACTCCAAGGACGGCGGCTACTACGGCATGCCCCTGCACGTTGGCGCCATGGTTGCTTACTATCGCGTTGATCTGCTGGAAAAGGCTGGCGTGGACTACACCACCATCAAGACCTGGGACGACTGGTATGAGGCCGGCCTGAAGGTTAAGGAAGCCACCGGCGCCTGGATGGGCACCGTGGAAACCTCTACCCAGTGGGTCGCCACCCTGATGCTGGGCCAGCAGGGCACTGACTGGCAGGCTGACGGCGAAGTGCTCGTCAACACCGAGGCTGTTGCCAAGGTTATCGACACCCAGAAGAAGTGGCTCGAGGCCGGCATTGCCGAGACCTGCCCCGGCGGCCAGCCCGACACCGAAGAAGGCAAGGCCTACATCGCCAACAACGACATCGCTTCTGTGATCATGCCCTTCTGGTTCATGAGCCGCTTCACCGGCGAAATCGGCGAGGCCCGCGCCAACCAGTATGTGCTGGCTCCCTGCCCCGTGTTCGAAGAAGGCCAGATCCGCTCCGTCGGCGCTGGCGGCACCGGCACTGTGATCTACGCCAACGGCGCCAACGCCGACCTGGCTGCCCGTTTCTTCACCTACGCCAAGATCTCTGACGAAGGCAACCGCTACGTTTGGGAAGTGCTGGGCTTCGACCCCGTCAACAAGGCCGTTTGGGAAGACGAAGCTCTCATGAAGAATGAAGAGAACGCCTTCAACAAGTACTTCATTGGCTATCCCGTGGACGCTCTGCTGCCCATCAAGGACGAGATCGGCGCCATGGTTTCCAACAGCATCAGCCCCACCATCAACAGCTACCTCGGCTCCACCCTGTGGAACGAAGTGTACGTGGACGGCGTGGACACCGCTGAGGCCCTCGAGGCTGCTCAGGACGCTATCGAGAGCGACCTGTTCTAATTGCATAAAGTTCCGCAAGGAACTCATGTAAAAACCCGCGGATGGAGGGATCATCACTCCATCCGCTTCCTGTGTCCGACCTGCGCATGAGCGGGAAGGATAAACAAGTTTTTCAAGCGCTGCTCCAGCGGCGCGGCAAGAAAGGGGATTTGCGGGATGCAAGCCAAGATTCAAGTCCCGGGGAGCGATCGCAACAAGTGGAAGAAGACGGCGTATCTGCTGGTCATCGCTGCAGTGCTGCTGGCGCTGGGCCTTGCGGCTATGTTCACGCTGGGCACGGCCTCCACTCGCTTTGACACTGCGTATGACAATGGCACGGATCTGTCTGGCTACTACTTCCAGAAGCTGGAGGAAGGCCAGAGCTACACCCTGCTGCAGAAGGCATGGCTGGGCATTGCCCGTCACCGCATCATGCCGATTCTGGCTTCCATCCTTGTGTTTGTGGTGTTTGTGGCGCTCAACCGTGAGCTGCTGTACTCGCAGAAGATTGCACCGTACGTGTTCGTACTGCCGTTCCTGCTGACGTTTGCCATCTTCTTTGTGTATCCGCTGGCTTCCACCATCATGATGAGCTTCCAGGAGATCACCGGCGCAGGCACCAAGTGGATTGGCCTGAAGAACTACCAGAACATGTTCGGCAACAAGAACTTCTGGATCGCCGTGAAGAACTCCATGCGCTACATGATCATCACCTGCGCCATCCTCATTCCCATGCCGCTGGTGCTGGCCTATCTGCTCAACTCCAAGAAGACGCCCGAAAAGGTGTCCAACTTCTTCAAGACCGTGTCCTACATGCCGGTGCTGTGCTCCGTCGTTGTGGCCGGTATCATCTTCCGCATGATGTTCTCCGAGCTGAACGGCTCCATGATGAACTCCATCCGCGGCGTGTTCGGCCTCAAGCCCATCGCCTGGCTGAAGGGCGAGTGGACCTCCATGTTTGCGATGGTGCTTTTGTGTATGTGGCGCTGGACGGGCATGAACATCCTGTACTACATGGCGGGCCTCAAGTCCATCCCCAACGAGCTGTACGAGGCTGCTGACATCGACGGCGCTGATGAATTCAAGAAATTCTGGCACGTCATTCTGCCGCTGCTCAAGCCCACCGCCATCTACGTGCTCACCATTTCCATCTACGCCGGTCTTGCCATGTTCACCGAAAGCTACATGGTGTTCGGCAACAACAATTCGCCCAAGAACTACGGCCTCACCATCGTCGGTTACCTCTACCGCTACGGCTTTGAGAAGGTTGACAAGTTTGGCTTTGCGTCTGCGGTGGGTCTGGTGCTGCTGGTTGGCGCGATGATCATTACCATTGTGCAGCTGATTGTGACCGGCACGATCAAGCTGGGCAAGAAGAAGGAGGCGTGACGAATGGATACGAACAAGAAGACCAAGATGACGGCCTCCACCGTTATTCTCGTTGTGATCTTTGCCGTGCTTGCGTTCCTGATCATCGTGCCGCTGTACGCGCTGCTGCTGGGCACCTTCAAGGGCGGCGCCGAGCTGTTTGTGAGCGGTCTGAACCTCAACCCCACCTGGGATAAGCTGCACCTGAAGGCATGGCGCTACCTGTTCACCGGCGTCATGAGCGACGGCACCTCCAACCCGCACGATTACTTCATCTGGTACAAGAACAGCCTGTTCATCGTGGCGGTGCAGGGCAGCATTACGCTGCTGCTGTCCTCCATGGTTGCCTACGGCCTGTCCAAGTACAAGTTCAAGGGTCAGAACGCCATGTTCCTGTGCGTGCTGCTGGTCATGATGATCCCGCTGGAGATCCTCATGCTGCCCATGTACTCCCAGATCAACACCATGGGCCTGCGCGACAGCTACGCCGGCGTGATGCTGCCGTTCCTGGTCAACATGAGCGCGGTGTTCTTCTTCAAGCAGTTCCTCACCGGCGTGCCCATCGATCTGCTGGACGCCGGCCGCGTGGACGGCTGCACCGAGTATGGCATCTTCTTCAAAATCATCATGCCCATCATGCTGCCCGCGTACGCCTCCATGGCCATCATGGTCGGCATGGGTGCGTGGAACGGCCTGCTGTGGCCCATGCTGGTCATCTCCGACATGAAGAAGTACACCATCCCGATCGGCCTGAACACCCTGTGGTCTCCCTACGGCAACAACTACGACCTGATGATCACCGGCTCCTGCTTTGCCATTATCCCGCTGCTGGCTATCTACCTGTTCGCGCAGCGCTTCATCATCGAAGGCATGACCGCCGGCGCCGTGAAGGGTTAACAGAGACTGTTAAATATCTCTCCTGTTTCTAAAATATTTCTCCTTGTACCACGCCCAAAAGGTGTGGTACAATTCAAATACTGGTGTAACGGTAATCTGATTCTTTCATAAAGGAGTACAAACGCATGAAAAAAGCAACCATGATCATGGACCGCGACTACGCGATTGGTCAAATCGATCCCCGAATCTATGGTTCCTTCATCGAGCATCTGGGCCGCGCTGTGTACGGCGGCATCTACGAGCCCGGCCATCCCACGGCGGATGAAAACGGCTTCCGTCAGGACGTCATCGATATGGTGCGCAAGCTGGATGTGCCCATCACCCGCTATCCCGGCGGCAACTTCGTGTCCGGCTTCAACTGGGAGGATTCCATTGGCCCGCGCGATCAGCGCCCGAAGCGCCTGGATCTGGCCTGGTTTACCACCGAAACCAACGAAGTCGGCCTGCATGAGTTCGTTGATTGGGCCAAGAAGGCCAACACCGACGTGATGTATGCCGTCAACCTCGGTTCCCGCGGCCCCGACGCTGCCCGCAATATCGTTGAGTACGCTAACCACAAGGGCGGCAGCTACTGGAGCGATCTGCGCATCAAGAACGGCGCGAAGGATCCCTTCGGCATCAAGCTGTGGTGCCTGGGCAACGAAATGGACGGCCCCTGGCAGATGTGCCACAAGACCGCCTATGAATACGGCCGCGCTGCCAACGAAGCCGGCAAGATGATGAAGTGGGTGGATCCCTCCATCGAGCTGGTGGCCTGCGGCTCCTCTGCGTATGACATGCCCACCTTCGGCACCTGGGAATACCAGATGCTGACCGAGTGCTACGACCAGATCGACTACGTCAGCCTGCACCGCTACTATGGCAACCGCACCAACAACACCCCCGACTTCCTGGCCCGCAACATGGACCTGGACGGCTTCATCAAGACCGTCGTTTCCATCTGCGACGCCGTGGGCGGTACCAAGCACAGCAAGAAGAAGATCAACCTGTCCTTCGACGAGTGGAACGTGTGGTATCACTCCAACGAGCAGGACAAGGAAATCTGGAAGAGCGAGAAGTGGGGCCCGGCTCTGCCTCTGCTGGAGGACATCTACAACTTCGAGGATGCCCTGCTGGTTGGCGCCATGCTGATCACCTTCCTCAAGAATGCCGACCGCGTCAAGGTTGCCTGCATGGCGCAGCTGGTCAACGTCATCGCTCCCATCATGACCCGCAATGGCGGCGGCGTGTGGGCCCAGACCATCTACTGGCCGCTCATGCATGCCAGCAAGTACGGCCGCGGCACCGCCCTGCGTCCCGTCATCTCCAGCCCCACCTACGACTGCACCGACTACGAGAAGGTGCCGCTGGTGGATGGTACCGCCACGCTGGCTGACGATGGCAGCGTGACCATCTTCGCCGTCAACCGCGACTTTGAAGAGGGCATCGAGCTGAACGCCGACCTGCGCGGCTTTGGCGATCTGAAGATTGTGGAGCACATCGTGCTGCATCACGACGACGTGAAGGCCATCAACACCGAAGCCAACCCCGACAACGTTGCTCCTGCTGCCGGCAACGGCGGCGTGATCGACGGCGGCAAGCTGTCTGTCGTCCTGCCCAGCCTGAGCTGGAACGTGATCCGTCTGGCCAAGTAAAATGCATATGCCTGCGGGCCTGTTCTCCCATTGGAGAACAGGCCCGTTTTTACATGAGAAAGCCGTTGAAATATTGACGCTGCAAGCGTTTCATGGTATCTTTAACACTGAAGTTCTGTGCCCTTTTTCAGGCACATGCAGCGAGGTGCTTTATGTCCGAAAATCGTCCTGCGCCCAGGCGGCGTTCGCGCCGCAGCGAACAGGCGCAGCATCTGTATACCGCAAGGGCTGCCTATCCGGTGGATGAGCAGCCGGCATGGGAGCCGGAAAACCTGCCCGGGTATGAACCGGAGGACGCGTCGGCAGAGCCTGTGCAGCCGCAGCAGGAATGGGATGGCTACGCGCCCAACGAGGAGAGCTGGGAGGGGTACACTCCCAACGAGCCGGAGGTGCTGCCGGAATATGCGGCCTACTACAGCCGCGAAGGCGCTTCCTATGATGACGATGCGCAGCCTGCCTTTGCTCCGCCGCCCAAGATGGACTATTACGGCTACGAGAGCCAGATCCAGCTGGATCAGCCTGTCATGGAGGACGCTGGCCCCAGCAATGTGTACCGTCCGCGTCAGGCCACCTGGGCCGATGAGGCGCGCGAGGAAGTGCTGGCGGAAAGCGGCCTTGGCTATCAGGTGAGCGAGGACGCCCTGCCGGAGCGCAAGCGCAGAAAGCGCCGTCATACCCTGCGCAATCTGCTCATCGTGCTGCTGGTGCTGGCGCTGTTGGGCGGCGCAGCCTACTATTTCCGCGATCCTGTCACCCAGTGGCTTCAGCAGGAGGAGATCATCCCCGAGCCAACGGAGGAGCCCTTTGAGGTGGTCGTCACCCCGGAGCCCATCAAGGCCTATAACGCTGCCCAGCCTGTAGAAATGGCGGACGGCACGCGCGGCGCGATCCGCGATATCAGCAGCGGACTGGCCATGGAAAGCTTTATCGTCACCGACAACAATGTGGTCACCCGTCATCTGCGTCAGAACGGCGCTTATGATTTCTACCTGTTCACCGCAGCCGAAGGACGCCTGCTCAGCTATTTTGAGGGCCTTGGCCCGTATGACATGATCCCGCAGGAAGGCGGCAGCTTCTACGTGGCGCAGGAGCCCTATCTGGTGGCGCAGAACGGTTCGGCGCTCATCCGCACCGCCAGCCTGGAGGAAACGCTGGGGGAGGAAATGCTCCTGCATCCGCTGTACAACGGCTGGTCGGTCATTGAAAGCAAAGAGGACGGCAGCGCCAACTACATCAGCACCGCCGGACAGTTGCTGAGCACCCTGTGGTTCAGCCGCACCTTTCCCTTTACCGGCGATCATACCGTGGCCTATGTGGACACCGGCGCAACGGCAGATCCGGATCAGCGCTATCTGCTGTATGTGCTGGGCGCCGACGGCATGATGAGCCGCTGGCTGGCCACGCCCGATATGCAGGATGTAACCGCGTCCGCCTGCGGCATGGCCTATATGCAAAACGGCGATCTCTATCATCTGCCGGATACCTCCGCGCCCATCCTCCGCACCCCTGAAGTGCGGGCCTATCTGGATTGCGACGCACTGGTGGTGAAGGATGCGCAGAGTGGCAAATACGGCCTGTTTGTCCACGGCGAGCAGCACTACGACTTTGCTTATGACGCGATCCGCCCTGTGGAAAGCGATATCATCTGGGCAGAGGAGACGCTCACCGGCGAAGGCGGCAGCTTTACCGTGCTGGCCGTTGCGCAGCACAGCTATCCGCTGCCGCTGTCGCACTCCTTTGTGCTGGAAAAGAACGGGCAGCGCGAATATGTGGCGCTGTCCACGGAGTCTTCCTATCCCATCCATCTGGATGGCGAGTTTTGAAACGGAGGGAACGCACTATGAAACGACTGACGGCGCTGCTGGTAGCGCTGATGCTGCTGGCAGCTACGGCTTCGGCAGAGCTGACCACCATGCGTGAGGAAGCGGTGAACGGCCTGACGGTGCTGCGCAACCATCTGCAGGAGCAGACGGATGCCAAACAGCTGGCGGTGGATTATCCCACCTTTGAATGCAGCGACGCGGCTCTGACCGCCTTTTTGAAAGAAAACGTGACCGATCCCATCTGCGCGCTCTCTGCCCGCGAAGCGCCCGCCGAAGGACAGGTCGTGATCCGCGGCGGCTACAATGCCTCGCTGGATTTTGACGGCCTTCTGTCCGTGGAAGCGTCGGTGCGCATTCTGTCCGCCAAGGCAGAAAAGGAAGAGATCGCGCTGTTCTCCGCCATTGTGGATCTCAATGGCCGCAAGCTCATCTCCCTGGCCAATCTGTTCGTCGAGCCGGACGTGGTGGTGGAAGAAGTGGTGTGCAGCGCGGTGTACAGCAAGATCAGCGGCACCGGCAGCCTGCTTGACAAGATTACCGACAGCGGCCTTGTGCCCATGCCGGATTCCTGCTACCTGACCGAAAATGCCCTGCGCGTCACCTACGCGCCCGGTGCGCTGTGCGCGCAGGCCGCGGTGGTGGATCTGGCCTGGGATGAGCTTCCGCTCACCTTCTCCAGCCGCATGCAGGCGCAGAGCACGCTGCCGCCGAAAGCCATCGAGCCTACCGCCGTGCCCACGCCCGTCTTGGTGCCGGAGGAAGTGCCCACGCCCACTCCGCTCACCACCGTCACGCCTTTCCCGGTGGAAACGCTCGACCCCAACTTTGCACTGCCTCCCGTCGTTACGCCCACGCCCATGCCCGTGGCTGGCAATGACGCCATCAAGGTGGATGTGCTCACCCACGGCCTGTGGAAGCCGCTGGGCGGCGAAGGCGATACCTACTACCAGTTCACCGAGGACGGCAAGCTGCTCACCGTGAAGGTCAGCAGCTACACCGTGGAGGACGGCGTGCTCAGCAGCGACGTGCTCAGCGGCGTGCTGGATATCGGTTCTGACAGCGCCTTTACGCTGGATACCGATGGCAAGCTGAGCGGCTATGTGCTCAACCGTCAGGGCGAGCGCGTGGCTCCGGAGGAGTTCGTCACCCCCAGTCCCACGCCCGTACCCACGCCTACGCCCAGCCCCACGCCGGTGCCTACGCCCACCCCGAGCCCCACGCCCACGCCCAGCCCCACGCCTACCCCCGTGCCCACGCCCACGCTTTCGCCTTATCAGCAGGCTGTGATGCGCGCGCCGGAGCTGGAGCCTCAGGAGGATGCGCGCTTTGAAAAGCGCAACGACCTGAAGGTGTACAGCGCTCCTGGCGAAAACACCTGGCGCGCCAGCGGCGCATCCGTGACTACGGATGACAACGTGATCATCTTCGGCACGGAAAATGGTTATGTGCTGGTGGATTATCCCATTGGCAACGGCTCGCGCGGCCGCATTGGCTACATCGACGACAAGACGCTGGACGAGCCGGAGACGGTCAAGCCGCTCTCCTTCTGCTCCATTCCCGTTCCGCTGTTCAAGGACGCGGAAGGCACTGATGACCCGCTGCATGGTCAGGCGCCCATCACCACCTTCCAGAAGGGTGAGGAAGTGACGCTGCTGGCCTTCATGGGCGAGGACTGGGCCTACGTGCAGACGGGTCTGGAAGGCCGTGTGTGCCGCCTGTTCATCCCGCGTGAAGCTTTGCTGGAGGATTGACAAGATGGATCGCAAAGATGAAATCATCCGTCTGCAGATGGACGTGATCAACCAGATGACCCGCAGCAATTTGAACCGCATCGTGGATGATCTGTGGGGCACGCCCACGCCTGCGCCCAAGGCGGATGCTGAGGAACAAAAAGAAAAACAGCCCGAACCTGCAAAGCAAGAGGCTGCTGAAGAAGAAAAGCCCGAAAACATCGAGGATCTCAAAAAGGAACTGGCGGGCTACATCGGTCTGGAGGATGTGAAGAAAGAGGTCGAAACCCTCATCAACCTCGTCACCATCCAGAAGCTGCGCAAGGAAAACGGCCTGCCCACCAATGATTTGTCGCTGCACATGGTGTTCAGCGGCAACCCCGGCACCGGCAAGACCATGATCGCCCGCCTGATGGCGCGCATCTACAAGAGCCTGGGCATTCTCAGCAAGGGTCAGCTGGTGGAAGTGGACCGCAGCGGTCTCGTGGCCGGTTATGTGGGCCAGACCGCCATCAAGACCAGCGAAGTGATTGAAAAGGCGCTGGGCGGCGTACTGTTCATCGATGAAGCCTACGCGCTCACCAACCGCGGCGGAAACGACTACGGTCAGGAAGCCGTGGACACTCTGCTCAAGGCCATGGAAGATCACCGCGATGACCTCATCGTCATCGTGGCCGGCTACATCGAGCTGATGCAGGCGTTTGTGAAATCCAACCCCGGCCTTGAAAGCCGCTTCAACCGCTTCCTGCACTTCCCGGACTATTCCATCGACGAGATGATGGCTATCTTCGACATGCGCTGCAATCAGGGCAGCTACACCCTCGCCGAGGACGCCAGGCCCATCCTGCGCGACCTGCTCAAGCTCAAGAGCATGGATGTGAAGGGCTTCGGCAACGCGCGCGGCGTGCGCAACCTGTTCGAACGCACCGTCACCGCGCAGGCCAACCGCCTGTCCACCGACCCCGACATCACCAAAGAAGACCTCATGCTCCTCACCGCCGACGACATCCGCGCGGCGGGCGACGAGTAAGGGGCCGACGCAGGAAGGCTCCGCCTCCCTGCACCCACCGCCAAAGGGTTTCACCCTTTGTAATCCCACCTTTGGGCGCGTTTTACGCGCCCAATACACGGGTCAAGGGCGAAGCCCGTGCGGAGAGTGCAGAGAGGCGGAGCCTCTTTGCGTTAGTCGCAGATCATTTCGACCAGCATGCGCACGCAGGCTTCCATGTCCTCAATGGCGATGTGCTCGTAGGGGCCGTGGAAGGCGTGGCCGCCGGTGCAGAGGTTGGGGGTCGGCAGACCCATGTAGCACAGCTGCGCGCCGTCGGTGCCGCCGCGGATGGGCTCTTCGAAGGGGTCCATGCCAACGGCGATCATGGCCTTGCGGGCCTTCTCCACGATGTGAATGCAGGGCTCAATCTTCTCGCGCATGTTGCGGTACTGCTCGCGCAGGGTCACCTTCACGGTGCCTTCGCCCCAGCGGTGGTTCATGATTTTTTCGATGTGAAGGAGCTGCTCCTTGCGGCCGTCAAAGCGTGCGGCGCTGTGATCGCGCACGATGTAGAGGAGCTTGGCGTGGCTCACGTCGCCGGACATTTCATCGAGATGGAAGAAGCCCTCGTAGCCCTCGGTATCGCGGGGCGTTTCGCAATCAGGCAGCATGTTGTTGAACTCCATGGCCAGCAGGCAGGCATTGACCATGGTATCCTTGGAGGAACCGGGATGGACGCTGACGCCGTTGATTTCCACCTTGGCTTCGCAGGCGTTGAAGTTTTCATAGCTCAAGCCGCCCAGCTCGCCGCCGTCGAGAGTATAGGCGTAGTCTGCGCCGAAGTGTTCCACGTCAAAGCTGTGCACGCCCAGGCCGATCTCCTCATCGGGGGTGAAGGCGATGACGATTTTGCCGTGGGGACGGCCGCTGTTCATCACGGCTTCGCAGGCGGCGAGGATCTCGGCGATGCCGGCCTTGTCGTCCGCGCCCAGCAGGGTGGAGCCGTCGGTGGTGATGAGGGTCTTGCCCACGAGGGTTTTCATCAGCGGGAACTGAGCAGGGGAGAGCACCGCGCCGGTGGCGGGCAGCACGACGTCGCCGCCGTCGTAGTTGGCGATGATCTGCGGCTTGATATCGTCGCCGCTGAAGGCGGGCGCGGTGTCCATGTGGGCGATGAGACCCATGCAGGGCTTGTCCTCGCAGCCGGGGGTGGCGGGCAGCTCGCCGTACACGAAGCAGTTGTCGGTCAGACGCACGTTGGCAAGACCCATTTCGATCATTTCATCGCGCAGCACTTTGGCCAGATCAAACTGGCACTGGGTGGAAGGGGTGCCTTCGCCGGCTTCGCTGGACTGGGTGGGGATGGAAACGTAGCGCAGGAAGCGTTCGCAGACGGTCATTGGTAATCAATCCTTTCAGATGAATATTGGAAACAGCCCGTCCGGCTCTGCGGCAGGACGGGCGATTGTGTGTTTACTTCACGGGGCGGATGAGGATGAGGGGAGTCAGCTCGTCGCCCTGGCCGCTGGGGTTGTCCGCCATGGCGTCCTGAATCTGGGCGTCGGTGAGCGGGAAATCCTTGCTCTTGCCCAGCTGGTCGCGCTGCAGGTCGTTGGCGTCCATCAGCACAACGGGAATGCCGGTCTGCTGATAGAGCTCCTCGCACAGCTCGTTGGGGTTGTCGGGGTTGATGAGCGCCAGCTCGTGATAAAGCTGGAAGCTGGAACGGGTGTAGAAGCCGTCGATGCCGGCCACGCCATGGCCGCACACGCGCCAGAACACGCCGTGCATGCCAAACAGCTTGGTCACAGCGCTCAGCGCAGCAGCCAGCAGCACGCGGGGCAGGCCGCAGATGTCGATGATCATCTGCATCTTGTAGGGCTCGTGCGCGCCCACACCGGTGGTGTTGATGCCGGCAAAGCGCCACAGCAGATTGGCCCAGAAGCCGGGCTTGACCTGCTCGCGGGTCTTGACGGACTTGACGCACATGCACATCACCTTCGCTCCGAAGGACAGCATATCGCCCTCCTGGTACAGGGGACGCACGTACTTTTCCACCAGATCCTTCTGGCTTTCGCCCACCTGCACAAAGTGGGTCTGGATGGCGTAGCGGTCGTACTTGCGGCCGTCCTTGCCCTGAATGGTTCCGCGGTCAAAGTAGACAATGCCGTTTTCCTCGCGGCGCTGCTCGTCCAGATTGCGGGAAGGAATGATACCCATGGAATTCGCCTCCAAATGCTTTGTCTCGGTCAATGTTGCACTGGCTTACATATCTTCGAAGAAGGGTTCGCCGTTTTCTTTTTCCAGAATGCCAAGCTCGCTGAACTTGAGCGGCACAGGCTGCGCCATGATGTACTTGAGGATGGTGTCAAAGCGCACGCTCTCGGTGTAGGTGAGCAGGGTGAAGGCCACGCCGTGACGCTTGGCGCGTCCGGTACGGCCGATACGGTGCAGGTAGTACTCGTTTTCGTTGGGCAGGTCGTAGTTGATGACGGCCTCCACATCGTCCACGTCAATGCCGCGGGCGGCGACGTCGGTGGCCAGCAGAATCTGGAACTTGCCCTTGCGGTAGCCCTGCATCACCTGGTTGCGGGCGCTCTGGCGCATGTCGCCGTGCAGGCACTCGCAGGGATAGCCGGCGTTCTGAAGCCGCTTGCACAGGCGCTGGGTCATATCCTTGGTGTTGACAAACACCATCACGCGCTGATAAACGTCGCTGTCCAGCAGGTAGAGCAGATGCTCGTACTTCTTCTCGCGGTCGGTTTCAATCACGTACTGGGTGATCTGCGGGCGGTTCTCCTTGGTGGCGGGAATGACCACTTCCACCGGGTCCTGCAGATACTTCCACGCAATGGTCATCACGTCCTGATTGGTGGTGGCGGAGAACAGCACCAGCTCGCGGTCGTTGGGCGTGGCTTCGATGATCCTGGTCACGTCCTTCACAAAGCCCATGTTGAGCATTTCATCCGCCTCGTCCAGCACCATGGTGTGCACGGCGTCCAGACGAACGTTGCCGCGGTTGATGTGGTCCAGCATGCGGCCGGGGGTGGCCACGATGATCTGCGGGTTCTGCTTGAGCTGGCTGATCTGCTTGGCGATGGGCTGGCCGCCGTACAGGCAGGCGATGCGCACGCCGGGAATGAAACGGGCCAGCGCTTTCAGCTCATCGGTGATCTGCAGGCTCAGCTCACGGGTGGGAGCCAGCACCAGCTCCTGCACGCGCGTGTCGTTCAGGTTCACGTACTCCAGCATGGGAATGCCGAAGGCGCAGGTCTTGCCGGTGCCCGTGGGCGCGATGGCGATGATATCGCGGCCTTCCATCATCAGGGGCAGCGTCTTCATCTGCACGGGGGTCATCTCGGTAAAGCCCATGCGCTCCACGGCTTTGAGAATTTCGCTGCTCAGTTCGGCAGCTTCGGAAAATTTCATGGTGGTGATTTCGGTATCCAACTTGGGTGCTCCTTACTGATGCTCGGCAAGATATTGTTCGATGGCACGGCTGAGCTGGTCCGGGCAGGAGGTAGCGCCTCTGCAGGGAATGCCGCGCAGCTTGTCCATCACTTCTTTGGCGTTCTGGCCGGTCACAGCCAGTGCCAGACCAGCGGTATTGCCGCGGCAGCCGCCGGTGAATTTGCATTCAGTAATGATACCGTTTTCAATTTCCAGATCGATAGCGGAGGAACAGGTTCCTCTGGTTTTGTAATGCATGATCTTCTCTCCTTCTGTTGGGCTTAAGCAAAATAAGCCAATTTTTCTATTTCGACACACAACCCCGTTTTTCCTGCCTGAATTTTCACCTTCTGCAAAAAGCGGCATAGGGTGAAGAGAAAAGCAAAATGCGCGCGGAAAGGGAGCATGCCGATGCGACTGTTGATGACGGAGCCATCCATGGGCGTATGGGAGACAACGTATCCCGGAGGAACGGCAAAGATGCTGCCTGTAACGCTTGGATGGCCATGCATGCCCTGTGCGTGCCAAAGCTGCATGGCCGTGTGCTGCCAGCAGACGCGCCAGTGCGTGTGCATGGATCAGAAAACGCATGCCGTCATCAGCAGCATGCCCGCACCGCCCGGTGTGAGCGGCATGCTCTTTTCACCGTGCGGCAGATGGCTGTACCAGCTCAGCTCGGAGGCGGACTGCATCCACACCCGGCTGACTGCAACGGGCGAATTGCTGTACGCCATGCCCTGCGGCGTGTTTCCGCGCTGCATGCGAATGGATGCGGATGGCAAGCGCCTGCTGGCAGCAGGCGGCGCAGCGGCAGAAGCGTATGTGCTCAGCGCGCCGGAGCTTAACGTGCAGCAAACCGTGTATACGCGCCATCCGTGCTTTGCGGCGGATTTCTGGCTGGGCGGGCTTGTGTTAGTGTGCGCCGTGGAAGGAGAGGATATCCACACGGCGGTGTATACGCTCAGAAGCGGCAAGGTGCGTCCGCGCAGGCTGCTGGAGCTGCCCGGCTTGCCGGGAACCATCTGCACCTGCGCAGATGGGTTCCACGCGCTTTTGAGTACGGCCGACGGCCTGATGAAACTGAGCCTTTCGGATGGTTCCGTCCTGTGGAACCGCGCGGAATGGCCGCTGTGCATGCGCATGCAGTCTGAAAACGGCCTGATTCTCATCAGCGATACGCTCAGCGGCAGCGCCGCGCTTATCGATGAGCAGCGGCCATGGCAGAAGCAGATCCTTTCTCATGGCAAGAACACACAGGCATGCTTTGTGTGAAAATACCGGGTATGATTGCCAGCCCGCCTGCGCATTCTAACCGTGAAAAAACCGGCAGCGCCTGCTGCCGGAAGCGATGGAAGGAGGAACCCCTGTATGCTGGATAAACTCTCTCTGGTGCTGGTCATCGTGGGCGCTATCAACTGGGCGCTGATCGGCATCTTCCAGTTTGATCTGGTGGCCTATCTGTTCGGCGGTCAGTCCGCCATGCTCAGCCGCATCGTCTACACCCTTGTGGGCGCAGCGGGACTGTGGTGCATTTCGCTTTTGTTTGGCGAGCGCGCTGCCGTGAGGGAATAACGCAGCCACTGGCAGGACTGTATGAGAAACGCGCGGTTGGTCAGCTTGCCCCGTTCGGGATCAGCCGCCTCGCCAAAGAAGCGCTCGATCCCCTTCAGGCTGCCTTGCGTGAATACGGATTCCACCGCCACGCGCAGGCAGCGTTCCACCGCGCCGGAAGAGGTGGCAAAGGCATCCGCACATGCGTGATACAGCCGGCTGACCGGCCAGCGTTCCATCACGGGCGATACGATCAGCCTGCACAGCATCCACTCGGCGTAGCTGCGTCCCTTCAGATGATCGCTCAGCGACAGATCATCCAGGAAGGATCCCACTGCCTTCTGAACCGCCACCTTGTGAGCCGCCGCCAGCTTTGGCAGCGGCTTTTTGGCAATCAGGCGGATGGTATCCGCCATTCCCGACACAGACACACCGTGGTGCAGCACCGCATCCGCCCAAAGCGGACGCGCATGCAGAAACTCCGGCGGCGCGACGAACAGCACCCTTGGTGGACAGAGCGGCGCACAGGCCGCCAGTTGATCGCCCATAGCCTGCCCGTCCATGCCCGGCAGGCAATGGTGCAGCACCACCACGTCAAACGTCCATGGCTGGCTGCTTTCCAGTACAATCTCGTCAAAATCGTCCACCAGCATGGCGCGAAGCTGCCACGAAAGCATCATATCCGGCAGCATGATCAAAAGCCGCATGCGCGCATCTCCCTTCCAGAGGGAAATACGGCATGCGGCTTCCTGCATCCTGCCGGGAAAAAGCAGAGCTTTTGTCACTTCGTGCCGACGCTGGGCGTCTCCTTGAGGAAGGCGGCGGCTTCATTCACGGCGTCCACCACAGCCTGCGAGGAGATGGATGCGCCCGCGATGGCGTCGACGTCCTCGCCCAGCGTGATGGGCGGCGTTTTTCCGATGAAGGGTTCCACAAAGGCGTCCTCCTTCACGCGGCTGCCAACGCCTTCCGTTTCCGCAAACCGCGCGCCGCCCACCTTGAGCCCCGTGATGGCGCCCTTGTCATCCAGCGTGAGGCGCACCAGCACCGGCCCGCCGTAGCCGATGACGCTGGCATTGGCGGTGTCATCCGCCGTGCTGGTCATCTGCGGTGCGGCGGACGGCTGCACGAAGGGAAGCGCGCTTTGCGCTGCGGTAGGCGCTGGCGGCGCGGAAGGATCCGGACTGGAGCTGGCCAGCGTGGTCACCACCAGCGCCGTGCCGGCCACTGCCACGATGGCGGCGATCAGAATCCAGCTGACTGTTTTTCGTTCCTGACTCATGTTTCCTTGCCTCCTGATGATGGCTTCCGCATCAGTTTGCGCAGCAGGCATGCGCGCTATGCAAAAGGCAAATCTGACAAGTTTTGCAAGCCGAAGCGACAATTCCGAAGCGGTGACAGGCATATACTGGCCGTATACTGATCACAGGAGGCGGCATATGGTTCCTTCGAGCGCGGTGACCGCCCGGCATTCCAGAGCCGGTTGGAAAGAGCGGGTCCGCATGTTCCGTTGTGTGCTGGCGAGGCTGGCAAGGCCCGTAGGGCTGGCAGCAGCCATGTGTTTATTCAGCTTTGTCAGCTGGTTTGGCATTCCGTCGCCTTTTGCTGCGGCGCTGCTGCTGGCTTTTGGCACAAAGCCGCCTGCCGCCTGTCTGGCTGGTTTGGGCGCAGGTATGGGGCTGAGGCTGCTGTGGGGCTTGAATGCGGATGTGTGGCAGTATGCAGGCTGCGCGGCCATGTGGCTGCTTTTGCAGAAATGTCGGGCGCGCGCAGGCATCGAGACGGCCGCTCTGGGCGGTTTGTGCATGATGCCGCGCGTGTTTGCGGCCATGGCAGCCCATCAGCCGCTGGAGATTCTGCTCAGCTGCGCATCCGTTCCGCTGTGCATGCTCTTTTCCGCATGCATGCGCTGTGGACTGGATGCTGCGCAGACCGGCGCGCTGCACCGCAGCTGGGAGCGCCTGTGCCTGCTGCTCATCGGGCTGGTCGCGGTAAGCGGGCTGGGGTTTTTCCGAATTGGCCCGGTTGAGCTCGGCCCGATGTCTGCCATTTTTGCCGCAATGATCTTTGCGTGGGCCAACGGCGCTGCGTTGGGCGTGGCAGGCGGCGTGCTGTGCGGCTTGGCGTTGGCCATGGGCGGATACGACAGCCGCATCGTGCTGGTGCTTTCGCTGTGCGGATTCTCCGGCGGCCTGCCCATGGTCTGCCGCCGGAGATGGCTGGCTCCTGCGGCTGCGGCGCTTTGCAATGTGCTGGCGTGGTTCGTCACGCCGCTCAGCCATCCGCCCATTGCGTGGCTGACGCTGCTGGCGGGATCGCTGGCCTATGCGTTGATCAGCGGCAGTGCGTTGGATGCGCTCAAGCCCTATCTGCACGGGTTGGAACGCGGCGACCGAAGCATGGAAAACGCGTTCATCAGCCAGCGCATTGCGCACATGCGACAGGCGATTCACAATCTGGCGCAGGCACTGCCCGAATGGCCGGAGGAAACCCTCAGCACCGGCGAGGAACTGGGCGCGCTCTTGTGCGCGCAATGCCCCAATCGCGAATTGTGCTGGGGCCGCAGCCGCATCCGCACAGAGCAGATGCTGAGCGCCATGATGGAAAAATCCGCGCGCGGCGAAACGCTGGAAGAAGAGGAAATCCTCTCCCTTTCCGATTTTGGGTGCGTGCGCTCCGCCAGCATGCCCCAGCAGGCGCGCAGCGCGCTCATGCTGCGCCAGAAGCGCAGCGCATCCGCCAGCAAGGCGCGCTATGAACGCGAGGTGACGCTCACGCATCTGGCGGCGCTCTCCGGCACGCTGGCCGATCTGGGACAGATGGCAGCCGGCGAGAGCTTCAACGACCTGCGTGCTGCGCATGTCATCCGCCTTGCGATGGAGGAACTGGGCGTTCCGGCCCGGCTGAGATACGCCCGGCGTGTGGATGGTCACCTGCAGGCAGCTTTGGAAGCGGAGGGCGTGCTGCCCATGCAGAAGCCGCTGGAACAGCTGCTGCACCGCCTTGCCGCTGAAGAGGACATGCCTCTGTCCATCGCCCGCATGGAGAAAGGGCAGATCGAGCTGGAGGAAATCCCGCTGTACAGCGCATCGGTAGGCATGGCAAGCGCATGTGCGGGCGGACAGGAAAGTGTGTGCGGCGACGCCTGCTGCGCCAAGCGCTGCGAGGGCGGCAGGCTTTTGATGATGTTGTGCGACGGCATGGGTCACGGCGAGCGCGCCCATCAGCAGAGCGAGAAAACGCTGGAACTGCTGCTTCTTCTGCTGGAAGCGGGCTATACCCGCCGTCAGGCCATCACTGCCGTCAATGGCATCATGCTGGGGTCACAGAACGAGGAGCGCTTTTCCACCGTCGATCTGGCGGATGTTGACCTGTGGACGGGGGAGGTATTCGGCGAAAAGCTGGGCGCGTGCGCCTCATGGGTAGTGCGCGGCAGTCACATGAAGAAGATGGAAGGTTCCTCGCTGCCGCTGGGCATCGTGCAGGAAGCCACGCCCACCGCCGTGCAGTTCAGGCTGCACAGCGGCGATATTCTCATTCTGATGAGCGACGGTGTGGCTGATGTTTTCCCGACCGACGCCCAGATGAAAAAAGCCCTGGAGCTGAGCCTGCACATGCACCCGCAGCGAATGGCGGACGAAATTTTGAAAAATGCACTTGTCGCAAGCGGCGGCATTTCAAGGGATGATATGACGGTGATGGTCTTGCTCATGATGGATCGGCAAAATGCTGCATAAAAGGGAGCGCAAAGGTCGATCAGATCGATAACTGACGAAGCCCCCCTTCAAGATACAGAACAGGCATCTTGAAGGGGGATGGTGCGTTCTTGGCAGCATTTGCTGGCCAACAGGAATTTGTGTTTTCGTGTTTACTCGATGATCAACAGATATTCTTTGGATTCATACATTCGCTCTTGATTCCAGCTGTAGTATACCCCATCATTCTGATAGCGGAAGCCAACCTTAGTCATCACTTTTCCGGAAGCAGGATTGTCTTTGGCGTGACAGCAAAAAAATCGCTTTTGCACTAATGTGTTTTGTCCAAAGCTGATGATTGCTTTTGCTGCTTCCGTGGTGAGCCCTTGGTTCCAATATTTCTTCATCATATTGTAGCCAAGTTCATACATACCTTTGTCTTCCATAAAAACCAGTCCGCCAGAACCAATCAATTCCCCTGTTTCTTTTAGAACAAAGCCCCAACTATAAACGCTGTCGCTTTCGATGAGTGCTTCTTCGGAAGCAAGCCATTCTTTCGTTTCGAAAATATCCTTATGAAGTTCCCAGCGCATGAATTTGGCAACGTCAGGATCACTAGTCCAATTTTCGAATGCGCTTTTGGCATCTTCAACAGTCAACGGCCTGAGAAATAATCTTTCAGTTTCCATGATCGGAGTCTGCATTGATGTGTTCCTTTTCTTTCGTTCATATAGATTGATTCGTATATCTATCATATGATTGGCAAATGTACAGGCCTCCCTGCAGCAGTATTGTTCATTGCAGGGCGACTCTCTTCGCCACTACTTGTTCCAATTCTCCGCAGCCTTGGCCACGGTCATCGCAAGCCACGCCACCCCCAGCGGCAGCGCGTCCTCGTCAATGCGGAAATGGCCGTTGTGGTGGGCGTAGTGGCTCTGCTTCTGCTCATCGGCAATGCCCAGCTGCAGGTAGGCATAGGGGCAGATGGAGCCGTAGGTGGAAAAGTCATCGCCCAGCATCAGCGTGTTCTGGCCGTGCATTTCACAGCCCAGCAACTCTCCGCATTCCTGCGCGATGGATACGGCGCGGGGGTCGTTGGTGACGGCGTCGCTCATGCGGCGGTTGTTGATCTCTGCCGTGCAGCCGTGCATGCGGGCGATGCCGTGGATGATATCCGCCATGGCGTTTTCGGCCATGGTACGGGTCTGATTGTTCAGCGTGCGCAGCGTGCCTTTGAGCACGGCCTCCTGCGCGATGATGTTGCCCACGTGACCGGCATGAAAGCTGCCGATGGTGAGCACGCCGGGCTCCATGGGCGAGAAGCGGCGGGAGATGATGGTCTGCAAAGCGCCCACCATCTCGGCGGCGGCCACCAGCGCATCGGCGCATTTGTCCGGCGTAGCGCCGTGACCGCCCTTGCCGGTGACGCGGACTTCAAACATGTTGACGGCGGCGCTCACGGTGACGGGCGCGGCATGCAGCGTGCAGGTGGGATAGGCGCTCCACAGGTGCAGGCCGTAGATGACGTCCAGATCGTTCACGCGTCCGGTGCGGATCACATCGCCTGCGCCGTCTTCGCCTTCCTCGGCAGGCTGGAAGATGATCTTCGCCGTGCCGCACCAGCATTCGGGATGGTCGTGCAGAATCTGCGCAACACCCAGTCCCAGCGCGGTGTGGCCGTCATGGCCGCAGGCGTGCATCTTGCCGGGTACCTCGCTGGCAAAGTCCAGCCCGGTTTGCTCCTGCACAGGCAGGGCGTCCGTATCACAGCGCAGACCGACGGTTGCGCCGGGCGCATGCCCTTTGAGAATGGCAATGGTGATGTTCTCCGCAGGCGTTTCGTAATACACGCCCATGCGGTACAGCTCCTGACGGATGAAGCGGTTGGTTTCAATCTCGAAATGCGCCGTTTCCGGGTGACGGTGCAGATGACGATAGCACGCCTGCACATAATCGCGCAGGCGGCTGGATTCGGCTTGGATCAGCGCAGCAGTAAACATCAGAGAATCTCCTTCAGGTAGCGCTTGAGCGCATCGTGCCAGTGGGGCAGGGGCGCAAAGCCGTTTTGGGCGAGCTTGCTCTTGTCCAGACGGCTGTTGAAGGGACGTGCGGCCTTGGACAGGCCGTATTCAGCCGTGGTGACGGGCGTGACCTTTGCGCTGAGACCGGCTTCTTCTATGATGGCGGAGGCAAAATCCGCCCAGGAGAGGAAGCCGCCCTCGTTGGTGGCGTGATAGTGGCCGTACTTGTCGGTTTCGATCATATCCACCAGCAGACGCGCCAGATCCGGCGTGTAGGTGGGCGTGCCGATCTGGTCGCAGACCACGCGCAGCGTGTCATACTTGCGGCCCAGCCCCACCATGGTTTTGACAAAGTTCTTGCCGTTTAAGCCAAACACCCACGCAATGCGCACGATGAAGTATTTTTCAAGCGTTTCGCGCACGGCGTTTTCGCCGTCCAGCTTGCTCTGACCGTATACGCTCAGGGGCGCGAAGTCGGTGCAGTCCGCCTGCCAGGGTTCCTCGCCCTGACCGCCGAACACGTAGTCCGTGCTCAGGTAGAGCATCTTGCAGCCGATGACTTTGCAGGCCTTTGCAATATAGCGCGTGCCATCGGCATTGATGGCCTGCACCTTTGCGCGGTTTTCCTCATCCTCGGCGGCGTCCACCGCCGTCCATGCGGCGCAGTGAATGACGGCATCCGGCTGAACAGTGGCCAGCGTACGCGCGACAGCAGCCTCGTCCGTGATGTCCAGCGGCAGGATGCCTTCGCTTTCCAGCACATCGCTGCCAATGGCTTCATGGCCGCGGCTGCGCAGCTGCGCCATCACGTCATAGCCCAGCTGACCGGCCGCGCCGGTAACAAATACCTTCATGAACATTCACCTCAGCGGTTGCCGTACATCTGCGCGTAGTAGTTCTGATACTCGCCGGAAATGATGGTTTCCCACCACTCGCGGTTGTCCAGATACCACTGGATGGTCTTCTGGATGCCCTCGGCAAACATGGTTTCCGGCAGCCAGCCCAGCTCGCTGTGGATCTTGGTGGGGTCGATGGCGTAGCGCATGTCGTGGCCCTTGCGGTCGGTCACGTAGGTGATGAGGCTTTCGGGCTTGCCCAGCGCCTTGCAGATGAGCTTGACGATATCGATGTTGCGCATTTCGTTGTGGCCGCCGATGTTGTACACCTCGCCCACGCGGCCCTTGCGGATGATGAGATCGATGGCCTTGCAGTGGTCGGTCACGTACAGCCAGTCGCGCACGTTGAGACCCTCGCCGTACACGGGCAGGGGCTTATCGTTCAGGCAGTTGGCGATCATCAGCGGAATCAGCTTCTCCGGGAAGTGATAGGGGCCATAGTTGTTGGAGCAGCGGCTGATGGTGACCGGCAGGCCGAAGGTGCGGTGATACGCCAGCACCAGCAGATCCGCGCTGGCCTTGGAGGCGGAGTACGGGCTGGAGGTGTGGATGGGCGTTTCCTCGGTGAAGAACAGATCCGGGCGGTCCAGCGGCAGATCGCCGTAGACCTCATCAGTGCTCACCTGATGATAGCGCTGGATGCCGTACTTGCGGCAGGCGTCCATCAGCACCTGCGTACCGAGGATGTTGGTGCGCAGGAATACGCCGGGATCCTCGATGGAGCGGTCCACATGGCTTTCGGCGGCAAAGTTGACCACCACGTCCGGATGCTCCTCTTCAAACAGGTTGAACACGGCCTCGCGGTCGCAGATGTCGGCCTTGACGAAGCG
The DNA here is from genome assembly GCA_029009515.1 of bacterium. GTDB lineage: Bacteria > Bacillota > Clostridia > Christensenellales > Aristaeellaceae > Limiplasma. The sequence continues at coordinate 43,648 of JAQXJZ010000039.1, forward strand.
GAAGTTGGGGTTGTCCATCACGGGCTTGAGGGTGGACAGGTTGCCGGCATAGGTCAGCTTATCCAGGCAGATGATGCGATCCTCGGGGTGATTCTCCAGCATGTGGAAGATGAAGTTCGAACCGATGAATCCGGCGCCGCCGGTGACGATGATGGTCATGGTGGTTCCTCCTTTGTGATGGGGTAGGGGAAAGGGAATGCACTATTCAAACGTCCGGCAGCCGTCCTTTGCGGCGCGCCGGCTTGTAAAATCTGTCACTTATTCGCCGTAGATGAAGTTGCAGTCGCTGTCCTCCAGCATGGGCGATGTGGTGTCCTTCTGTGAAAGCACGGGGTTTTCCACGCCCCATTCCACGCCGATGGCAGGATCGTTGAAGCGGATGCCGCGGTCGTGCTCCTTGCTGTACAGGTTATCCACCTTATAGCAGAATTCCACATCGTCCGTCAGCGTCACAAAGCCGTGGCCGAAGCCCTGGGGAATGTAGAGCATGCGCTTGTTCTCCGCGCTCAGCTCCGTACCCACCCACTGCTTGTAGGTGGGGCTGCCCTTGCGCAGATCCACTGCCACATCCAGCACCGCGCCGCGGGTGACGCGCACCAGCTTGGCCTGGCTCATGGGATGATTCTGGAAATGGATACCGCGCAGCGTGCCCTTCTGCGCCGTGAAGGACTGGTTGTCCTGCACAAACACGGTATCGATGCCGATATCCGCCATGGCCTTGGTGGAGTAGGTTTCCATGAAATAGCCGCGGTGATCGCCGAATACCTGCGGCTCGATGATGTACACGCCGGGAAGGGAGGTTTCGATCTTCTTCATGAAAGTCACACCTTTATTGCGGCGGCAGACGCTTCATCGCGCTTCTGCCGCTTGATTTCGTCCACACGGTTCAGGTAGCCCTGCATGGCTTTCCACATGTTGTCGCGCCTGTCGGGAAGCTCCGGAAAGCCCGGGCCGCAGTTGCCTTCGACCAGGCTGATGTCATCGCCGCTCAGGCACACGTCCCAGCCGATCAGGCCGAGCCCCTCAGGCGCGTGCTTGTGCGCCTCGCAGGCAAACGCCTTGATCCGCTCCCACGCAGGCACATATTCGCCTGCTACTTTCACGCCGGTATCGGGATGGCAGATGTGGTTGTTGCTGGCGCGGCCCTGTCCGGGGCCCAGCTGGCCGCTTTGCGTATCCACCGAAAAGCAGATGCCGCCGCTGCAGTCGTTGGCGATGGCGGTGCCATTGCAGCCCGCGGTAAAGAAGGAATACAGCACCGTCACCTCGTCCTGCATGCGCAGCGTGGTCACGCGCAGGGGATTGAGCGCGGCGGGATAGATATCGTTGAGAAAGCCCTTCTGATGCACGAACGCTTCGGCCACGGTTTCTTCTTCCGCGCTGTGCAGATCGTCGTACACCTTGCGCAGATCTGCCGTGCGCAGGTCGATGACGTAAATGCCCTTGCCGCCGAAGGAACCGACAGGCTTGACCATGATCTCGTTCAGAGAACCGAAGAGCGCCTCGAACTGCTCATAGCTTACCTCGCGCGGCACGCACCACGGGCGGTGGAGCCAGTCGTTCCAGTGCCGGTAAAACTCGGATTTGAGCGCTGTGCAGGGCATTTGCTCCTTTGCGTTGAGCATGGCGTCCATAAAGTTCAGGCGCTGGCGCGTGATGTGATGATTGCGCCACAGCCAGCCTTTTTTGAAGAACTCGTAATCGAAGTAGTCCTCCGGTTCAGCGCCCAGAAAGATCCAGCACAGCCAGTAATCCAGCCGGGTCCGCCAGCTCTTGGGACAGCCTTCGCCCCGGTACTGCGCCAGCTTTTCATCAAACTCAGGCTTGAAGCGCGTCTGATAGTGATCCGAGCACACAAACCACCAGCGCAAGGCGGCATATTCGTACTTCCAGCTGCCTTTGGCATAGGGCAGCGTAGCAGCTTTCACACCCACGCGGTAGGCCAGCTTACGGATTTTTTCTTTGGTAGACATCGGGGGAGTTCTCCTGTCGGTGCTTTAGTGGAGGAGGGCCTTCAGCCTGCGCTTGGCGGCGCGGGCCGCTTTGCGAAGAAGGCTGACGTTCTGCTGCTTGGCGCGGATGCTTTCCTGCAGCGCAATCAGCTCGTTGTTGGGTACGCACAGGAAGTCCGCAATTTTCTCCAGATCGGTTTCGTAAAACACGCGCATGGCGGGCGGAACCTCTTCGGGCTTGTACTTCTGGCGATAGGCCTGCTGCGTGTAGGTGTACAGCGACAGGAAGGCGTAGCGCTCATCGCGCGCCATTTCCTGCAGTCCCGCTGCAAAGTTGCGCGGCAGCTCCTCGGGATCGTAGTCAAAGCCGTACTCTTCCGGCTTGCCGCCGGCAAGGGTGATCAGCAGAATGGCATGGGTGCACTTGGTGCAGTGACCGCAGTTGCGTCCGGTATCGGAGTGATAGCACACGCGCAGGAAGGGTTTCACCTGCTGCGTTTCGCCAAAGCGGCAGATGCGCTCCACCTTGTCCAGACGGCTGTACTCGTAGCCGTCGTGCACCACCTGGCAGCCGCAGAAGCGCACGTGATTGTCAATGAGGGGATCCGAGGCGAGAATGTAGCTGCCCCAGTCCTTGGAATCCTTGGAGGAGTAGGTGCCGCTCAGGTACAGCTTCTGCCGCCTGCCGCGTGCAATGGGCGCGGCCAGGCACATCATGGGCACGCCGTGATGGAACGCCAGCCACCACCACTGCTGCACCAGCTCCATGGCGTAGGCGTTGACATTGTCGTCATGCAGCGAACGGCGGAAGTTGGAGCGGATGGTGATGAGCTTCAGGCCGTAGCGGTCCGCCGCTTCCTGATTCCAGCGGATGGCCTGCTTCCAGGCGGATTCCTGGTTCCACGGAATATCCGCACCCCAGATGGTGACCAGCGCAGGCTTCTCTTCCAGATGGGTGATGAGGCTGGAGGTGGCGTCCACACCGCCGCTGAAAAACAGCAGGTTTTCTTCCTGCGCATCGGGCTGCAGCGGATTGGGAACCAGCTTTTTGGCGCTGATGAGGCCATCGCGCTTGAAGTGCACATGATCAGGGAACAGGGTGATGAAGCCGTTTATGAACTCCGGCACGGAATGGTAGAAATCCTGATCGATCTCATCCACATGGATCACCGCGTCCATCAGGGAAGCCAGCACAATCACATTGCCAATCAGCGGCAGCACCGCGATGCTTTCGGGCACGTCGTCCACCGGGCGGTCGTATTCCACCCACATGGGCTCGCCGGGCTGAAAGTACCGTTTCCATTCGCCGCTTACGGTGTAGGAATAGGTCAGGCGCTTGCCTTCGCGCTTGATTCCCTGTACGGTCATGGTGTTCATAGGTGTTCCTTTCCGCAACGGATCAGTTGCGTTCAATCAGGTTTCGCAGCTGCTTGAGCGGCGCTTTGTCCAGCAGGGGGTAGACGGGCTGCGTGACGGCCAGCGCCTGTTCAAGCGCTTCGGGCAGCCTGTCCATATCGTTGCCAATGTAGAAAACGGCGTTGGAATCGTGGAGGAAAGCGTGATAGAATTCCTCGATTTTCTGGTTGGAGGATTTGAAAACCACCACGGGCGTGCCGGTGACAACGGCAAAGATCATGCCGTGGAGGCGATCGGTGATGACCGCGCGGTGACGGGCGTGGCGCTTGAGCTCCTCGTTGACCACAGAGGCGCGCTTATCGCGGGTGACCATGCAGTCGGCCATGTTGCTGCAGCGGTCAATCTGCGGTGCAAAGCGCTGTGCGGTCTGCAGGAGGGTCTGGCTGTCCTCGCCGCTGAGAACGCCTTCCTTGTCATCGCGCAGGCAAAGCAGAATGCCCGTGCGCTCAAAGTGATAGTTCCGGCGCAGATGGAAAACGAGATCGGGCATCAGAACCGCGTGCACATGGGGGAAATGCTCCCGGGTGAAATCCATGCTCTTCTGACCGCGCAGGAAAAAGGTGAGGTCGGGATGGCTGTTGTAAACCTGACGCGAAAGCGCAAGCTCACGGCGGCCGTTTTCGTTTGGCTCAAAATCGATGGTCTGAGGCAGCACCACGATTTTGTGGTTCGGAAAATCCTGAACAATGCGGCGGTGCAGCGCCTCCTCTTCGGGATAGAGGCTGCCCATGTTGCCGCCGCCGTTGAGGAAGAGAATGTCCTGTGGATGAATGATGGCCTGCAGGTACTCATAGCGCTGTTCGTCCTCGTAGGTGGAAAACTCCACCTGATGATACTCCGGATACAACTCGCCAATCAGGTACTGCGCCGCCAGCGAGATGGCGGCATCGCCAATGTTGGCATGCTCGGAGGTAGCAATCAACACCGCCTTTTTCTTCTGCCGCAGCTCGTTGATTTCATTCAGCGTCATCTGGCGCTGCAGATTGGCGGAGGTGCGCTGCACCTCTTCCAGAATCTGATTGAGCTTGCGTCCGGTACGGCCAAAGGGCCAGTATTCGGCATAGGCGGCCTTCACGCCGCGCACGCGGATGGTTTCTTCCAGGCGGTTGATTTTGCCGGACAGCGGCGGCACGAGCCTGGCCGTCTTGCGAAGCACCGCGCAGGCAGTCTGCTTCACGCCGGATACGCAGGGGCGCAGGCGGCTCTTCTGCTGGCGCGAGGCGTGCTTCATCAGCTCGTCCACGCGGTTTTCCAGAATCAGCGGCTTCCAGGAAAGGAAGGGCGGCTCCACCTTGCTTACGTTTTCAAGGCTTTCGCGCAAAAGCGCATGCTGCGCAATCTGGCTGAGTTCCGCCTTTTTGGCTTCGTCGGTCAAATGGTCGGTATCCTTCAGAAGCTCCTGCACGGCGCAGCAGCCGCTGTGCACCACGTACTTGTAAAAGCAGTCCTGTTCCTGCGGATCCAGCCGGCTCCAATCGCCCAGATGAGTGCGCAGCGCCTGGCACAAAAGCATCTTGTTGCCAAACAGATCCGCGCGGTACTTGTGCGAAAGGGAGTTGGACTGCTGGGGATTGTTGTAATAATGCAGCGTTTTCTTGGCAAAGGCGATGCCGCTGCAGTGATCGAAGAAGGCGAGATTGGCCATCAGATCCTCGCCCAGGGACAGCTCCGTGGGGAAGGACACGCCGGCTTCGCGCCAGATACGCGCGCTGTACAGCTTGCAGTACGGGCCTTCCAGCATGGAGGTGTGCCAGATGAGGCGCATTTTGTTCTGCGCAAATTCCTGACGGCTCCAGCAGCGCTTGTCACCCGTCCAGTCGGCGCACAGGCGCGCTTCCAGCCTGCACTTGCGGTCGAAATCCGCCAGCTGCACATCGCCCACGGCCAGACCGGTGCGGTATTCCTGCTCCAGCTTCAGCAGGCATTCCAGCGCGTCTTCGGTGATTACGTCGTCGCTGTCAAGGAAGAAGAAATAATCGCCCTTTGCAGCGGCCACGCCGGTGTTGCGGGCGTTGCTCACGCCGCCGTTGGGGATGGAGATGACCTGAAAACGCTCGTCCGCCTGCGCATAATTCTGGCAGATGTCCAGCGAGCTGTCCTTGCTGCCGTCGTTGACCAGAATGGCCTCCCAGTGGGGATAGGTCTGGCTGACGATGGAGTTGAGGCAGTAGCCCAGGTATTTCTCGGCGTTGTAGATGGGAACGATGACGCTGATCAGCTGTTCCATCGCTGATTAACCTCCCATGAGTTTCTTCCAGATGCCGGTGCAGCTCTTCAGGGGCAGGCGCCTGAGCGCTTCAAAGCACAGCTGATAGCGCCGGCTGAGACCGTGGCGGCGCAGCTCGGGATACACCTCCAGCGCCTGCCGGATCACCTCGTCCACGCGCTGGTGCTTGATGCGGTTTTTCACGCATGCGCTCAGCGAGGTGAACAGCACATAGCAGTAAATGCCGGCCATCTTGCCCTCCAGCGCGGAAAGGGACGGCGTGCTCCACATCAGGCGGAGCTTTTCCAGCATGGCGTCGCACTTATCCAGGTTTTTCACCTTGAAGGCGGCGGTGATGCTGCCGTCGCGCTGCTTGTTGTAATTGTACAGCGACACATCCACATAAGCGATCTTCCCGGCTGCCAGATAGTAGCGGTGGGTGGTGAACTCGTCCTCGTGAACGCGGCCGTTGGGATAGCGGATGTCACCGATCACATCGCGGCGATACAGCTTGTTCCACGCCACGGGCTTGAGCGTGCGCCAGTCCAGGTTGGACTCGATAGCCTCGGCGGCGGTGACCACCGTGCGGCTTCCGTCGCAGCGCGTTTCCTCCGCATAATGATCGGCGTACACATTGCGGAAGCTGCACTCGCTCATGGGCGCGCCGGTCTGCTCGCAGGCGCGCAGCAGGGTTTGAAGCATGCCGGAGTCAATCCAGTCGTCGCTGTCCACAAAGGCGATGTATTCGCCCTGCGCCACGTCGATGCCGGCGTTGCGCGCGCTGGACAATCCGCCGTTTTCCTTGTGGATGACGCGGATGCGGTCGTCCTCAAGGGCAAAGCGGTCGCACATCGCGCCGCTTTCGTCGGTGCTGCCGTCGTCCACCAGAATGATCTCAATGTCAGAAAACGTCTGACGGCGGATGGAATCAACGCACTTTTCCAGATCGTTCTTTACATTGTAGACCGGTACGACCACGCTGATCTTCATGCTTTGCTTCCTTCCGAAAGAGCTTCTTTGGAGGCCTGCACCTCGTACAGGCAGTATGGATACCGCAGATCATCCGGCTGTACGCCTTCGCGCTTCAGCTCTTCCAGATGATCCTGCGCCGCTTCCAAAAGCAGTTTTTCTTCGCGCCAGCCCTCGTCCCACGGCTTGTACAAATCCAGCTTCATCAACCGGTTGGTGAGCCTGGATGCGCGCATGGTTTTCTGCACATGCTCCAGCGTGTAGCGCGAGGGTTCCACATCGTGCCAGATGATGGCGCGGGGCTCGATGCCCACCTTGCCGCCGTCCCGCTTCACCAGGTGGGACAGCACCATTTCCTCGCCGCCGGCAAAATCCTTGCCCATGCGGCCATAGGTGATGCGGAAGCCGCCCATGCGGCGCGCGGTTTCGCGGCGGATGCCATAGCTGCAGCCGTAGGGGAAATCCGCATCGGTCAGGGCTTCATAATACTCGGGATGGGTTGCGGAGCGCTGGCTCCACAGCGCCTCGTAGCCGGGCAGGATGACGTGGGCGAAACGTTCGGGCTCTTTGAGCAGAATCTGCCCGCCAATCACGTCCGTATCGGGATGCGCATCAAAAGCGGCAATGAGCAGGCGCAGGCAGTCCGGCTCCATCAGGCCGTCGTCGTCCACGTACAGCAGAATGCTGCCGCGCGCCTCATACAGCGAGAAATTGCGCGCTGCGGACAAGCCCGGATAGGGGCAGTCGATGTAGCGGATGCGTTCGTCGGCAAAGGACTGCACGATGGCAGGCATCTCGCGGCTGGCCGGATCGTTGTTGACCACCAGCACCTCGTAATCGCTGGCGTCCTGCGCAATCATCTTTTCCAGCGCAGCTTTGGCGGCGTCCAGACGCTTGTAGGTGCACAGCACGATGGTCGCCTTGCAGGAAGGCTCATCCTCCGCTTCAGCCAGCAGGCGCAGCCAGCGAGCCTTGCAGAAAATGTGGATACGGTCAAAGGCGGTTTCATCATCGCGCACGCACAGGTCAAAGCCCGGCGCGTCGTGATCGCTCACCAGCACGCGGATGGCGTCGGGCACGATGCGCTCGGGCAGCTCATCGGAAAAGCTCACCTGCACCATGCAGCTGCCAAGGCTGGGCCAGCACAGTGCGCGGGCTTCATCCGCCGTTTTGCGGATGTGCCCTGCGGCGTGCAGCCGTTCATCCCAGCGGCTTTCTTCCATCACCCAGCACATGGGGCGCAGCAGAAAATCGCGGCGCGCATCCTGCTCAATCCAGCGATCAGCCGGAACAGGCTGATGAGCCGTGCCGAAGAAATCCTGCCAGATAACAGGATCGTCCGTGCCAATGAGCGCGCGGGCCGTCTGTTCATCCCAAACGGCGGAAAACTGGCGCTGGCGCTTTTCGATGAAACGCAGGGTTTTGGCGGCGTGAGCCTTTTCGGGCGCAGGACGCTGATGGTTCTGCAGTGAACGCAGAAGCAGATGGCGGCGCACCTTTTTCAGCGTGCGCAAAAGGCCATGCTTTTTCACATATCCCGCGCCTTTTCGGATGATCTGCATGCTGTCCTCCTCAGGCGTTTACCAGCACATCGGCGATGCGCTCGCAGGCATGGCCGTCGCCGTAGGGATTGCTGGCGCGGCTCATGGCCTCATACGCTGCGGGATCTTCCAGCAGCTTCTTGAACTCGGTATAGATGACGTTCTCGTCCGTGCCTACCAGCTTGAGCGTGCCGGCCTGCAGGCCTTCGGGACGCTCGGTGGTGTCGCGCATGACCAGCACGGGCTTGCCGAGGCTGGGCGCTTCCTCCTGAATGCCGCCGCTGTCGGTGAGAATCAGGTAGGAACGATCCATGAAATTGTGGAAATCCAGCACGTCCAGCGGCTCAATGATGTGGATGCGGTCATCGTCGCCCAGCACGTCGCTGGCGGCCTTGCGCACCACGGGGTTCATGTGGATGGGGTAGATGACCTTCACGTCCGGATGCTCGTCCACGATGCGGCGGATGGCGCGGAACATGTGATACATCGGCTCGCCCAGATTCTCGCGGCGGTGCGCCGTGAGCATGATGAGACGGCTGCCTTTGGCCCACTCCAGCTCCGGATGGGCATAGTCGGCGCGCACGGTGGTCTTGAGCGCGTCGATGGCGGTGTTGCCGGTCACGTAGATGTCATCGGCGTTCTTGCCCTCGCGCAGCAGGTTGCCGCGGGAAAGCTCGGTGGGCGCAAAGTGGTACTTGGCCACAATGCCCACCGCCTGGCGGTTGAACTCCTCCGGATAGGGGGAGAGGATGTTGTAGGTGCGCAGGCCCGCTTCCACGTGGCCCACGGCGATCTGCAGATAGAAGCACGCCAGCGCGGTCACGAAGGTGGTGGACGTATCGCCGTGCACCAGCACCACGTCCGGGCGTTCCTTTTCCAGCACGTCGCGGATGCGCTCGAGGATATTGACGGTCACGTCAAACAGCGTCTGGCGCTCCTTCATGATAGACAGGTCGTAGTCCGGCTTCACGCCGAAGGTTTCCAGCACCTGATCCAGCATCTGGCGGTGCTGGCCGGTCACGCATACCAGCGTTTGCAGCTCGGGGTGCTTTTTCAGTTCCAGCACAAGGGGGCACATCTTGATCGCCTCGGGGCGGGTGCCGAATACCAGCATAATCTTTCGCATGATTTACTGCCCTGCTTTCGTGAGCCGTTCGGCGGCGGTTTTGGCGCGGCACGACCAGCTGTTGTCCTGCAGAAAAGCCTTTGCGCTCTCTGCGGTGTAGATGAGGCTGTTATCGCTAAGCAGCCTGCGGATCTGGTTGCAATATTCCTGCGGCGTTTCGTAAAAACATACGAAGGGCTCGTAGCGCTTGATTTCCGGATAACGCACACACAGGATGTTCCTTTGCAGGAAGAGGTACTCATAGAGCTTGACGGGGTCCACGCTGCGCACGATGTCGTTGAGCTGGAAGGGCATCATCAGCACATCCAGCTCAGCCGCCTTTTCGGGAATCTGCGCATGGGGCAGAACGCCATGCAGGTGGATGCGCTCGTGCTGCGGCGCCTGCATGCCTTTTTCCGCCGGGCCGAACAGGTGATATTCAATCTGCGGGAAGGCGTTGAGGCTTTCCAGCAGAAGCGGAAAATCGAACCAGCGGCCGATGGTGCCAAAGTAGCCGATCTTCAGCGTGCCGTCCGGCGTGCGCGCATCGGGCGCTTGCGTCCATCCGGCATGGTAGCCGTTGCGCAGCAGCGTCATCTTTTCTTCGGATACGCCGTAGCGCTTGTGCAGCTCGTGCATCAGGTTCTCGCTGGAGACGAAGATCACATCCGCGCGCTCCACCAGCTGCCTTTCCTGAGCCATCAGCGCTTCGCGGCCAGCCGAATCCATGGTGATGGCGGGATAATCATCCATGCAGTCGTACACAACCGTCCCGCGGTAGCTGGCCGGAATAGCCGGCAGCTGCCACGGCATGCTCAACCACAGAAAATCCGGGCGGGCAAGGCACAGATGCAGGCGCGTCTGCAGATGGAACAGCCAGTCGTTCACCTTGCTGATGCCGGGCACGCGGCCGCCCAGCGTGGGCAGCGTGAACCACGGATGCGGCCTGACAGGCGACGGCTGCTTTTTCTGCAGAGTGCTTCGCTTGTTGGCAAAGGGATACAGCACATGCATGGAAAAATGCTCCGTCAGCTCCTCTGCCAGAAACTGCGGCCGCTGCTTGATCCAGCGCCAGTCCACCGGGCAGAGGTACAGCATGCACTTATTCGTCCCAGTCATCCCAGTCTTCATCGTCATCCTCATCCTCGTCCCAGGAAGGATCCCACGAAGCTTCGTAGGCGTCGCAGACTTCCTTGGTGGGGCCGTACATTTTCAGCTCGCCGTGATCCAGCCACGCAACCCTCGTGCACAGCTCGCGGATCTCGTCCAGCGCGTGGGACACAAACAGCACCGTCGCGCCGCCGTGCATCAGTTCCATCATACGGTTTAAGCTCTTGCGCTGGAAGGCGGCGTCGCCAACCGACAGCACCTCGTCCACGATGAGGATTTCCGGCTGCACCACCGTAGCTACGGCAAAGCCCAGACGGGCCTTCATGCCGGAGGAGTAGTTGCGCATAGGCACATCGATGAATTCCTCAATGCCGGAAAAATCCACGATCTCCTGGTACTTGGACTCGAGAAATTCCCTGGAGTAGCCAAGGATGGCGCCGTTGAGGAAGATGTTTTCGCGGCCGGTCATATCCGGGTCAAAGCCGCTGCCCAATTCCAGCATGGGCACCACGTTGGCCTTGACGGTTACGCTGCCCTCGGTGGGCTTCATGATACCGGAGATGACCTTGAGAATGGTGCTCTTGCCGGCGCCGTTGCGGCCGATGAGGCCCACCACCTCGCCGCGCGGAATGTTGAAGCTGACGTGCTTGAGCGCCTCGAAGCGGCTGTAGCTCAGCTTGCCGCGCAGCAGCTGCACAAAGTATTCCTTGAGGCTGGTGATGTTGTCATCGCCCATGCGGAAGCGCATGGTAACGTCGTTGATTTCAATCATGTATTGCTCTTCCATGGTTCACAGCCTCCTTTCATCACAGGTACAGGATGAACTCATCCTGCTTCTTGCGGAAGAACCACGCGCCGATGAACAGCACCACCACCGCGCACAGCATGCACCACAGATACGCCGTGGGCGCAGGCGACACGCCGTCGATGAGGCAGATGCGGGCAAAGGTGATGTACTGATACATCGGGTTCATGTGGAAGATGGGGAGCAGGTTGGCCGGAATGATGTTTTCCGTGTAGAAGATGGGCGTGGCATACATCCAGATCATGCTCAGCACGCCCCACAGGAATTTCACGTCCTGGAAGAAGGTCATCAGCGCGGACAGGAACAGCACCATGCCCGTCACAAAGCCGAACAGGCACAGGAAGTCGTACACCAGCAGCAGGATGGAGAAGCTGAAGCGGCTGCCGGTAAAGAGCATCACCAGCAGAAGCGGGATGAACGCCAGCAGGAAGTTGACCGTCGAGGACGCCACGCAGGAGATGGGGTAGATGTACTTGGGCATGTACACCTTCTTGATGAGCGAGGCGTTATCGGTGATGGAGGTGAGGCCGATGTTGATGGACTCGCTGAAGAAATTGAAAAACACAATACCGGTCAGCAGGTACACGGCGTAGTTGGGCGTATCGCTGCGGAACAGGGTGGAGAAGATGACATATTCCACCACCATGGTCATCAGCGGATTCAGGAAGCTCCACGCCATGCCCAGCACGGAGCGCTTGTATTTCTTCTTGAAATCGCGCGCCACCAGCTGCTGCAGCAGGAAGCGGTAGCGGCACAGGATGGTGCACACCAGCACGATCAGGTTGTTCTTGCCTTCCTTGGCCTGCTTGAGGCAGCTCAGGGTGTAGGCAAGGCCGATGGCGAAAATCACGCCTACGATCAGCCAGTAGAACTTGTAGAAGGACAGGTCGTTGGCGCCCTTCAGGCGGATGCACAGGCTGCCCAGACCGCTTTCGCCGTTCAGGGTGTACAGCTCGTCCTGCGGAATCTGCTTGATCAGGTCAAACTTGCCGGCCATCACGGTGTTGCCAAAGTAGAAGGCCACGCCGCTTCCGGGCGCGCAGCCCTCGGAGCGGATGGCGAGGTACAGCGCTTCGCCGCGCAGCCCTTTGATGGGCTCCGCCAGTTCAAAGGCCGTGTAGGCGGCGGAGGGCAGGGCGGATATCTCCACGCTTTCCTCGGCCACAACGCTGCCATCAGCCGTTTCAAAGGTCAGGTGCAGCGTGCCGGCGTTCTGACGGTCAAAGGGATCCGCCATCAGTTCAAAGCTGCTGAGCGTGTCGCCGGGCACGGTCAGCTTCTGGCGCAGCTCCATGCCATCCACAAGCTCGGCGGTCACGGCACTGGGGGTGAGCGCATCGCTGGTCACCTTGGTCTGGCGGAACTGGTCAAAGGCAATCAGATAAATCATCAGCGCAAGCGCCACAAAAACAACGGCGATGCGGATGAGCAGCTTTTTGGCTTGTTGCATGTCCATAGGCAATTCCTCGATTCTGATAGCGTTGAGAAAGGCGTTATCCCAGCAGCGCAGTGCCGGCAAAGCGGAAAATGCCGGTGAAGAGACCGCGGTGCTTCAGGTAGAACCCAAGGCCGCTGTGCGGTTTGGCAAGCTGGCGCAGGAAGGCGATATCCTCCTCGCTCAGCTCATTGGCGTAGGTATCGGCAAAGGCCTGCGCCTGGCGCTTTTTCTGCGCGATGGTCTTTTTCAGCTTGTCCAGATGGGACAGCTTTTCAATCACGTGGCTCAGGCTGCCCACGTCCTTGGCGCCCACGCTGTTGCTGCCGTGCTGGCGGTAGGCCATGGTGCTTTCGTCCAGATACACCAGCTGGCCGAACTTTGCGGCCACCACGCCCACCCACCAGTCGTGCATGATGGTATCGGCGCGGTTTTGAAGCCGGGCGGAGCGCTGCGCCAGCGCGCGGTTGATGCCCGTTGCGCAGCCGGTGACGATGTTCTGCAAAAGGATGCGGCGGTAGTCGATCACACTGGCGTCCTGCTGCTGGTAGCGCATGAGGGAGGGCGCGATGGGGGAGAGATTCACATCCACGGGCGTCTGATCGGTAAAGACCAGCACGGGCGTATCAGCCCCGTACTTCTCCTGCGTGCGGATGAGCGCATCCAGCGTCGTGCGCACCTTGCCGGGATACCACACATCGTCCTGATCGCAAAACAGCATATAGGGCGCGTCGCAGGTTTCCATCAGGTGAAAGAAATGGTCGCGCGCGTTGCCAAAGCGCGTGCCGGAAATGTGACGGGTGATTTTGTCAGGATGGGCGGCGGCGTACTCGTCCAGAATCTGCGGGGTGGAATCCGTGGAGCCGTCGTCGGACACGGTCAGGTGCCAGCGGTCGTCATCCTGCGCAAGCAGAGAATCCAGCTGCTGGCGCACAAAGCGCTCGCCGTTGTAGGTGGCCATCAGAATTTCGGCGTAGATTTTTTCCATGTCAGGCCATCTCCTTTCCGGCAGCGCGGCGTCCGGCGCGGTTGCCCAAAAGACGCGCGGCGCAGTTGAACGCAAAGGGAATGCACTCCAGCACCTGCCCCTGTTTCAGCAGCGATTTCACCACGTTTACGGCCAGCTTCACGCCTTCGCCCATTTCCTCGGCATGGCCGAAGCGCTCTTCGTAGTGCTTCATGGTCCAGCCGATGAGGTGATTGCGCTTGTACTCCTGCCGGAGCGTGAAATGGTGGGAGTGATACACCGACGCGCCGCCGCTGTAGGCCAGCTTATACCCGGCCTGAAGCAGCTTCTGCGCCATCAGCATGTCCTCGTTGGTCATGATGGGATGATCAAATCCGCCCACCGCCAGATAGGCGCTGCGGCGATAAGCCGCGCATACATCGGAGATGAGGTAGGCGCGCACGCCCAGACGGGCGATATCCGCCTTGTCCCACACGCGATCGGATGCGGGATAGTTGAAGGAGCGCACGGCCTTTTCAAACGGGCGCGCATCCGGGTAGGCAATCTGCCTGCCGCCAACAGCAGCCACCTGCTCGTCAGAGAAGGGCGCGATGAGGTTTTTGATGTAATGCTCATCCGTGGGCAGCGCGTCCTGCGTCATGAACAGCACCACGTCGCCGCTGCACTGATGAAGCGCCATGTCGCGCGTGCCACCGTGGTCAAATTCGCTGCGCTGGATGGAGATCACCCTGACCAGCGCATGGGCGGATGCAGCGGCAATGGTGCCGTCCGTGGAGGCGGAATCCACCACGATGATCTCGTCCGGTTGGACGCTCTGGCCTTCCAGCGAGCACAGCAGCTGATCCAGCTGCTTTTCCCCGTTCAAAGTGGGGATGATAACAGAAATTTTCATGAAAAATGCACACTCAAATAAGGCAGCCTGTGCCGCCTGCAATATTTGGGGGCAGTACATCCCTTGGATGACAAAATACCCCATCCAACATTATACCATGCCAGATGTGTTTTTTCAACGTTTGTACGCTTGTATAGCCGCTTGGAAAACGGCAAAGAAAAAAGGGAGATATCACTCCTGCAGCAGGCGCTGCGGGGCAATCTCCTCAAACGGTTTGTTTTGATCGAAAGAAAAAAGTTGACATGTGGGGTGAAGCATGCTATAATTAAAAAGGTTCACAAAGTGAACTAACCACAACAGGAGTTGAAAAAACATGGCTGTACATACTTCGCACGATTTGCACGAGGAGCTTTTGCAGGCCTGGATTGACATGTCGCTGATGATTCGCGGCAACCGTCTGCTTTCGGACTTTTCGTTCAACGAAATCGTCATCTGCCGCATTCTGTACGCGCAGCGGCAAAACGGCGGCGATCCCGTTACTGCCACGCAGCTGTGCAGCTGTATGCAGCTTTTGAAATCCCAGGTCAACAAAATCCTGACCGCCATGGAAAAGGCCGGAACCATCGAGCGCGTCCGCAGCGAAACGGACAAGCGCAAAATCGAAATCCGCCTGTGCGAATCGGCTGTAGCGGCTTACAAGCGGGAGCACGAGCGCATCCTCAGGCTGATGGCCTACATCGGCAGCCGCCTGGGCGACGAGCAGTGCGCCCGGCTTGCGCATCTGCTGGAGGAAGCCGTGGCGTCCATTCAGGAGCTGCCTGCACCAAATGAGAAAGGAACCAGTCAATGAGCGTTCAAATTGTCATCGATTCCGCATGCGATCTGCCCAAGCGCACCGCGGATGAACTCGGGCTTCACTTTGTATCCATGCGCACGCTGTTTGACGGCGTGGAATATCTGGACGGCGTTACCCTCACCGGCCCGGAGTTTTACCAGAAGCTGATTGAATCCGATGCGCTGCCCACCACCAGTCAGGTGCCGCCTGCCGATTTTGAAGAGATCTTTGAAAAGATCGTCTCTCAGGGCGATACGGCGCTTTGCATCACCGTCAGTTCCAGGCTGTCCGGCACGTACCAGAGCGCCAACATTGCCGCGCAGGCATTCGGCGATCAGGTGATTGTCATCGACAGCGAAAACGTCACCGTTGGCGAGCAGCTGCTGGTGCTGCGCGCTGTGCAGCTTCAAAAGCAGGGCTGGAGCGCGTGGGAGATGGCGGAAATCCTCAATCACGAAAAGAAGCAGATCCGCCTGATTGCCCTTCTGGACACGCTGGAATATCTCAAAAAGGGCGGACGCATTTCCGCCAGCGCGGCCTTTGCCGGTGCGCTTTTATCCATCAAACCCGTTGTAGCCATTGAAAACGGCGAGATCGCCATGCTTGGCAAGGCGCGCGGCTCCAAAAACGGCAGCAACAAGCTCATGGAGCTGGTCAAGGCTTCCAACGGCATCGATTTTGACCGCCCCTTTATGCTGGCGTACAGCGGTCTGAGCGATGCGCTTTTGCAAAAATACATTTCCGACAGCCACGAGCTTTACGAAGGCAAAACCGATGCGCTGCCCGTCTGCTGCATTGGCAGCACCATCGGCGCGCACGCCGGGCCCGGAGCCATTGGCGTAGCCTTCTTCTGCAGCAGGGGCTGAGCCCCTGCACCCGCTTACTGCGCTTCGCGCAGGGGTTGAGCTGTATGATTGGGGTTGCTGCTAAGACCGCCGGAGCACATGCGGGTGCTCCGGCTCGCTTGACAGTATGTGTCCCTTTGAAACAGTCGCTTTGGGCGGCTGTTTTTTTAGTTGCCTGCTTCGGAAATGCAGTGCATGTGGGTCTGGGTCAGCAGGCGGAAGCCTTCAGCGCGTCCTTTCAGGCTGCGCAGGCCGAAGTCGATGGAGCGCAGCTGGAGATAGGTGCGCAGGGAGCCGGCTTCGGCTGAACCGGTGGGAAACTGGCTGGTGTGGCAATCAAATATGCTTGAAAGTTGCTTTTGAAAATAACCATTGGTTTTGACATGCCGGTTGGGTTTGGCCGTCATGTAATAGGCGATGGCCTGCACGGGCGCGGTTTTGGCCTGAAAGGCGTTCATCGTGCCGGGATAGGGTGCGGCGCAGACAATCCGCCGCGCGGCTTCGCCCACGTTGAGATGATCAGCGTGGCATTCGCTGGTCACGCAGGGGTCGGGGGCAAGGACGAGATCCGGCTGGAAATTGCCGATGGTCTGCGCAATGCCGCGCATCAGCTCCTCCTGCGTATAGCCTGCGCCGTCGGGAAGCCCCAGAAAGCGCACATCGCTCACGCCCAGCACTTTGGCGGAGGTGATGGCTTCCTGTTTGCGGCGCTCGATCAGCTGATCGCCCTTCAGCTCCGTATGCCCGTCGCCGAAGCGGCCGTCGGTGCAGATGAGAAAGCACACGGTTTTGCCCATGGCTGCCAGCTTGGCAGCCGTTGCGCCCGCGCCGATTTCGATATCATCCGGATGCGGGCCGATGAACAGATACCGCTTAAAGGATTCCACTTTGGGAACTGGAACGGCAAATTTCAGCGCCAGACTTGTCAGACTCATGCTTGGGCTTCCTTTCGTTTGGCCAGCTCCGCGCAGATGCGGTCATACTCCGGCTCGTCCAGATGGTAGTGCTTCTGGTAGAGAATGTGGGAGATGAGCATGAGTGCGCAGGGCAGGATGGTCATGCACAGGAACAGGCCCATGGTCTGCCCGGGCTGCACGGTGCTGAGCACTTCGCCGATGGACGCCAGCTTTTCCGCCTCGGTGATGGTACCGGTGGATGCAGCGCTTTCCAGCGCGGAAATCTGGTTGGTGTAGGAGGTCACGCCGAACACGATGTAGCTCAGCGACGTGAGCGCCACGATGAACGCCGAGGCCAGCTTGGTCAGGAACGGACGCAGGGAGGCGATGATGGCCTCATCGCGTTCGCCGTGCTTGTATTCATTGTATTCCACAGTGTTGATGATGGAGATCATCATGATCAGGTAGAAGCTGTACTGGCCGAAGTTGGAGGCCATGTAGCCCATGGTGATGGCCCAGAACTTGACCATGTTAACGGGCAGCAGCAATCCGGCGGCCAGCATCACGGCATATCCGCACAGCGAGATGACCATCATGATGCGCATGAGCTTTTTGCGCTGGATTTTGCGGCTGATGGCGGGGTAGAAGATCATCAGGAAGGCCGTGGCCATCACGCCTACCGTGCTGAACAGCGAGTACAGTCCGCCGCTGTAGCCAAAGTCCAGATAGATGTATGTGGAGCCAATACCCGCCAGCGTCAGGCCGTTGCCGATCTGCTGGATGAGGAAGATAAACGCAATCCACAAAAGCTGATCGTTGCCGGTGATGGTGGAGACGATCTTTTTGAAGCTGATGGGCGGGGCTTTTTCCACCATGTCAGAGCGGTTTTCCTGCGCGCCAAAGATGGTGAAGCACAGAAACAGCGGCGCAAGAATGCAGATGATGAGCGCAATGCGGCCATACGCCACCGCTGCGCTGCCGCCGATGGCCATCTCGCCCGTGGTGAACATGGGAATCAGCATGGAGGCCAGCGTGCCGCCAATGCCTGCAAACAGCGTGGCACGGGAGGTGAACTGGTTGCGCGCATCCGCATCCGAGCTTAGCGCGGCCACCACGCCCCAGTAGGAAATATCGTGCATGGTGTAGGCCAGCGAATACAGGAAGTAAATGGCGCCAAAGAAGGCGATGAAGCTCCAGCCCTGCAGGGTGGAGTTGAACGCCAGATACACCACCACGCCGGAACACGCGATGCCAATGGCCAGCCACGGCTTGAACTTGCCGAAGCGGCTGCGCGTGCGCTCGATGATGTTGCCCATGACGGGATCGTTGAGCGCATCAAACACGCGCGCCGCCACCATGATGGCCGTAATGGCCGAAAGCTGCGCCGCGGTCAGGCTGCGCGTGAACATGACATAGGTCAGCAGGAAGTTGGTAAACAGGCAGTAGAGCATATCCCTGCCCAGCGTGCCCAAAGGAAACATCCACAAATTCCGCTTTTTGCGCTTCAGTTCATCCATTGTTTTGTCACTCCCAGAAAAAAGCTACTGACATTTTACCATGAAACATCCCATAGATACAAGCAAAGCCCGCACAAATGTGCGGGCTTAAAGAATGGGATTCCAAAGGGCAAAGCCCTTTGGCAGTGGGTGTGGGAGGCAGAGCCTCCCACGTCGTTCCCCTTACAAAAGCGTAATCCCGGCCTCGCGGCATTTGCGCTGGGTGTCGGCGTCCCAGATGGAGGACTGCACTTCGCCGATGTGGGCCTTGCCCAGCAGCAGCATGCACAGGCGGCTCTGGCCGATACCGCCGCCGATGGTGAGGGGCAGCTCGCCGTCCAGCAGCATGCGGTGATAGGTGAGGCTGCGGCGCTCGTTGCAGCCGGCGGCGGCCAGCTGGCCGTCGAGGGTGCTGGAGTCCACGCGGATGCCCATGGAGCTGAGCTCGATGGAGCAGTCCAGCTGCGGGCAGTAGTAGAGCAGGTCGCCGTTGAGGTTCCAGTCGTCATAGTCAGGCGCGCGGCCGTCATGCGGCTGGCCGTTGGACAGCTTGTGGCCGATGCCGATGAGGAACGTAACCGGGTGCTCGCGCACAAACAGGTTTTCGCGCTCCTTGGGCGTCTTGTCCGGGTAGAGCTGCAAGAGCTCCTCCGTGGTGATGAAGGTGACCTCGCTGGGCAGCTGGGTGCGCAGCTTGGGATAGCGGCCGTTGACGATGAGCGACGCATCAGAAATGCACTGCACGATGTTGCGCACGGTGTCCTTCAGGAAATGCAGGGTGCGCATATCGCGGGTGATGACGCGCTCCCAGTCCCACTGGTCGACGTAGATGGAGTGCAGGTTGTCCAGCTCCTCATCGCGGCGGATGGCGTTCATGTCGGTGTAGATGCCCTTGCCGGGATGGATATCGTAGCGGTAGAGCGCCATGCGCTTCCACTTGGCCAGCGAGTGCACCACCTGCGCGGTCATATCCGCAGCAGGAATATCGAAAGATACCGGACGCTCCACGCCGTTCAGGTCATCGTTGAGGCCGGTGGCGGGGTCTACGAACAGGGGCGCGGATACGCGCTTCAAATTCAGCGCCATCGCCAGATGATCCTGGAATGTGCGCTTGATCAGGCTGATGGCAGCCTGTGTTTCATACAGAGACAGTTTCGGCTCGTAGCCTGCAGGAATCATGGTACGGTTCATGTAGCATCCCTCCGGATGATGAATTCAAAAAAGCGCACCCATTATATCACAGA
>JAQXJZ010000040.1 GCA_029009515.1 bacterium
ATGCCCAAATCAGGTCAACTCCGTCTTTCTAATGCAGCCGCCAAAACAGTCTATTTTCAACTTCGCATTGCTTGCGGGGCCTAAGCTTTGGTCGGCTGCTCTTTTCCATAAGGCTCTCAAGCGTTCCGTCGTATCGTTTCCTCCATTTCCACACTGTTTTCCGGCTTACATGATAACGAATCGCTGTTTCAATTACTCCATGCTTCTCCAAGTATTTCAGCATCCGTTGACGAGCTTGGGCTTCTTGTGTTATTCTGTCCATGCAGAGAGCCTCCTCGTGGTTGTGTGTTGTCGCAAACTCATTATACCACTTGGCTCTCTGTTTTTCTTTGTTTATGTTACCGATCTATTGTACCTCAACACGCACGCATGTGCCTCCCTTTCATATGCTGAAAACAAGGTGCTCTGCGCCTGTTTTGATAAAGGTGGTGCTGCCGTGATGCAAACGGTCTTTCCATTGTCTGCGCTTTGCAGCGGGCAAAGCGGCGTGATTGATTCCATCCATGTGAAGGGCGCAATGTTTGAACGCCTGTGTGATCTTGGCTTTACAAAGGGCAGCGTGGTGACCTGCCTGTTTCCGGCAATTCTGGGCGATCCATGCGCATACCGCATTCGCGGAAGCGTCATTGCACTGAGAAAGAGCGATGCGCGTCACATCCAATGCCGTATCTGCGGAGGTGAGGAATGAGCATGCGCCGCGTAGCCCTGTGCGGAAACCCCAACGTGGGCAAGAGCACGGTATTCAACGCATTGACCGGCATGCGCCAGCATACCGGCAACTGGACAGGAAAAACGGTGGATGTGGCAGTCGGCGAGGTGCGCAGAGCCGCAAAGCGCTGGCAGCTGATCGATCTGCCCGGGGCTTATTCGCTGTTTGATGGTTCTGTCGAAGAAGTGGCCGCCAGTGATTATCTGACCTTTGAACACCCGGACGCGGCCATTGTGGTATGCGACGCCATACGGCTGGAACGCAACCTGAACCTCGCTGTGCAGATTGCGCACGCCTGTCCCCGGACAATCCTGTGTATCAATATGCTGGACGAAACCGGAAAATACGGCATTGATCTGGATTTGTGTGCGCTGGAACGCCTGACCGGACTGCCTGTGGTGGGCGTCAGCGCCAGAAATCGTCAGGGACTGGATGGACTTGTGCAAAGGGTGGAATCCATTCTGGATGCTCCCCTGTCCCCTTTGCGTCATTCTCTGTTTGACTGTCCATATGAAATGGACAGATCCATTCAATCGCTGGAGGAGTTCATCAGCAGGAATTGTCCCATGCTGGCATCCTCAGGCACCGCCCGCTTTGCCGCGATGCGTTCCCTGATATCCAATTCCTCCTTTCTGCAAAAGCTGCTGGCTGTTTCAGACGAACCGGATGAACTGCGTGAACGGATTCAACGCGAGGAAGAAAGGCTGAGCAAAGCGGGATTTTCAAGAGAAAAACGCATCAACACCCTTGTGGAAGCCAGCTATGCAAAAGCGCATCAGCTGACCAAAGCCGTTGTCACCAAAAGAACGCCGGAACCAATGCTCCATCAAACGCTGGACAGGTGGATGGCGAATCGCTGGCTTGGCATTCCCATCATGGCTTCATTGCTGGCGCTTGTGCTGTATATTACGCTGCTGGGGGCCAATCTTCCGGCTGAATGGCTGAGCGCGCTGTTTGGCTGGCTGGAACCTTCGTTTTCTTCTTTGCTGCAATGGATGCGCACGCCGGAATGGCTGCACGATCTGCTGGTATTTGGCGTATACAGAGTGACGACCTGGGTTGTATCCGTCATGCTTCCGCCCATGGCCATTTTCTTTCCCCTGTTCACACTATTGGAGGATTTTGGCTTTCTGCCGCGCGTGGCTTTTCATCTGGACCGCTGCTTCCGCTGCTGTCACGCCTGCGGCAAGCAGGCGCTGTGCATGTGTATGGGACTTGGGTGCAATGCGGTAGGCGTCACAGGCTGCCGCATTATCCAGAGCCCCAGAGAACGGCTGATCGCCATTCTCACCAATGCACTTATTCCATGCAACGGGCGCTTTCCCACGCTCATTGCCATGATCAGCATGTTCTTCGTTCTTGGTTCCGGCGCGCTTCATACGCTGCTGGGAGCGTTTTGGCTGACAATGCTGATGCTGCTGGCCATCGGCATGACGTTTCTGTGTTCGTGGATTCTGAGCAGGACTGTTCTCAATGGCGTTCCTTCCGCATTCTCGTTGGAACTTCCTCCATTCCGAAAGCCCAAAATCGGAGAAGTGCTCATCCGTTCACTACTGGACCGTACGCTGTTCGTGCTGGGCAGAGCCGTCTGTGCGGCGGCTCCCACGGGCGCGCTGGTATGGTGCTTGGCCAATGCGCATCTTTCCGGCCAGAGCCTTCTGAGCCATGCTGCAGGACTGCTGGATCCCCTTGGGATTTTGCTGGGGATGGACGGCGTAATCCTGCTGGCGTTTCTGCTGGGGCTGCCTGCCAATGAGATCGTTTTGCCCATTGCGCTGATGATGTACCAGCAGCAGGACGTGCTGAGTCAGGTGCAGGGATATGAGCAAATGAAAGCGGTTCTTGTCCAGAACGGCTGGACTCTCTTTACCGCAGCAAGCGTTACACTGTTTACGCTCTTTCACTGGCCATGCGCCACCACCATCCTCACCATCCGCAGGGAAACGCGCAGCATGAAATGGACGCTGCTTGCGGTGCTTCTGCCTACGCTTGCAGGCGCCGCGCTTTGTCTGCTGCTCTCCGTCCTGCGTTCCGTCCTCTGAAATCTCCATCCGAAAAAGGACGATTGCAATTTTGCGCAAAACAGGGTATGATACATGGGATGATATTGCATTGTCCTGCATATTTGCAGCATTTGAATTTTGGAGAGGATGGTTTTCCCTATGGCGAGGAATCATTTCAACGGTTTTGGCGGCGGCGCCAACATGCAGCAGCTCATGCGTCAGGCTCAGAAGCTGCAGGAGCAGATGACCAAGGCTCAGGAGCAGCTGGATGAGCGCGAGTACACCGCCCAGGCCGGCGGCGGCATGGTGAGCGTTACCGTGACCGGCAAGCGCGAGCTCAAGGCTCTGGAAATCAAGCCTGAGTGCGTGGATCCCGATGATGTGGAGATGCTGCAGGACATGATCCTGGCGGCTGTCAACGAAGCCCTTCGCACCGCTGAGGAAACCCGCGAAGCCGAGATGTCCAAACTGGCTCCCGGCATGGGCGGCATGTTCTAAGCCATGGCACAGCAGCTGGAACCCATCGCACGCATGGTGGCACAGCTTTCCCGCCTGCCGGGCATCGGTCAGAAGAGCGCGCAGCGCCTTGCCTATCACATCATCGGCATGCCGCTGGAAGATGTGCGCGAGCTGGCCACGGCGGTCTATCAGGGCCGCAAGGCCATCCGCTACTGCGAGGTATGCGGCAACTACGCCACCGACCGTCTGTGCGATATCTGCGCTGACGAGCGCCGTCAGAACGGGCAGATCTGCGTGGTGCGCGACCCGCGCGACGTGGCCGCCATCGAGCGCATGCGCGACTTCCGCGGCACCTACCACGTGCTGCACGGCACGCTTTCCCCCATGGACGGCGTAGGCCCGGAGGACATCCGCATCAAGGAACTGCTCAGCCGTCTGCAGGACGACAGCGTGAAGGAGATTATTCTGGCCACCAACCCTGATATCGAGGGCGAAGCGACCGCGGCGTATATTGCCCGTCTCGTTAAACCCATGGGGCTGCTGGTCACCCGCATCGCGCACGGCGTGCCCGTCGGCAGCGATCTGGAATACGCCGACGAAATCACGCTTTCCAAAGCGATGGAGGGAAGGCGCGAAATGTAACGCCAAAAGCCGCCGGGTTATGCACACGGCGGCTTTTTCCTATTCTTGACACAAAAGGCGGTGAAACGCATGATACTGGATTCGACTTTGCTTCTTTGTCTGCTGGTGGTGCTTCTCGTCATCATCCTGCTGATCATACAGGGCGTGCAGCACAGCCGCATGCGCCGCTCCATGCGCGCCATGGAAAGCCGCATGATGGATGCGCTGGATGAGCTGGCACAGCAGCAGACGGATCAGGACGCCATGCAGCGCGAGGAGCTTTTGCGCAGCCTGCATCAGCTCAACGAGAGCCTCATCACCACCATCGGCCATTTCAGCCGCGCACAGGGCGATCAGGTGAACGCGGCGCTGCGCCAGAGCTACGAAAGCGCACAGGCCATGCAGCGCATGGTGGATGACGGCATCAAGCGCATGGAAGGCCGGATGGAGAACCAGACCGAGGTTACAGCCCGCAGCCTTTCCCAGAATGAGCAGCGGGTGGAAAATCTGCGCCGCACAGTAGATGAAAGCCTGCGGCTGATGCGCGAGGACAACGCCAAGCGCCTCGGTGAAATGCGCGCCACCGTGGACGAAAAGCTGAATGAAACGCTCGAAAAGCGGCTCGCCTCCACTTTCTCCCAGGTGAGCGAGCGTCTGGAGCAGGTGTACCGCTCCCTTGGCGAAATGCACACGCTGGCAACCGGCGTGGGCGACTTGAAGCGGATGCTGAGCAATGTCAAAACACGCGGCGTATGGGGCGAAATTCAATTGGGCGCTCTGCTGGAGCAGGCGCTGACCGACAGCCAGTATCAGACGAATGTGGCGGTTGTTCCCGGCTCTTCCGAGCGCGTGGAGTTTGCCGTGTGCCTGCCCGGCAGGGACGGCGGCAGCGTGCCGGTGTATCTGCCCATCGACAGTAAATTTCCGCAGGAGGATTATGCCCGTCTGGCGGAGGCTTCGCAAAGCGGCGATCAGGCAGCGGTGGAGGCAGCGCAGAAGGCGCTGCTCAATGCTGTCAGAACCGAGGCAAAGCGCATTGGCAAGTACATTGCGCCGCCGCACACCACGGACTTTGCTGTCATGTTCCTGCCGCTGGAAAGCCTGTATGCCGAAGTGATGCGTCATTCCGTCATGGTGGAGAGCATCCAGCGCGAACAGCGCGTGCTCATCTCCGGCCCCAGCACATTGCTTGCCTTGCTCAACAGCCTGCAGATGGGTTTCCGCACGCTGGCCATCGAGCAGCGCTCCGCCGAAGTGTGGAAGCTGCTGGGCGCAGTAAAGGGCGACTTTGGCGCCTTTGCCGGGCTGCTGCAAAAGACGCAGGAGAAGCTGCAGCAGGCTACTGACAGCATCGATACCGCATTTACCAAAACGCGCACCATCGAAAAACGGCTGCGCCGGGTGGAAGCGCTGGAAAGCACCGAAGCCCGACAAATGCTGGAAGAAGGCGAATAACGAAAAACTGCACAGGTCACGCGCCTGTGCAGTTTCTTTTTATCCATTTTTGCGGATGATCCATCCCGCCATTTCTGACTGGTCAGGCGTTTCAAAGTTGTGCTGAAGTTTCTCAAGCAGCTCGTCATCCACAAAGAAGCTGCCCTTCTCTTCGCCCTTCAGCACGGCCTGATTGCGCTTGTCGATGTTCCTGCGCCATTGCGCATCAGGCACATCCACGTAGTGCCACTCGTAAGGCAGGCCGTTCGTCATGCAGAAGGCTTCTGCATCGCGGCGATCTTGCCGCTTCCAGTAGCCCCAGTCAAGGATCACCTGCACCCCGTTCTTCGTCAGCTCCACGCACTGAGCAAGCAGCTGCGCTTTCACCTCTGCAGCCACTTCCTCATGCTTGTCGCCAAACAGGCCAGTGGGATTGATCTTCAGCATTTCCTCATCCACGGAAAGAATGCGCGCCTTCCGCTCGGCGGCCAGCTGCTTTGCATAGTACGATTTTCCGCTGCAGATTTTACCGCAGATCAGGATTACGTTTTTCATGCTCATTCCTCCAGGAAACGCAGCACATCCGCCAGATCAAAACCTTCGTCCTCGTCCACGATCATCACGCGATCCTGCGGCAGGGTTTCCAGCCATGCATCGTAGAGCGCCTTGAGCTTGCTGGCATAGGCCATGCCCAGCGCGCCTTCATACTCGCGGCCGCGCTCACGCAGGCGCTTTACCAGCAGATCCGCAGAGCAGCGCAGGTAGATGTACTTGTCAATGGGCGGCATGAGCGCTGCAATGCCGCCAGCCATCTTTTCGATCACGGCATATTCATCCTGCGTCAGGTCGCCTTCTTCCATGCGGTAGCGCGCGATGACAAGGTTTTCAATCAGGCAGCGGTCAAAGAAGAAGAACTCGCGATCCTGCTTTTTCCACTGCGGATCATCGAAATACAGCGCCAGAAAGGTCATCTGGCTGTGGAAGGACCAGCGCTTGGAATCGGCATAGTAATCGCGTATGAAGGGATTATCCTGCGGACGCTCCTCGTGCGCCTTGGCCCGCTCTCCCAGCTGCTGCATCAGCAGATTGAGCATGGTGGTTTTGCCAGCAGCTACCGAGCCGCTGATGGAAACGTACTTCATCTGCATCAGTCCTCAAGCGGCTTCTTCACATGGGGGCACACCAGCTCCGGCACGCGGTAGATGGGATTGGCCCAGTGAATGGCATTTTTGAGCACGCGGATGACGTCCGGATGATGATAGGTGCGGTAGGATTCATGGCCGGGCTGGAAGTAGAACACGCGGCCGTTTTCCTTGCGGTAGCAGCAGCCGGAGCGGAATACCTCGCCGCCGTCATAGGTGCCGATGAAGACCAGCTCGTCGGGTTCCGGCACGGTGAAGGGCTCGCCATAGGCTTCCTCATGCTCCAGCTTGATGAAGCGGCCAATGCCCTGCGCGATGGGGTGCGCAGGATTGATCACCCACACCAGCTCGCTGTCGCCGTCTTCGCGCCAGGTCAGGTTGCAGCTGGTGCCCATGAGCAGGCGGAAGGGCTTGGAATGGTGCGCAGAATGCAGGAAAATGGCGCCCATGCCCTTGAGCACGGCCTGCTGCACGCGCTGCGCCACCTCGTCCGGCACTTCACGATGGCGGATGTGGCCCCACCAGATCAGCACGTCGGTTTCTGCCAGCACTTCGTCGGACAGACCATCGGGCAGATCGTCCAGTGTCACGGTGCGGACAGTGATTTCTTCATCTTCAAGCTGCTGTTTGAGCGTCATGTGGATGCCTTCCGGATACACTTCGCGGATGGCTTCATCCTCGCGCTCATGAACATATTCGTTGTAAATCGTTACGCGGATCATTGGTATGTCCTCCCTTATCCTTTATGATGGACCAGTTCATCGATGGACTTGCGCTTCTTTGTGCGCAGCGGATCACCATCGGCGGCATAGCCCAACGTGACCACCAGCCTGACCGGCTTGTTCAGCCCGCACAGACTGCGGATCTTCTGATCGTCAAACCAGCCGAGAATGCAGGTGCTCAGGCCCTGGGCTTCTGCCTCGGCGGTCAGATAGGCACAGACGATGCCGATATCAATGGAACGATAATCGTTATTCTTCACCTTGGCGCCCAGCGCGGCGGACTTGACGTAATCCTCTTCCGAGATCACGATCATCACCGGCGCCTGCGCCGCAAAGCGGTTCATGCCCATACCGGTAGACGCTTTGGCTACTTCCTTTGCCACTTCGCCATGGCACACCGTCAGATGGTAGGGCTGGCCGTTGCAGGCGGAGGGCGCAAGGCGCGCAGCCTCCAGAATGCTGTCCAGTTTTTCCTTTTCCACCATACGGTCAGGATTGTAACTGCGGCAGGACTGGCGGTTTTGGGCAATTTCCATGAAATTCATCAGGCATACTTCCTTTCTTACAGCGGAAGATTGGCGTTCTTGCTGGTGCCATCCATGCACACCTTGACAATCTTATCCCACAGGTCGCCGCCGCGCACATGCATCGCGAAGGTTTTGCCAGCCGTCTCAAAGCGGATCATGGCGCCCTGGCCGTCCTTGTCGCCGACGATATACAGGTGGCTACAGCCGCAGATGCTCACATGCAGCGCCTTATCCGTCCTGACGCGCGCATAGAAAGGCATGGCATGATCACGGCGGAGGTAGCTCTGCAGCGCCTTGTAGTTTTCCGGCACGATGACGCTGGACTGACCGTTGTAGGTGGCGATGACCGCCTGCCGCTCATCCGTGTGCGTTTCGGTGGCGTTGACGATGGTAGCGGCGTTGAAAGCCGCGCCAACCTGCACCGCGTATTCATTCATGCTGTACTTGGCGCGCACGATGTACGCAAAGCCGACGATGACAAAAATCAGCGTGCCAACGCCCAGCGCTACCAGCAGTTTGGTGTACCATTTCATTTGGACTGCGTCTCCTTTCCGAGCGACTTGATCTGATTGTGGGCGTCCCGCGCTTCCAGAAAGCCTCTGACTGCAGCAAGAGCCGCACACACGATCAGTCCGAAGCTGACCCACTCCGCCTTTGCGTGCTGCTCCATATGGATGCACATAAACACAATATCGCCAATGGCAGCCATGCCCATGAACACGGCGCAGCCGATGGCGCTGCGCAGCGTGCGTCCAATTCCTTTTTCCTTTTGAACACGGGTCATCTTTTCAGGCGTGCGCCAAATGCCCCAGAGTCCCATGATCCAGTAAACGAAACAGGGCAGCGCACAGGTCGCGATGGGAAAGACATACATGCACCTGGTGCTGGGCGAGTTGCGTTCCAGATATACCAGATAAAAAACCGCAAACACCACCGCGCACACGCCTGTATGCAGCAGCGTTTTTTTGCGCTCCTGCGCATCCAGATGGAACCATTCTCCGCGGTACACCGTTTCGCGTTTTTCCCGGCCATGGTCGTCAATGACCATTTTCAGCCCGTAATCCTCTTTATACTTCCGTTCCTTCATACAACTGTTCTCCCTGCCCGGAAAAATTGCCGTCAAAGCGGCCAGCGAGCGATATTAGCATAACACAGCGCACACATAAAATCAAAATAAATGTGTTTCACCCATCACCTTAGATACGAAAAGCATTCGCATATCTTGCGATATTACCTTGACATAACCACATAGTGTTGATACAATACGAAGATGGAACACATCTCTTTACTGACAGGATAAGAGATGAATAATAAATCAAGGAGGAACCAATTTATGAAGAAACTGTTGGCTCTTCTGCTGGCTGTGTGCATGCTCCTGAGCGTGACCGCCATCGCTGAAGAATCCGTCGACACTCCCCTGGTTGTGGCTACCAGCACTCTGTCCCAGAAGTTCAGCCCCTTCTTCGCTGACACCGCGTATGACCAGAACGTGGTTGACATGACCCAGCTGGGCATGATGACCACCGACCGCGTGGGCGGCATCATCTACAATGCCATCGAGGGCGAGACCGTTGCCTACAACGGAACCGACTACCTCTACACGGGTCCTGCGGATCTGTCTGTGAAATATGACGAAGCGACCGACATCACCACCTACACCGCCAAGCTGCGCGACGATCTGCTCTTCAGCGACGGCGAACCGGTGACCGCGGACGACATCATTTTCACCTATTATGTCTACCTTGACAACGCCTACGTCGGCTCCACTACGCTGGACAGCTACGATATCGTCGGCCTGAAGGACTATCAGACCCAGACGACCTCCGATATCTACGACAAGTACAGCGCGTTGGTCGACGCGATCTATGCCAAGGGCGAAGGCTACACCGTGGCAGAAGGCGACGGCTTCACCCAGGAGCAGTATGACTGGTTCTGGAACGAGGGCATTAAGGGCGAATGGACGAAGGTTGTTTCC
>JAQXJZ010000041.1 GCA_029009515.1 bacterium
AGGCCAAAATCGGCCGTCAAGTCAAATCCACCAGAAAGGCGTGAACGCCATATGCTCACCATCGCCCTCACCGGCGGCATCGCCTGCGGCAAATCCACCGTATCCTCCATGCTGCATACCCTCGGCGCGTCCATCATCGACGCGGATGAGATCAGCCGCAGCCTCACCGCTGAAGGCGGCGCAGCGCTGCCTCTGATCCGCGAAACCTTCGGCAATCAGGTTTTTCATGCCGATGGCACCCTTGACCGCCCCGCGCTGTCCAAAGCCGTCTTTGGCAACCCGGACAATCTGGCAAAGCTCAACGCCATCACCCATCCGCTCATCCAGTGCGAAATGCTCCGGCAGCTGGATACCTGCCGCGAAACGGGCGCGGAGATCGTTATACTGGATGTACCGCTGCTCTTTGAAGCCAATATGCAGCACATGGGCGACCTGATTGCCTGCGTCACCGTGCCGGAGGAGGTGCAGATCGCGCGCCTTTTCAGCCGCAACGGCTTCGACCGCGAAACGGCGCTTGCGCGTATCCGCAGCCAGATGCCGGTATCCGAAAAAGCCGCGCGCAGCGATGTGATCATCAATGCCGATCAACCGCTGGAGGCGCTGGCAGAAACGGTACGCAAGCTGTACGAAGGGTGGCTCGCCGCCGCCCGGAAGGAGAACGCATGACCTTTTATCCCGATCCCTCGAACAATCCGCAGGACGAATACGCGCCGGTGGATTATTCCTACGTGCCTTCGGTCACGGAAGGCCGGCGCAGGGAACAGCAGCAGAAGATGCACCGCGCGCCGGGCGTCGGCGGCCCCATCGTGCGCCACCGCGCCGAGCCCAAGGATCAGAGCGATCTGCCGGAGTACCGCGTGCACGCCGTGGCCAGCGCGCCCAAAAGCGACCCGCGCGTGATGAAAAAGCTGCCCTCCCTCAGCGATGATCCCGTGCCTGTGCAGAGCGTGGCCTATCCGGACGAGTACGGCATTCCGGACAATCCCTTTCAGCCCAGCCCGGAGATGCAGCAGCCGCGCCGCCGCCGCGTGCAGGCGGAGCCTCAGCCCCAGCCTGTAGCCGCACCTGCGCCTGCTGAGCCGCAAGGCCCGCAGTTTGATGCGCCCGCCAGCCCGGAGATTCCCGACTGGCTGCGTGTGGCGCAGCAGAACAACATGCCCTTGCAGAACCGCCCGCAGGGCCCGCGCGTGACCGCCGCGCCGCGTCAGGCTGAAGTGCCTGTGGATGCGCTGGGCCGTCCCCTGCGCCGCCGTCCGCAGCCGGTGCAGACCGCGTCGCCCTATGAGGAGGCGGGCTATCCGCAGGAGCTGGTGGAGGCGCAGCGTCAGATGGAAGCTGATCTGGCCGCGCAGCCCATCCGCCGCCGCCATGGCGCGCAGTACGCCCAGCGCCCGCAGTATCCCAGCTATGCGCCCGTCCAGCCCCAGCAGCCCTCCGGCATGTCCTATCCGCCGCCGCGTGCGCAGATGCCCGCGCCTGCGCCGGAAGATGCGCCGCCCGTGATGCAGCGCGGCTACATGCATCAGCCCCAGCCCAAACAGCCTGAGGACTGGCGCGTGGAAGAGGAGGAGTACGAGGAGGACGAGCGCGATCTGGAGTGGTTCCGCCGCGTGCCGTGGCTGGGCATTGCCGCGTTTGTGGCGGTGCTTATTCCCATTGTGCTGTTTGTGCTCACCCGCGGCGCGCAGACGCAGATGCAGCAGGTGCTGGAGGAGCGCGCTGCCAAACAGCAGGCCATTGTGGAAGCGCACCCCATCCGCTACGAGGACATCCTCACCTCCACCGCGTCCCGCTACAATCTCTCGCCCGCCTTTGTGGCCGCCATCATGCTCAACGAAAGCTCCTTCCGCCCGGACGCCACCGCCGAAAGCACCGGCGCGAGGGGCCTGATGCAGCTGATGGACGAAACCGCCGAGTGGATCCACGGCAAGCTGGACTGGGCCGAGCCCTATTCCTTTGATCTGATGTACGATCCTGCGACCAACGCGGAGTTTGGCTGCTGGTATCTCAACTACCTCTCCGGCCTCTTTAACGGCGATCCCATTCTGGTGGCCGCCGCCTTCCACGCCGGACAGGGCGAGGTGCGCAACTGGCTGAATTCGTCCGAGTACAGCGCGGATGGCCGCACCATCAGGCTGGAAAACATGATCGAGGGCAACACCAAGCGCTATGTCACCCGCGTGCTGAGCGCCTTTGCCGTTTACAAACGCCTGTATTTTGGAGGTTGATGCATGAAACGCCTCATCTGTCTCACCCTGTGCCTTGCGCTGCTGCCGTCCTTTTCCCTTGCGCAGAGCGTGGAGGACTCCCTCATCATCGGCATGGTGTCCACGCGCACCACGCAGGTTACGCCGCTCATCCCGCAGGAGCGCGATATCATGTCGCTCTACGCGCTGATGTACGAAAGCCTTGTCACCATTGACGACAACGGCCTGCCCCAGCCCCTTCTGTGCGAAAGCTGGACCGAAACCGGCGGCGGCAAGACGTGGACGTTCAAACTGCGCGAAAACATCACCTTCTCCGATGGCACGCCGCTGACCGCCAACGACGTGGCTGAGTGCGGCAACTTTATCCTCAGCCTGTCCAAGGACGAGATGGCGGAGGACAACGGCTTCTACGCCAACATCCGCTACATGGTGTCCTCCTTCAAGGCGCGCGACGAGCGCACCGTGGAGGTGAAGGCCGCGCGTCCATATTACGGCCTGCTGTACAGCATGACCTTTCCCATCGTGCCTGCTTCGCAGATCTACAGCGCCAATCCCGTGGGCACCGGCCCCTATATCATGACCGGCTTTGAGGCCGGCAGCCACATGCTGCTCAACGCCAACCCCAAGTGGTGGCAGATGCAGCCGCAGGTGCAGGAGATCACGGTCACGTTCTACCCCAACAACAAGGACATGATCACCGCTTACGAGTACGGCCGCGTGGATACCGTGTTCACCCGCTCCGTCGCGGCTGCGCAGTACCGCAGCGGCAACACGTCCCTGTCTATCAGCTATTCCACGCGCCAGCTGGAGGTGCTCTTGCTCAACCACCGCGAGCGCTCCTTCCCGCTGGACAACGTCAACGTCCGCAAGGCCATCCGCTATGCCATCAATGAGGATCTCATCTCCCAGAACGTGTACATGGGCATGACCCTCGACGCCGACACGCCCTATCCCTCCGACAGCTGGCTGTATTACGATCAGGAATCCTCCTTCGTTTTCAACCCCGACAAGGCGCGCGAAATTCTGGCCGCCGAGGGCTGGAGCGATCTGGACAACAACGGCATTCTGGACTTTCCCGTGGAAGGCGCGGAGGAGCCCAAGCACCTTGTGCTCAGCCTCTATGTCTACGAGGACCCGGAAAACGACGTGCGCTTTGAAACCGCCAATATGATCAAGGATATGCTCTACGAGGTGGGCATCTGGGTCAACATCACCACCTCCAGCTACGCCGATACGCTCAACATGCTGGAATCCGGCGGATCGTGGGATATGTGCCTGTGCGCCTTCCAGATGGACGTGGTGCCGGATATGGGCTTTACCCTGCGCAAGGGCAACACCCAGAACTACGGCCGCTACAACTCCACCGCCATGACCGAGCTCATCGACGAGCTGCGCGAAAAGGAGGATCAGGCCGGGTTTGCCTACACCTCGCAGGAAATCCAGCGCCAGTTTGCCGCCGACGTGCCCTTCATCTGCCTCTTCTACCGCTCCGGCGCCATCCTCACCCGCAAGATGTTCACCACCGTGAGGTCGATCCGCGAGTTTGAGCTGCTGCGAGGGATTGAGGCGTTTGGGCGGTAAGGGGGACGGCAGGGCGCTTGCAGGGCGCTGCCCTGCACCCGCTTAAGGGCTTCGCCCTTAAGAATCCCGTGTTTTGCGGTCGCAAGGCGACCGCAAGGGGGAACGATGATGAGGAGTGTTGCTTTGTGAAGCGACTGTTCGTACTGCTTTTGTGCCTGCTGCCGTGCCTGTGTCTGGCGGAAGAGCTGGATGAGGAGGCTTTGCTGGCCATTGTTACGCCCACGCCCGCGCCCATGGCAATGGAGGAAACGCCGGAATTGGTATATGCGGCGTCCGACGTGGAGGAGAGCGAGGAGTGGGAGCGCCGCATCGATCCGGGCGAGGTGCCGGGCTATGTGGCGGATCTGCTGGCCGTGGCTGAAAAGGAGATCGGCTACACGGAGGGCGGCAACAACCGCACCAAGTACGGCGAATGGAGCGGCGATCCCAACGCGGCATGGTGCGCGGAGTTTGTGTGCTGGTGCATTGATCAGGTGGATCAGCAGAACGGCTCGGCGCTGCTGGAAAACGTCTATCCGCACTGGAGCGGCCAGAACACCGGCCGCGACTGGTTCCTCAGACGCGGGCGCTTTGTGTACCGCAAGGGCAATGTGCCTGCGTGGGGCTACCAGTGGCTGCGCGGCGATGATCACAACCTGGAAAAGAACGAGTACATCCCGCGCCCCGGCGACCTGATGTTCTTCAGCTACAACGAGGCGGGCGATACCGAGCACGTGGCGCTGGTGGAATACTGCGCCTACGACAGCGAGGGCCGCGTGATCATCCACGTCATCGAGGGCAACAACCCGTCCGCCGTGCAGCGCAACCGCTACCGGCTGGACAACTCGCAGGTGCTGGGCTTTGGCCTGCCTGAGGACCGCGTGGACACCACCATCCGCTACAACTGCAGCGGCGATAAGGTGCTCAGGCTGCAGCAATGGCTCAACAAGCTGGGCATTCTGGCCCAAAGGCATCTGACCGGCACCGTGGGCACCAACACCAAAAACGCCATCATCGCCTTCCAGCGCGATTACATGCAGGGTAAGGCGCTCACCGGCATTGCCGACCGCGAAACCCAGCAGGCGCTGGAAGAACTGCTGGAGGATATCCTCTATGACACGCCGGATACCTGGCTGGTGACCGAGTAATTTTCACCTCCTTAGGCGGACAGACGTTCGCGTTGGTTTTCTGCCGCGGCTATGCTATAATAGCTGTTACAATCATGAAGGAGGTGAGCGCATGACGGCGCTTCTGAAACCCATGCCGCCGGATGCGCTCCTGCGCAAGCCTGCGCCCGCGCCCAAGCCGGCAGCCAGACCGGTGCTGGTGGAGGATGCGGCGCCCGCGCAGCCGTCTCTCATGAAGCCGCCCTCCTTTGCGCCCCGTCGGGAGAAGGAGGAGGAAGCGCAGCTGGACGAGCTCATCAGCGCCTTCATCCCCGAAGACGACGATGACGAGGACGGCGAGGACTGCGTGCCCACCAGTCAGATGCCCGTGCCCGTTTGCGTGCCGCTCTATGAGGAGCCCAGGCGCAGACGGTCGTGGCTGAAGCGATGAAAACGGAACCGGGCAGACAAAGCCGGTTCTTTTTTCATGTCCGCATGGCGCGGCGCTGGATGGGCAGAATAATGCTGGAAAAGAAAATCCAGTTTTTTTGAAAAGATCTGCAAGAAACAGGAAGGCTGGTTCGTTGGATGGATGAGCACAGTACGCCCGAAGTGCAAAACGCCCCGGGCAAAAACGGAGGCTCGGGCATGAACTATTACGAGGAACTGTATGAAAAGTACGCTACCGACGTGCTTCGCGTGAGCTACTTTTATCTGGGCGACCGGCAGCGCGCCGAGGATGTGTGTCAGGACGTGTTTGTGCGCCTGATCACCAATGCGCCCCAGCTGGAAGAGGGACGCGAAAAGGCGTGGCTGCTCAAGGTGGCCCTCAACCGCTGCCGCGATCTGTGGAGAGGCGCGTGGGTCAAACGCGTGGTGCTTGGCAGCCCCGCGTTTGAAATGATCCCCGCGCCGGACGATACCGACCGCCGCGACGACGAGGAGGTTGTGATGAAAGCCGTTCACAGCCTGCCGGCGGCGTTCCGCGAAACGATTCTTCTCTACTACTATCAGGGCTACGGCATCAGCGAGATTGCGCAGATGCTGGATCTGCCCGAAGGCACCATCTCCAGCCGTCTTTCGCGCGCGCGCAAAAAGCTGGAGGAAATCCTGAAGGATGAAGGAGGGTTTGCTCAATGAAACGACTTGAGCAGCTGCCGTCTATCGCCCAGAAGCAGCTGGGCGGCCTGGAAGCGGACATGACGCTTCTGTGTAAAATCCGCATCGAGGCTGCGGAAAAGAAACAAAAACCCACCCGTGCAGCGGTTCTGCGCCCGGTGCTGGCGGTGTGCGCCGCGCTGGTCATCTGCGTGGGCGCGGTGATGTCCATGGATCTGGGCGCACAGGACACGCAGACCCCCGTGACCACCGCGCAGGTGCTGGACAGCCATTCCGCCGGCGACGTTCCCGCGCCTGCCGTCATGATGCGCACGGCGGAGGTGCCCAAGGGCAGCATCACCATGAGCGCCGGCATGAAGCGTCAGGCGGGCAGCCTGTTCAGCCAGTCCGAAAGCGCCAGCTTCCCGCTCATCACCCTTCAGGGCGCCACCTACCGCATGCTGGAGGAGCCTGAAGTGCTGCCCTCTGATCTGCTGGGCGCGGACATGGGCGCTGTGAGCGAGTTCAATGTGGAGCCCGCCCTTGGCAGCGGCGGCGTGGTGAGCAACGTGGTGGCCTGCGGAGAAACCGTGTATGCCGTGCAGGATCTGGGCGGCGCGCTGGTGGCGGCCCATGTGGACGGCGTGCTGCGCGCGTTCCAGCGCGTGAGCTATGCCGGCGGCGCGGTGATTGGCGCCGAAACCCTGGCCGATACCCTGTGCGCGTCCGACGACGTGGCGTGGATTGAGCTGGAGGGCGTGGGCCGAGCGGAAGGCGCGCAGGCGCAGGAGCTGATGGCCACCCTGCTGGACTGCGCCGATTACCAGAACACCGCCTTCAGCGGCAGCACCTCCATGCAGATTGGCCTCAGCTGCGGCCTCACCCTGCAGCTGATGACCGCCGAGGACAGCGTGAGCGCCTGCGGCACCTGGAGCTGCCCGGATTTCTTTGAGGCGTTCGCATCCGCCGTGCAGTAAGCAATATTCTTTCATACAAAGCCAGCCCGCGAGTGGGTTGGCTTTTTTCAATAAACCTTGAGATTTTGCGATTGACAACGCCATAAAGCCTGCTAAGATGTTAGCAAAGAAACTTTCATTTCTTACATGACATACAATCATTCATCAAGGGAGGATTACCATGGCAAAGATCACGCTGAATCCCGCCCGCAGCAAGGGCACCATCAACAAGAATATCTACGGCCATTTCTCCGAGCATCTGGGCCGCTGCATCTATCAGGGCTTCTTTGTAGGCAAGGACAGCCAGATTCCCAACGTCAACGGCATGCGCACCGCCGCCGTGGAAGCCATGAAGCACATCAAGGCGCCCGTGCTGCGCTGGCCCGGCGGATGCTTTGCCGATGAATATCACTGGGAGGACGGCATCGGCCCGCAGGAGCAGCGCAAGCGCATGGTCAACACCAACTGGGGCTATGTGGTGGAGGACAACAGCTTCGGCACCCATGAGTTCCTGGAGCTGTGCGACCAGATCGGCTGCGAGCCCTACATCAACGCCAACGTGGGCAGCGGCACCGTGCGCGAGATGGCCGAGTGGGTGGAATACCTCAACTCCGAGGGCGACTCCACCGTGGTGCGCAAGCGCTGGGAGAACGGCCGCAAGGAGCCCTTCAACGTGCGCTACTGGGGCGTGGGCAACGAAAGCTGGGGCTGCGGCGGCAACATGCGCCCCGAATACTACGCCGATGAGTTCCGCCGTTACCAGACCTTCTGCCGCAACTACGGCGACAACAAGCTCTACCGCATCGCCTGCGGCCCCAACGTGGCCGACTACAACTGGACCGATGTGCTCATGGAGCGCGCCGGCAAGTTCATGGACGCCCTCACCCTGCACTACTACACCCTCTGCGGCGATGAGTGGGCTCACAAGGGCGCTGCCACCGGCTTCAGCAAGAGCGATTTCTACAAAACCCTCGTGCGCGCCAGCCGCATGAAGGAGCTGGTGGAAAACCACAGCAAGATCATGGACAAGCACGATCCCGAGAAGCGCGTGGGCCTCATCGTGGACGAGTGGGGCGCCTGGTATGACGTGGAAGAAGGCACCAACCCCGGCTTCCTCTACCAGCAGAACTCCATGCGCGACGCGCTGATCGCCGCCATCACCCTCAATATCTTCAACCAGAACTGCGACCGCGTGGTCATGGCCAACCTGGCCCAGACCGTCAACGTCCTGCAGGCCGTCATCCTCACCGAGGGCGACAAGCTGGTGCTCACCCCCACCTACCATGTGTTCGACCTGTACAAGAACCATCAGGACGCCAGGGAAGTGGACTGCTTCGTGGAAAGCGGCATGGTGGGCGAGGACCAGTGGCAGATTGGCAAGATCACCGCTTCCGCCTCCGAAAAGGACGGCGTGATCACCCTGACGGTGGCCAACCTGAGCGCCGACGAGGGCGAGACCATCACGCTGGAAGGCGTGTGCGCCAAGGAAGCCTGCGGCCGCATCGTGAAGGGCGAAATGGGCCAGTACAACGACTTTGACGCCTCTCCCATCGCCGTGGAAGCCTTTGACGGCGTGAAGGTGGAGGACGGCAAGGTCACCATCACCCTGCCCGCCTGCTGCGTGGCCAGCATCGAACTGCGCTAAACAATGGACGAACTATCCCGCAAACCCTGCCGCCGCTGCCTGCTGGAGGACATGCCGGACGAAGCGGCGCTGGCAAAAAACATGCAGGAGCTCATCGCCCTGCTGCCGGATGACAAGCGCGCGGACGAGGATGCGCGTTTGTCCCGGCTGGCCGTGTGCAGAACCTGCGATCACCTGAACCGCGGCATGTGCGCCCTGTGCGGCTGCTACGTGGAACTGCGCGCGGCCAAGAAACACATGGGCTGCGCGGATGTGCCCTCACGCTGGGGCCAGCGTGAGGGAGTGAAGGAGTGAAGCATCTCGCTTCGCTCGACGGTTTGAGTTTGATATGCAAACAAGCGGCCGATCCTGTGATCAGCCGCTTGTTTTGTATGCAGCTTTTTTGCACTCAAGCGAGCCCCGACTCCCTCCGAGGAGGGGCGGCCTAACCCATCCAACTCACTGGAATCCCCATACCGTCAAGCGAGCCGGGGCACCCGCATGTGCCCCGGCGGTCTTATCCGCATCCCCAAACAAACAAGACCCGCGCACCCCACCGGGTGCGCGGTGTGCCGTTGAGGGCTCAGCCCTCATCCTCGAGGCCGGGGCCGGAGATGTGTTTGGCCATGAACATGGCGGTGGTGTTGCGCTCTTCGGCGCGGAATTGAAGAGGCGTGACGTGGTATTGCTGGCGGAAGCGGCGCACAAAGTTGCTGGCGTCGTTGTAGCCGCAGAGGGCGGCGATCTTGGCCACGTTGAGGTTGGTTTTGATGAGCAGCACGCGCGCGTGGGTGAGACGGCGCTGGGTGACGTACTGCATGGGGCTCATGCCCACCTGCTCGTGAAAGTGCGAGGACAGACAGCCCGGGCTCACGTGGTAGCGGTGGGCGAGATCCGCCAGGGAGAATTTTTCGGCAAAGCGCTGATCCAATTCGTCCAGAATGTCCTGAATGGGCAGAAAGGACAGGGTGTTGGGCGGCGTGAACATGTCCGGGCGGAGCTGCTGCGCATCGGTGAGCACAAGGGTGATGAGCGCATCCAGCCGCTCGTCGGAATACGGGCCGCCGCGCTGGTAGGTGTCCAGGATCATGGAAAAGTAGTTGTCAAAGCGCGGCTTGGCGTCGTCGGTGGAAAGAATGTAGGGGAAGGACGAGCTGCGCATGCGGAATACGGACAAAAGCAGCACGTCGTTGTGGAAAGCACGCAGCTGCATGGGCGGGATGCGCAGATAGTAGCGCTTGTAGGTGTCGGAGAGAAGCCGGGTGGAATGCTCGTCAAACTGGTTGAGAAATACCAGACTGCCCGCTTTCACGTAATATTCGCGGCCCTGAATGGTCATGGCCACCTCGCCTTCGCGCACATAGACCATCTCATAATATACATGCGTGTGGCTCAGATGAGGGCTGGCTTCCTCCTTGTAATTGATCATGTAGGGCATTTTTTCACCACCAAAATCGAAATTACATATTTTCAGATGATAAATACAACGAAAAAACCTTGGGAATACTTTATCATAAGAGATAGAAACAGGCAAGATGAAACGGGACTGCAAAAAGCGGTTTTTTGTAGTCAATGCCAAAAGGTAAGCGCTCCCTTATCGTCGGGGTGCTTGAGAAAGAAGGCGAAAGGCTGTGAACACGGTGCTCCGTGAAGAACTCGTTGCGCTTTTGCACATGGAAACAGCAGACGAGCTGCGCCGCCAGGTGCGCGATGGGAATTTATCCAATCTCGCCCCCGACGAAAAGGGCGCTTTCCCCCGTGAAGCCGCAAGGCTGGGACGGCTGGACATGCTGCGCGCGCTGTGCGAGCAGAGCCACGTGATTGCGCTGGAATGCGACGGGGATGGCCGCGATGTGCTGCACCATGCCGCCCTGTCCGGCAACGCCGAGCTGGCGGCCTACGTGGTGGACGTGCTGGGGTTTGATCCCCTTCGCGGCGACAAAAACGGCGTGACGGCGCTGGACATCGCAAAGGAATGCGGATATGCTGACGTGCTGGCCGTGCTGGAGGCGCGCGCGGGATTCCCGCTGGAAAATGCCTACCGCAATCCGGTGCGCCGCGGCTTCTATCCCGATCCGTCCGTGCTGCGCGTGGGCGACGACTACTACCTGGTCAATTCCACCTTTGTGCAGTTCCCCTGCCTGCCCATTTCCCACTCGAAGGATCTGGTGCACTGGCACACCATCGGCCATGCCATCGAAAAGCTGGAATGGTCCGGCATCGTGGGCCTGCCCGGCGGCCACGGCTACTGGGCGCCGGATCTTTCCTACTACAAGGGCCGCTTCTGGGTGATTGCCACCCTCAGGCGCGATACCGCTCCCTTCCGCCTGCAGATGATCACCTCTGCGGAAAAACCCGAAGGCCCGTATGATGAGCCACATTTTCTGGACATCAACGGCATCGACCCGTCCCTTTTCACCGATGACGACGGACGGCGCTACGTGGTCACCAACCCCGGCGCGCAGATCGTGGAGATCGACGAGAAGGGCTATATGATCGGGGAACCGAGGATGATCTACTTCGGCTCCGTGCGCGTCAAGACCGAAGGACCGCACATCCTCAAGAAGGACGGCTGGTACTACCTGTTCCAGGCCGAGGGCGGCACCGGCGCGGGCCATATGGAAACCGTGGCGCGCTCCCGCAGCCTGTACGGGCCCTATCAGCCCTGCCCGCATAATCCCATCCTTGGCCGAAAAGAGATGGAAGCCCCCATCCGCCGCAGCGGCCACGGCAAGCCTGTGATGCTGGCCGATGGACGCTGGTACATGACCTACCTGTGCGGCCGCGATGTGGATGGCTGCACCATGCTGGGCCGCGAAACGGCGCTGGATCCCATGACGTGGACGGCGGACGGCTGGCCCATGGTCAACGGCCTCAAAGGTCCCAGCTGCCTGCAGCAGATGCCTCTTTCCGCGCATGAATGGCAGGATGAGCCCATCCGCGAGGCGGATTTCATCGCGCCGCGCTCCGACTGGCGCACGTATGCAAAAGCCACGGAAAACGGCTGGACGATGACGGCCGGCAGCGATCCCAACACCATCGGGCCCGTCAGCCTGCTCATGCGCCGTCAGCGCGAGAAGCTCTTTGCGCAGAGCGTGGAGGCGGACGTATCCGCCATGACGCAGGGCATGGCCGGTCTGTGCGGTTATTACGACGAGAACAGCTTCTACCTGTTCGGCCTGAACACGGACGGACAGATTGTGCTGGAGGAGCAGATTGGCACGGAGCGCAAAACCACCGTGCTCCGGGAACATGCCGGTGCGAAGGCAAAGCTGCGCATCACCGCCAGCGGCGCAAAGCGTGCGCTGTGGCTGGAGGAAGAACGCCTGTGCGAGATCGACGCGGCGTACCTCAGCGACGAAGGCCTGCGCATGGGCAAGCGCTTTACCGGCGCAACGCTGGGTATGGCGGCCGTCGGCAGCGGCGAGTCCGTGTTCACCCGATATGAAGAAACGATGAAGGAAGATCGTTATGTCTGAAAGATCCCGTGTACTGCTGGTAGCCCAGGTGTTCACGTAGATCTTCAACATAATAAAATGCCTCGCTTTCTTTCTTTGACAGCGAGGCGGGTTGATGGTATAATCCTAGTGCCTTGCTATTCTTGGTCGTGCTTGAGTGGTGAAGGTTGCCGTCTGAGTGTTCCAGCACTTAGGCGGCTTTTTGTTTACCTCTGTGGTTTGTCTTCCTGTTCCATGTAAGCCCTAAGGGCTTTCTTGATATACCCTTGCTTACTCTCTACCGTTTCCAGCCGGTCGAGAATGTCTGCATCAGTATTGTGGTTTAGATTCATGACAACGCGTGTCGTGTGCGCGGCTGCCCATTTTGTCTGGGCGTCGTACTTGCCCATGGCCTTTCATCCTTCCTTGAGGGCTGGGGCGGTTCCCCGCCCCGTGCGCTCACTTCTGCGTCAGGTCTACAATGTACGCCTGGATGATTTTTTCCAGTTCGTCAGCCGTGAAAGTCTGATCCTCTTTGCCCTTGAGGATGATAAGCAGGTCGTAGGCCATTGCCTTCTTGATATCAAGGCTTTCCTGATTGGTGGGCATTTGGTTTCCTCCTTTCTCGTTCGATGTGGCTACATGATATCATAGGGTGTACATCTATGTAAACACCTTTTTCAGAAAAAATAAAATTTTTCCCCAACTGTCCAAATCAGACTAAAAATGCAACACTTTTCAACAAAATTCACAAACAGATGTGCTACAATGGTAGTGTCGGAGCCGTAGGACACAGAAAGTCTTGGTACCCCAGGTTCTGCGCTGCTATCAGCATTGACGGCACAGAGCCTGCTGCGGAAGGTGGTGGCGCTGGTGGCTAACCCTCTGATGATGAGATACGCTGCCAGCCGTGGAAATGGCCGCGAGATGCGCAGCTATGACGATCGTGGTATGTACTCCGAGATGAACGACCGCCCTGAGATGCGCAGACGCAGAGACTCCCGTGGCCGCTATATGGCTATGGAAGAGGACAGCCCGGAGCGCATCCACTACGACGGCACAGACACGGGATACATGGATGACGGCATGATCTTGAAGAAGTTCGGTCTGACCGATCCGATGGTGTTTGCCTGTCTGGCCAAGGCGTGGCTGGAGGATGCCGACGCTGTGGAGGACAAGACAGCGAAGTACTACAAGTGCATCGTGAAGAAATGAAAAAGCCCCGCCTTCGTGGCGGGGTATTTTGACCCCCGATTTGACCCCCAGAAGTGCGATAAAATGGGTATTTTAGGGGTTAATTTCGGGTTTTTGAGGCTATTTATTTTCGGGCAAAAAAAGAAGAAAACCCTTGATTTACAAGGGTTTTCACTGGTGAGCCCGGCGGGATTCGAACCCACGACCTTTTGATTCGTAGTCAAACACTCTATCCAGCTGAGCTACGAGCCCACATGCTTTTTGAGGTGCTCCTCAAATCAGCTTGATTAGTATAACAGAGATGTTTGAAAAATGCAAGCCCTTTTTGAAAAAATTTTTCGGGCTTTTTTGAATGATTCGTGGTACAATGCCATTATCAGACAATAAAGGGGTTTGATGCGCCATGGTCAAGAAAATTGGGTATACGCTGCTGGGCATTCTGCTGGTTTATGCCTCGGTCGCCTTTGCCATCAAGGCGGGCATCGGCGTTTTGCCGGTGGATGCGGCCATCACCACCATCGCCGACGTCATCGGCATGAAGGTGGGCACGTTTTCCATGCTGTTCCACGGCAGCTTTTTTGTGGGCCAGATTGTGATGGAAGGCCGCAGGTTCCGCAAGACGGAGTTTCTGCAGATCCTCTACATCACCCTGGGCGGCTCTGTGCTCAACTTCTTCCTGTACACGGTGCTGAAGAATGTGGCGTTCACGTTCTATCCGGTGCGCCTCATCGTGTGCGTGCTGGCGTTCCTCATCAGCGCCTTCGGCTGCACCATGGTGCTGGAGACGCACCTCATGCGCACGCCCATGGAAGGCTGCATCCAGATGATTGCCGAGCGCATCGGCACCACCATGGGCAAGCTCAGGCAGAAGATCGATATCGTGCTGGTGCTGGTGTCCGTGGTACTCACGCTCATCTTCGGCACCGAGTGGACCCTGCGCGAGGGCACCATCATCGCCGCGCTCATCTTCGGACCCGCCATGGATTTCTGGAAGAAGAACGTGTTCAGCAAGTGGAAGCTGTAATTCCCAAAAACCCGAGCCGCAAAATCGCGGCTCGGGTTTTTTAGCGGGTCAGAGGATGGCTTTGCGGTAGATTTTTTCTTCCGATCCCCATGGAGCCATCTGCCGGTCGATGACGGAAAAACCGTATTTTTCATACAGGCCAACATGGTCGCTGATGAGATACAGCTCCTGAAAGCCGACCGATTTCAAATAATCCGCACAAAACTGGATGAGCCTTTCGCTCAAGCGGTTTCCGCGATACGCTTCATCCACGAATACATAGCCGACGTAAGGCGTGTACGGAAGATCCGGGATGCAGTCCGTTTTGGCGGCGGTGCAGAACGCGCAGATGCGCGCGCCGTCCAGTGCGACCGCAACGCGCTCCCAATCGGCGAGGGTATGAGCGGCCATGCTGGCTGCCAGAGAGGCTCCGGCTCTCCAGGAGCAGGCTTGTGCGTATGCCCGCACGTCCTCCCAGATTTCGTCGGTTTCGGTGATCAGTCTGAAATGCATGCATATCTCCCTGTGCTGATGGTGCTGTACTTCATCCTACCACACGCAAACATCCTGCGCAAGGGCAGGCTTACAGCATCCACCCATAAATGCCGATGAACTGCAAAAGGCTGCCCAGAATCACAAAGATGTGGAACACCGCGTGCATCCAGCGCTTCTTCTTGCCAAGGCCGTAGAGCACCGCGCCCACCGTGTAGGCCACGCCGCCAAAGAAGATCCACCACAGCCCGGCGTGCGGCACGGCTTGCAGCGCGGGCTTGATGGCCACCACGATGCACCAGCCCATGGCCAGATAGCAGATCATGGACAGCTTGGCGTATTTCTTGAGGTCGATGGCGGTAAACACCGTGGCTGCGGCTGCGCAGCCCCACACCAGGCCAAACAGCGTCCACGCCCAGCCCGGATGCTGCGGACGGATGGCGCAGAACAGAACCGGCGTGTAGGTGCCGGCGATCAGGTAGTAGATGGTGCAGTGATCCAGCACCTGAAACACGCGCTTGGCCGTGGGATGGGTGAGGCCGTGATAAATGCCGCTCATGGTATACAGCAGGATCATCGATGCGCCGT
Source organism: bacterium (assembly GCA_029009515.1). Lineage (GTDB taxonomy): Bacteria > Bacillota > Clostridia > Christensenellales > Aristaeellaceae > Limiplasma. The sequence continues at coordinate 15,266 of JAQXJZ010000041.1, forward strand.
AGATGCAGCTGGCCACCACGCCCCAGGCGCTGTGATGCAGAGCCGAACGCACGATGCACAATACCAGCACGGCCACGCCCATCGCGCCGCCCACGATGTGCGATATCATGTGAAAAAGCTCCTCGGCACGGGTATAGTCGGGCAGGGAACGCTGACGAAGCGGTGTGCGGTTCATAACATCCTCCTTGAAAGCAAACGGTATGGATGGAAGTATACCACATTTGAACGTTATTGAAAAGCGTTTTATCAGTTTTTTGAAAACTGATATTGAGTTGTCTGAAATGTCTTTCTTTCCACCGCTTCGGCCTTGCTTTTTGCACAGGGGGCTGATAAAATAGATAGTGATAAATTGGCAACTTCCGTCGATTACGACAGAAAGAGAGGTGGACGCAGATGAATAACGCCCCGGAGTACGTTATTGAGATGCTCCACATCACAAAGGAATTCCCGGGTATCAAGGCCAACGACGATATCACCCTGCAGCTTCGCCGCGGAGAAATCCACGCGCTGCTGGGCGAAAACGGCGCGGGCAAATCCACGCTGATGAGCGTGCTGTTCGGCCTGTACCAGCCCGAAGAAGGCACCATCAAAAAGGACGGCGAAGTGGTCAAAATCAACGACCCCAACGACGCCACCGCCCTGCACATCGGCATGGTGCACCAGCACTTCAAGCTCATCGACGTGTTTACGGTGCTGGACAACATCATCCTTGGCGCGGAGGACACCAAGCTGGGCTTCCTCAAAAAGAAGCAGGCGCGCAAGAAGGTGCAGGAGCTCAGCGAGCGCTACGGCCTGAAGGTGGACCTGGACGCCAAAATTGAGGACATCACCGTTGGCATGCAGCAGCGCGTGGAAATCCTCAAAATGCTCTACCGCGACAATGAGGTGCTCATCTTTGACGAGCCCACCGCCGTGCTCACTCCTCAGGAGATTGACGAGCTGATGGACATCATGCGCGGCCTCACCAAGGAAGGCAAGAGCATCCTGTTCATCACCCATAAGCTCAACGAGATCATGGCCGTCTCCGACCGCGTAACGGTACTGCGCAAGGGCCGCTATGTGGGCACGGTGGATACCGCATCCACCACCAAGGCGGAGCTTTCCAGCATGATGGTCGGCCGTCCCGTGCAGCTGGTGGTGGAAAAGGACGATCCCCATCCCACCGACGACGTGCTCACAGTGGAAAACCTGTGCGTGCCCTCCAAGCTGTACAAGCGCGACGCCGTGCATAACGTGAGCTTCAACGTGCGCAAGGGCGAGATTGTGTGCATCGCCGGCATCGACGGCAACGGCCAGACCGATCTGGTCTACGCGCTGACCGGCCTGGAAAAGGCGTCCGCAGGCAAGGTGACCCTGTGCGGCAAGGACGTAACCACCCTGCCCGTGCTGGATCACAGCCGCGCCGGCATGAGCCACATTCCCGAAGACCGCCACAAGCACGGTTTGATTCTGGACTTCACGCTGGAGCAGAACATGGTGCTGCAGCGCTTCCAGGAGCCCAGGTTCCAGCAGGGCGGATTCATCAAATTTGATGAAGTGCGCGCCTACGCGGACAGCCTCATTGAGCAGTACGACGTGCGCAGCGGTCAGGGCGCTGTGACCACCGTGCGCAGCATGTCCGGCGGCAACCAGCAGAAGGCCATCGTGGCGCGAGAGATCGACCGCGATATGCCGCTGATCATTGCCGTGCAGCCCACCCGCGGCCTGGACGTGGGCGCCATTGAGTACATCCACGGCCAGCTGGTCAAGCAGCGCGACGCAGGCAAGGCGGTGCTGCTGGTATCCCTCGAACTGGACGAAGTCATGAACCTCTCCGATCGTATTCTTGTGATGTACGAGGGCGAGATTGTGGGCGAGTTTGATCCCAAACAGGTCACGGTGGAAGAACTGGGCCTGTACATGGCGGGCGCCAAACGTCAGGAGGTGGCGAAGTGATGGATAAGCTGAACAATTTCTGGCACAAGGACGGCACCCGTTCCGTGATGGCGTCGCTTCTGTCCATCATCATCGGTCTGACTGCCGGCAGCGTGCTCATCCTCATCGTGGGCCTGTGCAACCCGGCGCTGGGCTTCAAGAGTGCCTGGGACGGCATCCGCCTGGTATTCATGGGCCCGCTGTCCACCGGCCGCAGCGCAGCCGGCGCGCTCACCTTCGGCTTCAACCCTGCCAGCATGGGCAACCTGCTGTTCCGTGCCACCCCCGTCATCCTCACCGGTCTGTCTGTGGCCGTGGCCTATAAGACCGGCCTGTTCAACATCGGCGCGCCCGGTCAGTATCTGGCCGGTACGGCGGCCACGCTGTTCATCGCCCTCAGCCTGCCCGTGAAGGGCAGCGAGCTGGTCACCTTCCAGATTGCGCAGGGCATGGCCGAACCGGCCATGTACTTCCCCGCATGGCTGGTGTGGCTGCTGGCGTTTGTGGGCGGCATGCTGGCCGGCGCGGTTTGGGGCGCTATTCCCGGCATGCTCAAGTCGCTGCTCAACATCAACGAGGTGCTGGCCTGCATCATGACCAACTGGATTGCGGCCAACCTGGTCACCTGGGCGTTTGACGTAAGCAGCTTCAAGAACATCATCGAAAACACCAAGACCTCCTACATCTACAAGACCACCGTCAACGGCGTGGCCACCTCCAAGATGGGGCTGGACAAGGTGTTCCCCGGCTCGCAGGTCAACGGCGGCATCATCATTGCCATTGTGATGGCGGTGCTGGTGTACATCCTGCTCAGCCGCACCACCTTTGGCTACCAGCTCAAGGCCTGCGGCTCCAACCGCTTCGCCGCGCGCTATGCCGGCATCAAGGACAAGCGCAACATCGTCTACTCCATGGCGATTGCAGGCGCGATGGCCGGCGCTGCGGGTTCGCTGTACTACCTCAGCGGCAACACCGAGTTCTTCTGGTCCACCTATCAGCAGCTGCCTGCGGTTGGCTTCAACGGCATTCCCGTGGCGCTGCTGGCCAGCAACAACCCCATCGGCGTCATCTTTGCGGGCCTGTTCATGTCGATGCTGGACATCTCCGGCCTGCAGCTGACCAACCTGACCGCCTACAACGAGTACATCACCGACGTCATCATCGCCGTCATCGTGTACCTGAGCGCGTTCTCGCTGGTGATCAAGCTGATGCTGAGCGGCCGACGCAAAAAGTCCGGAAAGGGGGCGCAGGTGAAATGAGTTTTCTGATTCGCCAAACGCTGATTTATGCGGTTCCCCTGATGATCGTGGCGCTGGCCGGCGTGTTTGCCGAGCGCAGCGGCATCATCAACCTCGCGCTGGAGGGCATCATGATCTTTGGCGCGTTTGCGGGCGTGCTGTTTGTGCGCCTGGTGCAGATGTGGGGCTGGTTTGACGCGGCCAAGGCGGCCGGCGACTGGATCAGCCTGCAGGGCTTTATGGTGCTGGCCATGCTGGTGGCGGCGGCGCTGGGTGCGCTGTTCTCGCTGCTGCTTGCGTTTGCGGCCATCAATCTGCGTGCCGACCAGACCATCGGCGGCACGGCGCTGAACCTGATGGCGCCTGCGCTGGTGCTGTTCCTGGTGCGCATTCTGGCCAACCAGAACACCCTGCAGATGTACACCGGCGACTCCGCCAGCTGGTTCATGGTCAAGAAGAGCATGTTCGGCTACGGACGCACCGATCCCATCGGTTTCATGGCGGATACCTTCCTCAACAAGGTATACTTTGCCACTTACATTTGCATCATCATCTTCGTGATTCTCTCCGTCATCCTCTACAAGACCCGTTTCGGTCTGCGCCTGCGCTCCTGCGGCGAAAACCCGCAGGCCTCCGACAGCCTGGGCATCAACGTGGTCAAGATGCGTTATGCGGGCGTCACCATCTCCGGTGCGCTGGCCGGCATGGGCGGTTTTGTGTACGCCCTCACCACGGCCAACTGCTCCGCCAACGGCGATGTGGCCGGCTTTGGTTTCCTCGCTCTGGCGGTGATGATCTTTGGCAACTGGAAGCCTTTGAACATTGCCGGTGCGGCGCTGCTGTTCGGCCTGTTCAAGTGCGTGGCTGCCAGCTATGCCAGCCTGGACATCAATGGCGACGGTGTGTATCTGCTGAAGAATCTGGGCATCAACACCAATTTCTACCGCATGCTGCCCTACCTGATTACGCTGGTGGTGCTGGCGTTTACGTCCAAGTCCAGCCGTGCGCCCAAGGCGGAGGGTATTCCTTATGACAAGAGCACCCGATAATGGGGGTGTGGAGAAAGAGTCTGCTTTTATGGCAGGCTCTTTTTTGTGCGCTGGTGATCCTTTGGAGTTGAGCTGACGAGGAACAGGGGGTGCCTCCGGCGGCCAGAGGATCCAGGGGAAACATCGAGGTTTCCCCTAGACCCTCTGGACTCCCTGACCCTTTCTCCGACCAGGGGGAACCCCTGGACCCCTGCGAATTGAGTGGTTTTTTCTTTCGGGTTGCTTATGTTTATTGTGCGCTATCTAAAACGCAAAAACCCCATCAACACCAGCCTTACGGCTGACAGTTGATGGGGTTTTGCTGCTTGTGT
>JAQXJZ010000042.1 GCA_029009515.1 bacterium
AGAGCGTCAGTCTTTTCGCGAACAGCCAGAACCTTGTGGTAGTAGAAGTAGCCGTCAGTGTGCAGTACCCAGTTGTCGCCCAGATTGCCAGTCACGTAATCAGTCTTGTAGGTGATGTTGCCAGCGGGAGCAAGGCAATCCCAGCCAGTAACCTTGATGCGGACGAAGCAGGGGTTGGAGCCAACGTTCTTCACAGTGGGGTCCTTGTCGAGAGCTTCGCCGGGGTACACTTCAGGAGCGTCCTGGCTGCCCGAGGCAACCCAGTTGGGCTCGGTCAGAGTAATGTCAACGTTGCCGACGGTGAAGGTATTCGTGGCGTTGTCAGTGTCGGTGAAGTAAGCGATGGTAGCGCCAACAGCCAGGATGGCGATCATGCTCAGGGCCATAGCCAGGGTAAGAATCTTACGCTTGCTCATTGTTAGGGTACTTCCTTTCGTTAGGTGTGTTTTTTGTATACTCAACCTTGTTGCCAAGGCAGGTATCGGGAATGGGTACATTGCCTTCCCCTATGAGGGGAAGGTGGCCGCCCTTGGGCGGTCGGATGAGGTGGGCGGCCGCGTACAGCATGCTTGCCTCTGCGACCAACTGGCCACCTCATCACCCGCTTCGCGGGAGCTTCTCCTCAAGGAGAAGCCAATGATGTCTCCATGGATTAGGGAGCAACCTTCGCCCAAGCGGTAGCAGCATCCGCTACGCCTTCCTTCTGGACAGCATAGGCGGTGAAGGACAGGGTGGGCTTGTTGGTCTTGTAGCTAGCCAAAGCCGTCTTGGTGATGGCGTCACTCACATCGACGATGCAGTCAGCGAGAATGTTATAGCTGATACCAGCCTTAGCATCCGCAGCGCTCACCTCGGTGTAGTAGACACCATCAGACAGCTTCTTCCAAGCGACAGAGGTGATACCGCTGGCCATGTTAGTGGTCGCGCCATCATCAATGTTCCAAGTCATGCCAGACAGCTTGTTGGTCTCATCAACCTTCACAAACAGCCAGCAGGCTTCGCTTTCAGGCAGAACGGTCACGAAGGGATCCTTCTGCAGATCAACACCGGGGACGATCTTGTAATCGCTCTCAGAAGTAACCGTCTTGTTGGGATCCAGCGCGCCGTTTACATAGTCATGCTCTTTCAGTTCAAGGTTGATATCGCCGACAGAGAACGTATTGGTAACGGTGCCGGAAGAGGCAGTCAGCCAAGCCAGCGTACCACCAACGGAAGCCATAGCCACAAGCAGCATCATGCTCACGATCAGGAGAACATTGCGGGTGCGGCGACGTGCATTACGTTTTTTGCTCATTGCTTTATTTCTCCTTTCTGACCAGAGGCGGCGATAGGCTCACCCGTTTTCACGGGCGCGCCAGTCGCTGTCGCGGTCGAATTTATGTCAGCATTCAGGCGAATGCTGGAACATTTGAAGTTAGGGGATTAGTTCCAAGCGCCAGCAGTCCAAGCGGCATTGGCATCGCCATTAAAGCCAGCAGCCTGAATGGCATAAGCGGTAACGGTGATGTTGGCGTTGGCGTAGGCATCGATGGAGATTTCGTCCTTACCAGGAGTGCCGTTCACAAGGCCTTCGCCCTTCAGCTGAACCTTGGTGAACACGGGGTAATCGGTAACGGTTTCGCTCTTGGTGTAGCTGCGGTAGTAGACATTGTCCACGCCGTCCAGCTTCGTCCAGCCATTGGCCAGAATCTGAGCTTCGACATTCTGGTAGCCGCCTACAACAGAAGCAGCCTCGATGGCCTTCAGGCCGTTGACAACCTTCACGAAAACGAAGGAATTCTCGCTGTTGGCGGTAACATGCACGATAGGATCCTTGTCGTAGCTCTGACCAGGCAGCAGGTGATACTTGTTGGCCTTGTCGCGAGCCACATCAGGATTATCATTGCCAGCGGCATCTTTCTTGTCAACGTTAGTCTCGTCCAGCGTCAGGCCAACCTTGCCGACGGTGAAAGTATTCACAACAGTATCTTCAGCAGTCAGATAAGCCACGGTCGCGCCAACCGTCACGGACACGAGCAGCAGAGCGCTGGCCAGCAGCATGAGGAACTTGCGGAGCTTACGGGTTTTCATTTTGGGGTTTTCCTCCTTTTTGTGTGTATTTTTCAACATGTCATACACAGGCGCTCTGCCTGGTATCGCGTTGTCAGTCGCCCACTTTTTACCATCGTTCTTCTGCGCAACAGTTTGTTGCGCTAAAAAAAAAGCGCTCCGGGGCGTTTTCCCCGTCTCGCTGCTTATGGCCGCACTTCCAAATGCGCGCGAAGATGTATACTGGAAGAGATCGCTACAAGCCAACGATCAAGGGGGTATGAACCCTTACCGCAGCGGTCCTGTCATTTCGGATGATGCGGTAACGGTGGAAAAACTGAGCCAGTTGCGCACAGCTTTTCCAAAATTCGTATTTATCTTACCACACATAATTCCAACTGTCAATAAAAAGCAACAAAGTTATACATATTTATTCGTTACGAAACAAATGTCTGTTTTTGGAAAAGAAACGGTAAGCCGTCCGATCAGCCGTCCCCGCACCGCGATAACCATCATGCAAGAACCATGAAAGGACGTAAAAGCATGCCAAGACACGGAGAAAACATAGATAAAAGGAAGGACGGGCGCTATGAAGGCCGGTACGCGATTGGCCGCACAGGCAGCGGGCGCACCCGGTTTGGGTACGTGTACGGATATCAATATTCGTCTGTTCTCAGCCATTTGTTACATAAGAAGGCGCAGTTGCTTAACAATCAGGGCGTGGATGATCCGCCCGGCATGACTGTGCAGCGCTGGATGACGCGCTGGCTGGAGGCGGATGACGTGCACGGCATGATGACCGCCATGCAGAGCCGCGGCCTGAGCACAGCCATGGAGCGCGCGGTGGAGGATCATATAATAGGAAGAAACCCGTGCAAAAAGATACGACTGATGCACCCACAGACCGAGCAGCGCGTGCTGAGCCGCATCCGCTCAACTTTTTCACCAGACAACTTCTTGTGTTTTGATCCGTCTTCTTGGTTTTTGCGGATAAATGCGGTATAATGACGGGGATTCCGTTCAAAAAGAGGTGCTTTTTCATGAATCAGCGCGATCTGGCCGAGCTCAAACGCAGGCTGAACCCCGATAAACGCAACCCCACCGTGCTGCGCGGCTGCTATGTGACCTGCGACGGACAGGTGATTTCCAGCTTTGCAAGGCCGGTGTTTCATCTGCCCGCTGAAGAAAACGAAAAATATATGGCGCTTTTCAAGCGCGTGCTGGGCGGCACCATGGGCCAGAACCTGCAGGAGATTGATTTTTCCGCTTCTCAGGTGATGGACGGCGAGGAGCACAAGGTGCTTTCCGCCATGCGCGAAAGCGGCCTGACCGACGAGGAGGCCGTGAGCGCATTCTATGAGCGCGTGATTGGCTACATCCGCCAGGTGGGCGGCGCGGACGAGCAGAGCGTGGAAAAGCAGCAGAACGCGTGCAATTACCTCATTTTGCTGCTGCACGACGGCTACGACATTGCCTACCGCGACCCAAACGGCGATGCGGACAACGAGCAGTCCACCGACATGTTCAGCTACATCCTGTGCGCCGTGTGCCCTGTGAAGCAGTCGAAGCCCGGGCTGAGCTACTATCTGGAAGAAAACGAGTTCCACACCCGCATGGCGGATTGGGTGGTGAGCGCGCCGGAGCTGGGCTTCCTCTTCCCCGCCTACGAGGAGCGCAGCGCCAACATCTACCGCGCCATGTTCTTTACCAAGGACAGCGCCAACATGCACGATGCGTTCATCGACAGCGTCTTTGGCAGCGAGCTGCCCATGCCCGCCGCCCAACAGCAGGAGACCTTCCAGACCGTGCTGCAGGACGCGCTGGAAGAAGAGTGCAGCATGGACGTGGTGCAGGCCGTGCATGAAACCGTGCGCACCCGTCTGGAAGAGCAGAAGGCCGACAAAACCGCCGAGCCGCTCAAGCTGAGCAAGCAGGATGTGCGCGAGGTGCTGGAGGGCTGCGGCGTGAGCATGGAGCGCGCGGCGGCCTTCGAGGACAAGTACAGCGAGGCCTTCGGCGAGTACGCCGAGATTCCGGCCGTCAACATCGTGACCCCCAAGCAGTTCCAGGTGACCACGCCCAGCGTGTCCATCCGCGTGGACCCCGAGCGCAGCGACCTGATTGAAACCCGCATGATCGACGGGCGCTGCTACATCCTCGTCCTTGCCGACGGCGAGGTGGAAGTGAACGGCGTGAATGTGAAATTCCGCGAAAGCTGAGCAACTGAAAAAAGCCGCTGACGTTATGCCAGCGGCTTTTGCATTCTTTTATCTGTGAAGTTTGGAGAAGTCGGGGTCGATATCGAGGGTGGCGAAGTAATCCGCCGGGGTTTCGGCGCGGCGGATGAGCTTGAAGCTGCCGTCCTCGCAGCGCAGCACTTCCTTGCAGCGCAGCTTGCCATTGTAGTTGTAGCCCATACTGCGGCCGTGCGCGCCGGTATCGTGGATGACCACCAGATCGCCAATGTCGCAGTGCGGCAGCATGCGGTCGACGGCAAACTTGTCGTTGTTTTCGCACAGGTTGCCGGTCACATCCACCTGCTCGTCGTGCGGCAGGTGCTCCTTGCCAGGCACGGTGATGTGGTGGTACGCGCCGTACATGGCCGGGCGCATGAGATCGCACGCGGAGGCGTCGAGGCCCACGTAGCGCTTGTAGATGTTCTTTTCGTTGATCATGTGGGTCACCAGCCAGCCGTTGGGGCCGGTCATGTAGCGGCCCAGCTCGCTCTTGATGGCCACGCCTTCAATGCCGTTATTGGTGAACACCTCGCGGTAGGCCTCCGCCACGCCCGCGCCGATGGCTTCGATATCCGCCTCAGGCGCATCCGGCAGATAGGGAATGCCCACGCCGCCGGACAGGTTGACAAAGCTGAGGGTGAGGCCGGTTTCAGCCATGAGCTCGCGGCCGGTTTCAAACAGCAGGCGCGCCAGGGTGGGATAGTAGGCCGGATCGGTGGTGTTGCTGCTGAGGAAGGAATGCAGGCCGAACTTCCTCGTGCCGTTTTCCTTGCAGATGAGCAGGGCCTGACGCAGCTGATCGCGGGTCATGCCGTACTTGGCGTTGCCCGGATCGCCCATGATGGTGGTGCCGATGCGGAATTCTCCGCCGGGATTGAAGCGCAGGCAGATCTCTTCCGGGATGCCGCCGTTGTGCTTGAGGATTTCCACATGGGTGAAATCGTCCAGGTTGACGTACGCGCCCAGCTCGCGGGCAAAGACGACCTCGTGCGGAGGTACATCGTTGGCGCTGAACATGATGTCATCGCCGCTGAAACCGCAGGCCTTGGCCAGCATCAGCTCGGTCTCGCTGGCGCAGTCCACGCCGCAGCCCTCTTCCTTCAGAATGCGCAGGATGGCCGGGGTGGGCAGGGCTTTGACGGCAAAATATTCGCGGAAGGACGGCACGCCGGAAAACGCCTTGATGAAACGGCGGGCAGTTTTGCGGATGCAGGCTTCATCATACAGATGGAAGGGCGTGCTGAACTGCGCTGCCGCCTCAAAAAAAACGGAATCACTCAGAGAAAAATTGGGCATGGGGCCATCCTCCTTGGTGTGGTGCAAAGAATGCAGTTATTCTATCACATTCCCCTATCAGGAAGCAACGAAAAAACACTTCCTGTGCAATGCAAATGGGCTTGACAACAGGCGCAGAAGCTCCGATAATAAAACCGCATTTTGACGAATGAAGAGGTTAGGAACGATGCAAACGATGAAGGAAACAGCTGAGCACGGCATGCGCTGTGCCAAGAGCTTTGCCATCTGGGCGCTGATTGCCGTGCTGACGGGCGCAGTGTGCGGCGCGGTGGGCACGGCGTTTCACCTGGCGGTGGACTGGGCCACGGAAATCCGCGTAGAGCACGGATGGCTGGTGTACCTGCTGCCCGTGGCGGGCGTGGCCATCGCCGCGCTGTACCATGTGATGAAGGTGGACGGCGTGGGCACCAACCACATCATCCGCTCCATCCGCAATGGCGATCATGTGCCTACGCCACTGGTGCCGGTCATCTTTGTTGCCACGGCACTCACCCATCTCTTCGGCGGCTCCGCCGGACGCGAGGGCGCGGCTTTGCAGATTGGCGGCGGATTGGGCTGCCGGATTGGCAAAATTCTCAAGCTGGATAAGCATGACATGCGCACGGTCACGCTGTGCGGCATGGCGGCGGTCTTTGCCGCGCTGTTTGCCACGCCGGTGACGGCCACGGTGTTTGTGCTGGAGGTGGCGGCGGTTGGCCTTTTGCAGTATTCTGCGCTGGTGCCCTGCCTGATCTCTGCGGTTACGGCGTATGGCGTGGCGCTGCTGTTTGGGCTGAGCGGTTCCGGCTACGCGCCGGTCGTGGCAGCCATTGATGCGCTCACCTTCGGCAAGGTGGCGGTACTGGCGGTGCTCATCGCCCTGATGAGCATCATCGAATGCGTGACGCTGCACAAGACCGAGCACCTGGCGGCAAAGATCCGCAGCCGTTATCTGCGTGCGGCCGTCGGCGGCGTGGTGATCATCGCGCTGACGCTGGCGCTGGGCACGCGCGATTACAACGGCGCCGGCGGCGACGTGATCGCCCGTGCGCTGGGCGGTTCTGCTGATCCCATGGCATTCGCATGGAAGCTGGTCTTTACCGCCGTCACCATCGGTTTTGGCTTCAAGGGCGGCGAGATTGTGCCCACGTTCTTCATCGGCGCGGCGCTGGGCTGCGTGCTGGCCCCGGTGCTGGGCCTGCCGGCAGAGCTGGCGTCTGCGCTGGGTCTGGTGGGCCTGTTCTGCGGCGCGGTCAACTGCCCCATCGCCTCCATCTTCCTCAGCATCGAGCTCTTCGGTGCGGGCGCTCTGCCCTACTTCGCGCTGGTGTGCGGCATGGCCTACATGCTGTCCGGCCATTTCAGCCTGTATGAAGGCGCGCAGCGCATTGTGTTCTCCAAGGTAAAGTGGGAGGACGAGAAGTAATCTCCCGATATAATAACCGCCCTCTGTCTGTTCAGAAGGCGGTTATTTTCTATTTCTCTCAATGGATATCCAGCCTGCGCACCGCGATGTGCGATCCGTCCCGCACGCCCACGCCGATTGCGCCGTGCAGGTAGGGATGCTGCCCGTCGGTGAAATCCAGCACTTCTTCGCCGTTGATGAAGCAGCGGATGTGCGCGCCGTCCAGCTGCATGCCCAGGCGGTATTCGCGGTCTGGCTGCCAGTCGAAGGGAACCGTCTGAAGCGTGGTGTAGCCGAAGTGGTTCTTCTGAAGCGCCGCATGCCCTTGCCATCAAAACCAAAGGCGTAATTGCGCTCCGCGCCCTGCACGCGGGCCAGCAGGAAGTGCTTTTGGCCCGTCTGCGCGCTCAGGAAAAAGAACGGTCCGTTGCTGTCGTCATCAGCCGCAAACAGCTTGTAATCCACGGGATCATCCCGCAAATACCCGTACAGGTTATCAATGCGGTCGCTGGTAAAGCCTTCGATGGGCGCGCCCAGGCGGATGCCAATCACCTTGCCAAGCCAGCCTGCATAGCGTTTATCGAGATAGCCGGGGAGCATTTCACACATCAAAAAATGCCTCCTTTGGCCATATGCCGTTATGCAATTGCCATTGCTGGAAGGATAGCATGAGCAAACGGACCCTGTCAACAAATACGATGATACAATGGAAATAGCCCCCTGAAGTATGGTAGAATAAGCAGGAAGAACCCGGAATATCCGTTGAAACAGAGGCGTATGCTATGAAAAAAATCCTGTTTGTCTGCCACGGCAACATCTGCCGCAGCCCCATGGCTGAGTTTGTCTTTCGCGATCTGGTGGAAAAGCGCGGGCTGAGCCACCGCATCACAACGGCCTCCGCCGCCACCTCCACCGAGGAGATCGGCAATCCGGTGCATCCCGGCACAAGGCGCAAGCTGAAGGAGCACGGCATTGGCTGCGCAGGCAAGACCGCGCGTCAGCTCACCCGGCGCGATTATGAGGAATACGACATGCTCATTGGCATGGACGAATACAATATGCGCAACATGCGCCGCATGCTGGGCGGCGATCCTGACGGCAAGCTGGTCAAGCTGCTGGGTTTCTGCGGCGAAACCCGCGATGTGGCCGACCCCTGGTACACCGGCGATTTCGAGCAGACCTGGCAGGATGTGCTGCGCGGCTGCACGGCTCTGCTGGAGGAGCTGTGCCGTCAATAATTCATCATTTCAGGAGGCGTTATGCGCTGGATATTTGCTCTGCTGGCCATCGTGATTTCCGCGCTGGTCATCATGCCCATTCGCTACCGCTATCTTTATGAAAAGCACCGCTGTGCCGAATTGACCCTGAAGGTTATCCCCACGCTGATCTGTGCTGCCTTTGCCGCATGGGGATTTTTCAGCGGCTCCGGCGACCGCTATGCGCTGCTGGTGCTCATCGCGCTGGTGATCTGTGCAGCGGGCGACGTGGTGCTGGGCATCCGCTTTGCCGCAGGCGGCGCGCTGTTTCTGACAGGCCACCTTTTCTACATTTCCGCGTTTCTCACACAGCAGACGCTTTCCCTGTGGAATGCGCTGGTGTTTGTGGCTGCGCTCATCGGCCTGTGGCTGTTCTGCCAGCGGTACCGGCCCCTGATCAAAAGCAGGCTGATCTCCTACGGCATCCTGCTCTACAGCACGGCGCTGGCCGTGGTGCTGTGCCTGAGCCTGCCGCTGCCGTTTGTCGCGTTCACAGAGCGCACCGTGCTGGCGGCTGTGGGCGCGGCGCTGTTTGTGATTTCGGACATGGGCGTGTGCCACAGCATTCTGGTCAACACGTCCAAGCGCTACAGCTTCTTCATGCTGGGCGTGTACTATCTGGCGCAGCTGTGTCTGGGAATGAGCGCATTCTGATTTTTTGGGGTGCTCCGCCACTGGCGTATGCATACATTCCATACAGAAAGGATGATCACAGATGAAAAGCAACCGTGTATGGAGGGCGCACGCATCCTGACCCTCCGAAACAATTTTTGGAGGAATGCAAATGACAAACCCAATCACCATCCGTGAAGCGATCACGGAAACCGAGGTATCCCATTTCTGGCAGCAGATGCATGCCTATCACGCGCGCGACATCTTTCCCGATCCCGAAGATGAGGATCTCGCCTACTTTCTGGACGATGCGCAGTACCGCAAACAGATCCATCAGATTCACGACCGCGAGACCGACCGCTGCTATTACCTGCTGTTCGAGCAGGACGGGCAGGAGGTAGGTTTCTGCCTGCCGGTTCTGTTCCTGAGCGAGGACGGCAAGTGTTTCATCATGGAGTTCTGCGTCTATCCGGAGTTCCGCGGCAAAGGCGTCGGCACGCAATGCGCGCAGGCGCTGTGGCAGTGGGCCAAATTCCATGGAGCGGCTTACGCTGAACTGAACGCTGATGGAGAACGCCGCCAGCGGTTCTGGCAGCGCAACGGCTATCTGCCCAACGGCGCGGACGAATGGGGCGTGCCGCTGATGCTGACGCCGTCGCAGGAGGAGCTGCCCATCACCGTGGAGTTTCTGAAAGACCCGGACGACTGGCAGCTTTTGAAGCTGGAAAACGGCTACCGCGCCGACATTGGCGAAGCAGCGCTCACCGAAGAGCAGCAGGAAGCGCTGCAGCAGGCCATCCGGGAAGGAAAAATCACCTTTTTCCTGGCCAGACGCGGCTATCGCGCCGTGGGCATGTGCAGCGTGGCATGCAGCTTTTCCACCTTCGGCTGTGCGCAGATTGCCGCGCTGGAGGACGTATTCGTCGAGCCGGTATTCCGCCGGAAGGGAATCGCGCGGATGCTTGCGCAAGCTGCGCAGAGCTGGTGCCGGGAGCGCGGCGTATCCAGCCTGACGGTGTGCTGCGCACCCTGCGACGAGGGCATGTATCAGTCTCTTGGCTTTACCGAAAGGCTGGGAGCCACCTTCGCCTTCATCCCGTAAACCACTGGCATGCAGGAAACATCCTGCATGCTTTTTCTTTGGCTTTCGCTTCGTATTTTTCCGGGGATATGCTATAATGGATACTGGTGTTTTATCCACTTTCATTCACTCAGGAGGCGTTATTTCGATATGGCTTCCATCACCTTTTCTCCTGCAAAGCTCAGCGGTCACGCGCTGGTGCCTCCGGCCAAGAGCGAGGCGCACCGTGCGCTGCTTTTGGCCGCTTTCGGCACGAAGGAGTGCCGTCTGAACGGCTTTCCACCGCCGCTTTGTGACGATACGCATGCCATGATGAACGGCATCACCGCGCTGGGCGCGTCCGTCCGTCAGGAGGGCACACAGCTCATCGTATCCCCCATTCCCAAGGATCATCCCGTGCAGCCCATGGTGGACTGCTGCGTGTACGCCTGTGCGGCCGCGCTGCGCATGCTGATTCCCGCCTTTCTGGTGCGGGGACAGGCCGTGCGATTCCTGATGGAGCCTGGCCTTTTCAAACGTCCGCTGGACGCCTTTGAGCCCCTGATGGACAAGCTGGGCGCAACGATGAACCGCATTCCTGCTGTGTACGGCGGCAAGGCGGTGGTGGAGCTCACCGGCCATATGCCCGCCGGGGCCTATGAGATCGACGGCTCCCGCTCCAGCCAGTTCGCCTCCGGCATGCTCATCGCACTTGCACAGGCCGCGCCGTCCACGCTCACCGTCACCGGCCCCATCGTCAGCCGTCCCTATCTGGACATGACGCTGAGCCTGATGAAGCACTTTGGCATCGCCTTCACCGAGGAAACCGAGGGTGTGTTCCAGCTCTCCGCCGCCCAGTCCGCACCCGCTGAAGCGGATGTTTCGGGCGACTGGTCGCAGGCGGCGGTATTCCTGTGCATGAACGCCATGGGCGCGGACATTGCGGTAGACAACCTGTATCAGGGCAGCGACGGCCTGCAGGGCGACGCGCGCGTGATGGATGTCCTTGCTGCCATGCAAAGCGAAAACGGCCTTCGCGCCTCCGTGATCGACTGCTCCGACATTCCCGATCTGGCGCCCATTCTGGCGCTCACCTGTTCGCAGGCGGATGGCGTGTCCGCGCTGACAGGGGTAAGCCGCCTTCGCATCAAGGAAAGCGACCGCCTGGCCGCCACCACCGAATTGCTGGACAAGCTGGGCGTGCGCACCGAAGTGAGCGACGACAGCGACACGCTGCGCGTCTTTGGCCCTGTCAAGCTCAAAGGCGGTTTTGAGGCTGATGCGCGCGGCGATCACCGGCTGGTCATGTTCCTGGCTGCTGCCGCGCTGGCGGCGGATGCGCCCATCACCGTGCACGGCACGGAGTGCATCACCAAATCGTGGCCCGGATTCATCGAAACCTATCGTCAGTTGGGAGGTGTGGCCGAATGAGCAGCCGCATCGGACGCAGTCTGAGTGTCGAGATTTTTGGCGAAAGCCATGGCCAGGCCGTCGGCGTCACGCTGGATGGCCTGCCTGCCGGACTGAAGCTGGACATGGAGGAGCTCAACGCCTTCGTGCAGCGTCGCGCCGCGCGCAGCGCCATTGCCACCGGCAGGCGCGAGGCGGATATTCCGCGCATTGTAAGCGGCGTGTGGGATGACGTCACCACCGGCCAGCCCCTGACCGCCATTTTTGAAAACGGCGATACCCATTCCTCCGATTACAGCTTCCTGCCGGACCGTCCCCGCCCCGGCCATGCGGATTATCCCGCCATCATGCGCAGCCTTGGCAACGATGACCTGCGCGGCAGCGGCCATCACAGCGGCAGGCTCACCCTGCCCTATGTATTCGCCGGCGGCGTGGCCATGCAGCTGCTCAAAACGCAGGGCATCCGCATCGCCGCGCATGTGGAGATGCTGCACTCCGGCGAGCATGACATCATCAACTGGGCCAATCCCGATATGGACGCGCTGTTTGAATGCCACAAGCGCGCCGTTCCCACGGTCGATCCCGCCAAGGGCGAGGCAATGTATGAAAGCATCCTCAAAGCGCGCGAAAAGCAGGATTCTATCGGCGGAATCGTGGAATGCGCAGCCGTGGGCGTACCTGCCGGGCTCGGATCGCCCTTCTTTGAAGGCGTGGAGAGCGTGATGGCCAACTACCTGTTCAGCATTCCGGCCGTCAAGGGCGTGGAATTTGGAGCGGGCTTCACCGCCGCGTCCATGATGGGCAGCGCCTACAACGATCCCTACGCCATGAAGGACGGTCAGGTGGTCACCATCCGCAACAACGCGGGCGGACTGCTGGGCGGCATCACCAATGGCATGCCCATCATCGTGCGCGCCGCGTTCCGCCCCACGCCGTCCATCAGTCAGGAGCAGAACACCGTCTCCCTTTCCCAGAAGGAAAATGCCACCCTGAGCGTTCGTGGCCGTCACGATCCCTGCGTGGTTGTTCGCGCCGTGCCGGTGGTGGAAAGCGCCGTTGCGCTGGCGCTGTGCGAACTGTGGCTGGAGCGCCGCGCCACCTACCCTGTGAGTCAGCGATTGGAGAACCTATGATCCAGAAGAATCAGCAAATCAACCTCCGTTGCGAGCGTCTCGGCAGCGAGCTGGAGGGTGTGTGTTCCCACGAGGGCATGGCCGTGTTCGTACCCGGCGTGCTGCCCGGCGAGGAGGCCGAGACCCTCATCGTCAAAACCCAGCCGCGCTACGCCTTTGGCAAGCTGCTCAAGGTGCTTGCGCCGTCCCCTGACCGCGTGGAGCCCCTCTGCCCCGTGTACGACAAATGCGGCGGATGCAGCGGCCAGCACATGCGCTACGAAGCCACCCTTGCGGCCAAGCGTTCGCAGGTCATCGACTGCTTAAGCCGCATCGGCGGGCTGAATGTGACGGAGGCGGATGTGCCGCCCGTCATCGGCGCGGATGATCCGTGGCATTGCCGCAACAAGACCGCGCTGCCTGTGGGCGGTACTTCGCAGGAGCCGCAGCTGGGCTTCTACCGCCGCCGCAGCCATGCCATCGTGCCCATCACCGACTGCCCGGTGTCCATGATCAGCCTGAATGGCGTGATCGACGCCGTCACCCGCTGGATGAAGTACAGCCATGTGCAGCCCTACAACGAGCTCACCGGCAAGGGCCTCCTGCGCCACGTGGTGGTGCGCACCACGCGAAGCAGTCAGACGATGATCACCCTCGTCGCCACGCGCGACAAGCTGCCCGACGTGCCTGGTCTGATCGAAAAGCTGCAAAAGCAGGTGCCGGGCTTCTGCGCCCTGCATCTGAGCTTGAACAGCGCGCGCAACAACGTCATCCTCGGCACGAGCAGCCGCAAGCTCTTTGGCGAGGACGCGGTGTACGAGCAGCTGCTGGGCCTCACCTTCGAGATCCCGCCGCTCAGCTTTTTCCAGGTCAACCCCGTGCAGACCGAGCGCCTGTACCAGACCGCCATCGACTTTGCCCAGCTTTCGCCCGAGGACACCGTGGTGGACGCCTACGCCGGCGCTGGAACCATCTCGCTGTGCATGGCTGGCAAGGCCAGAAAGGTCATCGGCATCGAGATTGTGCCGCAGGCCATCGAAGGCGCAAAGCGCAATGCCGAGCGCAACGGCGTGACCAATGCCGAATTCCACGTGGCTGCCGTCGAAGACCTGCTGCCCAAGCTGGTCAAGGACGGCCTCCGCCCCGACGTGATCGTGCTCGATCCACCCCGCAAGGGCGTGGAGCCCGCTGTGGTGGATGCCGTGCTCAAGGCGCAGCCCCGCCGTGTGGTATACGTCAGCTGCCATGTGCCCACCCAGGCCCGCGATGTGAAGCTGCTATGTGAAGGCGGCTACCGTCTGGAGCACTGCCAGCCCGTGGACATGTTCTGCTACGCCGGCGGCGTGGAGAACGTATTGAGTCTTGTGAGGGATAAATAAAGGGGGACGTTGGGAGGCGCTGCCTCCCAAATCCACTGCCAAAGGGTTTCACCCTTTGGAATCCCGTGTTTTGGACGCGCTTTGGCGCGTCCAAAGATGACATACATAAAACAAATCCGGCTTTCGGGTGTTCGAAAGCCGGATTTGTTTATTCTCTTTCGTAAATGGTGCACACCGTGAGGCCGTAGCTGTCGATGGTGATCAGCTCGTGGTAGCCCTCAGGCGGCTGTGTGCCGTAGATACGCGCGTAGGTGGTGTTATACAGCAGGTAGGGCGCATCGGGGATTTCCTCGATGGTCAGGCGCGCTTTCTTCTCTTCCGAAAGGACGTTATAGCCGTGATATACGCCGAACCAGCTCATGGAATCGCGCGTGCCCAGCACCAGAGGCAGTTCCTCATTTCGCTCGCAGTCCAGCAGCGCTTCCAGCGCACTTACGTTGCTCACGTTCCAGTAGTCCAGCTCCATGGCCGTCTCGGCGTTTTTGTGGCCGAGGAGGTTGTAGTAGGCGTACTGATGCGGATGATTCTGCAGCATACCGTTCGCCGTCCAGCCATAGTACAGCAGAAGTCCGGCCAGAAATACGTACTGCATGCTGCAGTCGCCGCCGTGCCTGCGCACAAAGCGAAAACATCCGCACACGCCCTGCGCCGCCATCAGCGCGAGGCCTGCAAACAGGAAGTAGAAATGCCGCCAGCCATTGTACATGGTGGGACGGATGAGGATGGCCGCTGCGAGCGGCAGCATCCAGCACAGGCTGGCCGCGATGAGCGCCAGGCTGACAGGATCGCTCCAGAGCTGCGCCTTCTGCCTGAGCAGCCTGCGCAGCACAAACAGCTGTCCGCCTGCCGCCAGCGGCAGCACAAACAGCGGCAGCGTGACCGTGATCATCCATGGCAGATAGTACCACGGCAGCTTCTGCACCTGCTGGTCGATGACCCTATCGCGGAACACCACCACGCCCGTCCAGCGGGTGAAGCCGGAGGCATTCTGGATGAGGTAGCGCAGATAGCCGATCGGATCTGCCCAGCAGGCTGGCGTGAGCAGCGCATAGAAGGCGAAAAACGAGCCGATGGTAACGGCCGCCACGCCCGCCATCCGCTTGTTCCAGCGCTTGCCGGCGGTGATCATCACAACGGCTGCAAGGCCCATCAGCCCCCAGCCCATAACGCCGATGATCTTGGTGTTGGCCGCCATCGCGCCCACGAAGGACAGCAGCAATCCGCGCGTATACGCAGGCTTGTGCAGGAAGCGCACACCCAGCCACAGCGTGCACAGCAGCAGCGACAGCAGCACCATGTCCTTGTTGTTGTAATGGCCTTCCGCAAAGAAACGTGGGCACAGGTACAGCACCAGTGCGCCCAGACAGCTCACCATGCGGCGGTGGCCCGTATCGCGGCTGAACGCATACACCGACCACACGCCCAGCATGAACCACAGCCATGTGTAGGCATGCCAGGTCTGGCTGAGCACATCCGGATACCGGGCGTACGCCACCAGCACGGGTGCGAGGGCATAGTAGGCACACTGGCCGTGGTCACGCTCCGTGCTTTCGGAGATCAGGTCGATTCCCTGTTCCTCAAACCATGCAGACCATTCATCCGCGCCCAGATGCACGGCGTATTCATGCAGATTTTCCTTGAGCGTCTGCATCTCCCAGTGCTCATCCACAGGCACGCCGTAGTCGTTGGCCGCAAAGCCGATGGCCGTCAGCACCGCAAAAAACACGATGACCGCGATGCTTGCGGCTTTTTTCTTTTTCATCAGGGTTCATCCCCTTTGTAGATTTCCATGATGGGCTGTCCGTAGGCCGTCAGGCGCACGGCGCATTCCATGCCGGATGCGTCGAAATGGCTGAAATTGGCGTAGGTGGGATTCACCAGCACATACGGCGCGTCCTCCGCCACGGTGAAGCGCGCAGCGGTATCATCATCCAGCGTGAGGATGGCTTTTTGCAGCGCATCCTCCGTCCACAGATCAGCCGGGCGGATGGCGATGTCGCCCTGCGTTTCCTGCGCCAGCCTTTCAAGCGCACCTCTCGCGCTCACGTTCCAGTAGTCCAGCTCGTTGTAATCCTTACCGCGCAATTGCACCAGCGGCTGATAATACGCCTGCTGATGCGGATGCTGCAAAATGATGCCCAAGCCCGTAAACAGCATGCACACGGCCAGCAAACCGCCCATCAGACGATGGAAGCGCAGCTGCAGGAGCTGATGGAAGCCCACCGCCGCCAGCGCCAGCATGGGACCATACACAAAGTAGAAATGCCGCCAGCCATTGTACACATGCGTGCGGGTCAGCACCGCAAACGCAAGCGGCAGAATCGCCATCAGCGCCGTCAGCACCAGCGGCAGACTGCGCCTGCACAGCACGCAGACAATGCCCACTGCCATCAGCAAAAGCACCCACAGCGGCGTGGTGGCCAGCACCATATAGGGCAGATAATACCACGGCAGGCTCTCGTGCCACAGTTCAAACACCGTGCCGCGGAACAGCAGGCTGTTCTGCCAGCGTGAGAAGGACAGCGCATTTCCCACCAGATAGCGGATGAACGCCATGGGACTTGCCCACAGCGCAGGCGTGAGGAGCGCATAGAACACAAAGAAGCTCACCGCCGTCACCAGCGCAATCATCCACACGCGCAGGTTCAGGTTCTTTTGAATGATCTGCTGAATCAGCACGAACAGCGCGCACAGTCCCCACAGCGCCAGACCGGCTACCTTGGTGTTGGCCGCCATCGCGCCAAAGAAGGAAAACAGCACAGCCGTTGCAAAAGCGGGCTTCTTCATCAGCCTCAGCCCCTGCCACAGCACGCACAGCGCAAGGGACAGGAGCGCGATGTCCTTGTTGTTGAAATGCCCATGCGCAAAGAACTGCGGGCTGAGAAGCAGCATCACAGACCCCATCAGCGCCCATCCGCGCGAAAGCCCAAGCTCCCGGCACACGCCGTACAGCGCCAGCGCGCCCAGCGTAAAGACAACCCAGCACCACATGTGCCAGTACTGCGAACGCTGCGCTTCCGTCAGGCTCTCCCTCATCACCACGCCGGCCATGGGATAGAACGCTGCAATGCCGTGATCCTGCTCGATGCTCTCCGAAATGGGCGTAAGCGTGCTGATGGTCAGCCCATTCGCCTCCGCCACACGCTTCTCAAACGCAGTTTCATCCAGTCCCAGCACACGGCTGTATTCCCACAAATTCATGCGCAGAATGTCCATTTCATCCTGCTCGTCCCATGTGGGGCCGTAATCCGCCGCCGTAAAAAGGCCAATCAACAAAAACGCTGCAAAAAACAAGGCAACCGCCCAACGCGGACAATTCTTCATACAAACACCTCACTACAGACGATTATACCGCATATGCGCGTTTTTGCAAAGTTTCCATTTCTTTTTGGAAAAAACGCCACCAATAGGCCGCCTCATCCGTCTTATGGGTGAAAGGAGATGAGCCAATGGATCAGCTGGAGCGCATGATGCAGCAGTACGGCGACATGCTGGTGCGGCTGTGTGCAGCGCTGATCAAGGATCAACATCTGGCGCAGGACGTAGTGCAGGAAACCTTCGTCCGTGCATGGCGGCATATGGACAGCCTGCGTGATCAGCAAAGTGAAAAGGCGTGGCTGTGCCGCATCGCCGTCAACCTCTGCCGCGATCAGCAGCGCACGCGCTGGCTGCGCATGGTGGAAAAGCGCGCCGATGTGGAGCCGCTTGCGCAGTGGTGCACACCGCCGGACGAACAGAGCGCGGGCGTGATGGAGGCCATCGCGCAGCTCAAGCCCAGATACCGCGAGCTGCTGGTGCTGCATTATCTGGAGGATATGAGCGCAGAGGAACTGGGGCAGTCCCTCGGGCTGTCCGCCTCCGCCGTCTACCGCAGACTGAAGAAAGCCAAAGCGCAGCTCAAGGAGCTGCTGGAAGGGTGGGAAAGCAATGAATGAACGCAGCATCAAACAAAGCGTCCAGCAGAGCCTGTCGGGCATTGCGTTTGCCGACGCCCGCAAGCAGCAGGTACTTACGCAGATCAAAGGAGAAAAGCCCATGAAGAAAAAGCTGTCCATCGCGTTGGTATGCGCCGTACTGATCCTGACAATGCTGATGGGCACCGCGCTGGCCGCCGTGCTGGGCGTGTTCGGCCGGATGAACGCCAGCCCGTACGACGCGCAGAAGCTGGCCCATCTGGACGAGGCCGCCCAAGTGATGGACGTCACCGTGCCGCTGGAAGCGCCCATCTCCGAAACCGCTGCACCTGCGCTGACTGTCCTCGATGAAATGCTGAACCGTCAGCAGGAACGCCGCTTTGAACTTACGCTGAACCAGACCTACTACGATGGCCGGAAGCTCTATTACAGCTATACCCTCAAAACCAACGGCGCGCAGCGCTGGCAGGGCGAAGGAATGCCCTCAGGCGTGACGGAATGGCTGATGGAAGAGCCCGGCAAACGCTACGGCGATGTGTGGTCCAACGACATTCCCGGGCGCGATGAAGAGATTGAAAGCTGGCTCAACAGTCACGAAAGCAGCTGGATCGCCTTTGAAAACTGGAGCCTTGGCGACGGCGCGCGTGCAAAGAACGGCATGGATCTGGATATCATCGGCGGGGAGAGCGAAATGCTGGATGATGACACCCTGCAGGGCTGGCAGGAAGTGCTGGTGCCTGCCGAACTGGCAGAAAAAGAGGAGCTGACCATCGAGCTGAGCGTGCTGTACGGCGCAGCGCTGTATCATCAGGACGAAACCGGCGTGCGCTGGGCGCACATCGCCCAGCCGGAAAACCGCGGCATCCTGCGCATCCCCTTTACCGTCACCAAAAACGGCCAAACGCAGCACCTGCAGGGCGAAGCCCAATTTGCTGCCTATGCCGCCAAAGCCGGCCTGTCTGTCTCCGACGTGGAGATCAGCGGCAAAGCGATCCTGAAGGTTCCCACCGAATGGACGGATACGCTCACCGACCGCATCGAAAACACTCACAGCGGCGACGTCATCCTCAACTACCAGCTGATGGCCGACGGCCAGCTGCTTCCTAACCACGGCGGCAGCCTGTACACCCCCATGGACGGCAGACTGGAAATCGCCTTAACCTTCGATCTGCCGCAAAGCATGAACGAGCTGAAGCTGCTCCCCGAATATGCCAAATCTGGCCTGCATTACGAAGAGGCCATCCCCCTGAAATAACCCAAAAGCACCGCAATGCTAACGCATTGCGGTGCTTTCATATGTGGGATTCTTAAGGGCCTCAGGCCCTTAAGCGGATTCCCA
>JAQXJZ010000043.1 GCA_029009515.1 bacterium
CCGTTTCCGCCAGATCGGGTACAACCGCGATCAGGCCGTGGCCGATGCACAGGCCGCGCCGGATGTGCCGTGGATTGAGGCGTATATCCAGGAAGTGGAGACGGGGCTTTATAGCAGGAATATGGGGGTGGGGTCAGCCAAAGGCTGACTGAGGTCCGCCGGAGGCGGAGAGAAATCCGCTGCGGCGGGTGAAATCTGCCTACGGCAGGTGAAATCCGTCCGGGGGACGGGTGAAATCTCCTGCTGAAGCAGGAGGATTGAAGTTAGATGTCAGGAAACGAGTGACCTTTCTGGGATTGACTTGGCGAGGAACTGGCCACCTCATCACCCGCTCCGCGGGAGCTTCCCCTCAAGGGGAAGCTGGAAGGCGTGCGCGCTTTTCCCAACAATATTATGTTGTTAGAACACGCATGTGAGGCGTGCAGCCAAGTCCTCGAGCTTCCCCTTGAGGGGAAGCTGTCGGCTTTGCCGACTGATGAGGTGTACAAGGGCTGCCTGCCCGCGAAGCGGTCAGGCAGTTTCGCCTTTGGCGAAATGGCACGGTTCGAATCAAAGATTCGAAGCGCGCCACCGTTCCCCGCAGCGGCGTTTCCCCCCAAGCCACATACAAAAACCCCTGCGCATTTATCACGCGCAGGGGTCTTTCATATCCATTTTCAAATCAATACACGCGCACCGGCAGAACTAGATACAGGTAACTGTCCCCATCCATCGGCGAAATCACGCACGGCGACACATTGGTGTTCATGCACAAGGTGCAGCACTCCTCGTCCACGTTTCGGATGACGTCGGAAATATAGCGCGCGTTGAACGCGATCTCGATATCCTCGCCTTCCAGATGCGCATCCAGCTCTTCCAGCACGTCGCCCAGCTCGCTCATGGAGGTGATGCGCAGGTTGTTCTGGCTGGCCTTCATGCGGATCAGGTTGTTCTTGCCTTCCTTGGCCATCAGGCTGGCGCGCTCGATGGCGTCCTGCAGCTCGCGGCGCTTGACGGTGACGCGGGTGAGCCAGGAGGTGGGCAGGATCTGGCGGTAGTTGATGTACTCGCCGGCCAAAAGGCTGGTGACCAGCGTGGTTGAGCCCATCACCACCATCATGTGGGTGCGGTCGATGTGGAAGGTGGCCATGGCCTCTTCGTCGTCCTGCATGATGTGAGCGATCTCGTTCATCACGTGGCCGGGCACGATGGCTTTCACCTTCTCTTCGCCCTGGGGCAGCACGTAGTTGTCATGGGTGCGCTGCATGGCCAGGCGGAAGCCGTCCAGACCCACCAGGCGCAGTTCGTCCGCGGTGATCTCCATCAGGCAGCCGGTGAGGGCCTGACGGCTCTCCTGCAGGGCGATGGCAAAGGTCACCTTGCCGATCATGTCGCGCAGCTTCTTCTGCGGGAAGTGCAGGGCATGGGTGTTGATGAGGTCCTTCATCTGGGGGAACTCATCGGGAGACGCGCCGGTGATGGTGGAGCGGCTCTGCTGGCAGCGGATGGTGACCACCATCTTGTCGTTCATGGAGAAGGAAACGGTGCCTTCGGGCAGCTTGCGCACAATTTCGGTCAGCAGCTTGCCGGGCAGCACCACATCGCCCATCTGGCTGACGGACGCAGGCACGCGGCTCTTGATGGAAAGGGAGCCGTCGGAGCAGAGCAGCTCCACCTCGTCATCCTCGGCATGCATGAGCACGCCTTCCAGGATGGGCATGGCGGGACGGGAGCTGAGAGCGCGGGTGGCATTGATCAGGCCGTGCAGAAGCTCCTGAGCAGAGCATTCAAACTTCATACGAGAACCTCCAGAGCTTCCTACTATAGTAGGAATAAATAAAAAGTAGTAGTAGTAGGGCATGTGGAAACCATGGAAAAGTGGCTTCAGCCCTTATGGCGCCTCAAAAACGCCCTTGGAAAACCTGTGGAAAAGCGGTGGGTTTTTCCACAGGTTTTCCACATATCCGTTCACCCTGACCCCTTCAAAAGGGGCCCGGACAGATAGGATTTCGCCCCTGAAACGGCCTTTTCCTGCCCAAAACGGTGAAAACCATTCGACAAAAAGGACAAAAAAACACTTTAAAAACGAGTTTTCCACATTTTCCACACCATGTGGAAAACGTCCTATGGAAAATCAAACCGGGGTTTTACAAGGCTTTCCGCCCGAACTCCACATTTTCTCCACTCCTTTTTCAACAAAAAAGGAAGAGAAAACAACACCCATTTTTGATCATTTTCATGATCAAAAACGATGGGATTCTTAAGGGTCAATGACCCTTAAGCGGGATTCCCAAGGGCAGAGCCCTTGGGCCGCCGGAGGCCGTCTCCCCCGTTCCCCGTTCCCCCTTACGCGAGCAGGCGGGTCACCTCGTCGGCGGCTTCCACCTCGTCCTCGCCGTCGGCGATGAGAACCATGCGGCCGTCCTTGGGGATGGCCTGGCTGAGCAGGCCGATCATGCTCTTCAGGTTGAGCACGACGCCGTTGTTTTCGAGGGTGAGGGTGCATTCGTAACGTCCGGCCGCAGTGGCGATCACCAGCGCCTTATCGCGGGTGATGGGCATATGGCGGCTCATGTCAACGGGAATTTTGATCATGGGCGTTTCCTCCTATTCTATCATCAGTTGGATTCAGGTTTGGGTTCCAGGTAGGTCATCAGTCTGCGCATGCGGTGGTTGACGCCGCTTTTGCCGATGGGCGGGTCCAGCATTTCACCCAGCTCCTGCAGGCTGGCGTCGGGCGCGCTCAGGCGGGCCTGCGCAATCTGCTGCAGGGAGGGCGGCAGGGTGGTGAAGCGCTCGCTTTCCATGAGCTGGCGGATGGCCTCCACCTGCTGCTGGCTGGCGTTCATCTGCTTTTGCAGGTTGGCGCTGTCGCAGTTCATGGCGCGGTTGACGGTGCTCATCACCTGGCGCTTGACGCGCAGGTCCTCAATCTGCATCACGGAGTTATGCGCGCCCAGAATGGTGAGAAAATCCACGATCTGATCGCTCTGCTTGAAGTAGAAATACGTGTGCTCGCGGCGCTCGCTCAGGCGGATGGGCAGACCCATGCGCTGGATGCACTTGGCGGTGGTATTCTGCATTTCGCCGTCGCGCACGGGCAGTTCCAGATGATAGCCCTGCTCGGGGTTGCTCATGGTGCCGCCGCCCAGCATGACGCCGCGCAGATAGGCACGCATGCAGCACATGCGGGTGATGGGCAGGCGCGGCGTGTAGGAACGCAGGCTGAAGGTTTCATCCATCATGCCCATGGCCTTGAGAAACGTGGGCGACTGGATGGGGCCCAGAATGAGCACGCCCTTGCGGGTGCCGCCGAAACGCGCGGTGGTGATATAGTTGATCTGCGGCGTGATGGAAAGGCTCTGCTGCAAAAGCGTATAGGCGCGCCGGCAGACGGAGAGGCTTTCGTTGGTGAACTGCACGTTGACCTTGCCGCGGCCCAGCAGGCTCAGGCTGCCCATGGAGGCATATAATCCGCACAGCTCACTCAGGCCGCAGCATTCCTTTTCCGGCTTGACGAGCGCAAGCTCTTTTTTCACGTCGGAAGAAAAAGACAATGGTGCTGCCTCCTTCTGGGGATGTGAATGTTTGTTACCTTTCATTGTAACTGTTTGTGCGAAATACGTCAAGGGGATGGAGGTGCCTTCGGCACGCGAAGGAGGAAAAATGAAGAAAGCGACCTCTTCACCCGTTTCTGACATCTAACTAAGCTTCTCCTGCTTCAGCAGGAGATTTCATCCGTCCCCCCGGACGGATTTCACCTGCCGAAGGCAGATTTCACCCGCCGCAGCGGATTTCACTCCGCTTCCGGTCGGAAACTTCACTCCTTCGCGTGCCGCAGACACCCCAGAAGTGGCCTTCTTCATTTTCCCTTTCCTCTTGCGCTGTTTGCCGTCCTATGGTATAATACATCGTTTCTGTCTATTCATTTAGCGGAAGATGGTTCTTCCAATCAAGTAAGGAGATTGAATCAAAATGCCTACGACTTCCTTCGACGTCATGTCGATCAAGCAGAGCATTGAGGGCAAGCTGCAGCGCTACTACGGCCTGACTGTGGCCGAGGCCAACAATCAGCAGATCTACCGCGCCGTGGCCTCCACCGTGCGCGACCAGATCATGCAGAAGTGGATGCACAGCCGCATGCGCAACCGCGAGCTGAGCCGCAAGCAGGTGTATTACCTCAGCGTTGAATATTTGCTCGGCCGCAGCCTCAACTGCAACGTTATCAACCTTTGCAACGAAGAAAACTACGCTCAGGCTCTCAAGGAGCTGGGCATCGACCTGCAGCAGATTCTGCCCGTCGAGCCCGACCCCGCGCTGGGCAACGGCGGCCTGGGCCGTCTGGCTGCCTGCTTCCTGGACAGCCTGGCCAGCCTGGATATTCCCGCCATGGGCTGCACCATCCGCTATGAGTACGGCCTGTTCCGTCAGAAGATCGTGGAAGGTCAGCAGGTTGAGCTGCCCGACAACTGGCTGCAGAACGGCAACGTGTGGGAAGTGGCCCGCACCGAGGACACCGTGACCGTCGAGTTCAACGGCCATGTGGAAGAGAGCATCGACGAGTTTGGCAATCCCCAGTTCAACCTGGTGGACAGCTACCAGATTGACGCCGTGCCTTACGACATGCCCGTGGTTGGCTACAACAACGAGTGCGTCAACACCCTGCGCTGCTGGTCTGCCCGCAGCCGCGAAACCATCGACCTGCGCCGCTTTGGCGAGGGCGAGTACATGAAGGCCATGGAAGAAAAGCAGATGGCCGAAGTCATCAACAAGGTGCTCTACCCCGATGACAAGCACTACGAAGGCAAGATGCTGCGCCTGCGCCAGCAGTACTTCTTCGTCAGCGCCACCATGCAGTACGCCCTGAAGCGCTTCAAGACGCACTTTGGCAACAACTTTGATCTGCTGCCCGACAAGTGCATGTTCCACATCAACGATACCCACCCCGCTCTGGCCATTCCGGAGCTCATGCGCCTGCTGATTGACCAGGAAGGCCTGAGCTGGGAGATGGCGCAGCGCATCACCTACCGCTGCATGGCGTACACCAACCACACCGTGCTGGCTGAGGCGCTGGAAAAGTGGCCCGTGGACATGATGAAGACCACCCTGCCCCGCATCTACATGATTCTGGAAGAGCTCAACCGCCGCCTGTGCAACAAGCTGTTCCAGTTCTATCCGGATCAGTGGGAGCGCATTGGCCACATGGCCATCATCGCTTACGGTCAGGTGCACATGGCCAACCTGTGCGTGGCTTTCTCCAACAGCGTCAACGGCGTTTCCGGCCTGCACGGCCAGATCCTCAAGGACAGCCTGTTCCACGATTATTATCTGCTGGAGAATGGCAAGTTCCGCGGCATCACCAACGGCATCACCCATCGCCGCTGGCTGCTGTCCTCCAACCCCGCCCTCACCAGCCTGATTCAGGAAGCCATCGGCCCCGGCTTCAAGAAGGATGCGGGCGAGCTGGAAAAGCTGATGCCCTTTGCGGATGACGCCGCCTTCCGCGCCAAGTTTGACAAGGTGAAGAAGATCAACAAGGAGCGTCTGGCTAAGCTGATCAAGGAGCGCCAGAACATCGACATCGATCCCTCCTTCATCTTCGACACCCAGTCCAAGCGCCTGCACGAGTACAAGCGCCAGATGCTCAACGCCCTGCACATTCAGGTGCTGTACAACCGCATCGTGGACGATCCCAACTTCAGCATGCCTCCGCGCATCTTCTTCTTTGGCGCCAAGGCCGCTCCCGGCTACTCCCGCGCCAAGCAGATCATCCGCTACATCAACGCCCTCTCCGCGCTGATTGAAAAGCATCCGCGCGCCCGTCAGATGATCAAGATCGTCTACGTGGAGAACTACGATGTGTCCACCGCCGAAATCCTCATCCCGGCCACCGAGATCAGCCAGCAGCTGTCCACCGCCGGCAAGGAAGCCAGCGGCACCGGCAACATGAAGTTCATGATGAACGGCGCTGTGACCATCGGCACCATGGACGGCGCCAATGTGGAGATGTATGAGCGGGTTGGCGAAGAAAACATCTACATCTTCGGCATGCGCGCGGACACCGTGGAAAGCATGTACCGCGAGCGCAACTACAACCCCATGTCCATTTTTGAGAACAACCAGGAAATCCGCAAGGCCATGAGCCAGTGGCTGGACGGCACCCTGTTCCCCAACGAGCCTCTGGCCATGCAGGATCTGTACCACACCCTGCTGGTGGGCGACTGGGGCAGCATGGCTGACACCTACTTTGTGCTCAAGGACTTTGGCTCCTACACCATGGCCAACCGCCGCATGATGGAGGACTACCAGAACCGCGACAAGTGGCTGAAGATGGCTGTCATCAACACCGCCAAGTCCGGCTACTTCTCCTCCGACCGCACCATTCGCGAGTATAACGACATGATCTGGCATGTCCAGAATACCATGGCGTAATGGGTGAACAGGTGAATTTTGAACCCCTGCTTCCGCTTTTGCGGAGGTGGGGGTTTTTGTTCTTTTGTTAGTTGAGCTGACGAGGAACAGGGGGTGCCTCCGGCGGCCAGAGGATCCAGGGGAAACATCGAGGTTTCCCCTAGACCCTCTGGACTCCCTGACCCTTTCTCCGACCAGGGGATACCCCTGGACCCCTGCGAGTTGTGTGTATCTTTCTTTCGGGTTGCTCACGTTTGTTGTGCGCTATCTAAGACGCAA
>JAQXJZ010000044.1 GCA_029009515.1 bacterium
AGAAAGATACACTCAACTCGCTGGGGTCCAGGGGTTCCCCCTGGTCGGAGAAAGGGTCAGGGGATCCAAGGGGTATAGGGGAAACCTCGATGTTTCCCCTGTACCCCTTGGCCGCCGGAGGCATCTCCTGTTCCTCGTCAGGTCGACTGGAAGAGGAGCAATGGGGGAAACGCCGCTGCGGCGGCTACACCTCATCAGTCGGCAAAGCCGACAGCTTCCCCTCAAGGGGAAGCTCGACGAGGCTCTGCATGCCCGACTTGTGTGTTCTAACAACCTGATATTGCTGAAAAATGATGCCAAGCCGCAAGGCTTATTTTTTTGCCACAATCACACCGCCGGTCTTGTAAATGCTGTTGGCGGGTACCACGCCGCGCACGCAGCTGAGCGGATAAATGTTGCTGCCGCGCCCAACCACCGTGCCGGGGTTGAGCACGCTGTTGCAGCCCACCTCCACATTGTCGCCCAGCATCGCGCCCATCTTCTTCAGCCCCGTTTCCATGGCCTCATCGCCCATGCGCACAACGACGAGCGTCTTGTCGCTCTTGACGTTGCTGGTCAGGCTGCCCGCGCCCATGTGCGAGCGGTAGCCCAGAATGCTGTCGCCCACGTAGTTGTAGTGCGGCACCTGCACCTTGTCAAAGAGGATCACGTTTTTCAGCTCCACGGAGTTGCCCACCACGCAGCCTTCTCCCACCAGCGCGCTGCCGCGCACAAAGGCGCAGTGGCGCACCTCGGTTTCCGCGCCGATGATGCACGGCGCGCCGAGGAAGGCCGTGGGCGCAACCACGGCGGTCTTGTGCACCCACACGTTGGGCGCGGGCTGGTCGTATTCATCCAAAGACAAAGTCTGGCCAAGGGAGATGATCATGGCGGAAATGCCCTTGAGCGCCTCCCACGGGTAGGTAAAATCCTTCAGATAATCGCTGGCCATGGTGTGGCTGAGATCGTACAGGTCGGCGATGGTGTACATGCGCATCTTCCTTTCCGGTTAAAACTTGGTGCTCTGAAGGAACAGCCCGGCAAACATGCCAAGCGTCCACAGGGCGAATGCGCCCCATTTGAGAAGGGAGCAAGTGCTGGCAGGCTGGTGCTTTTCAAAGCGGAGGAAGAGGGTTTCCGCAATGCCCAGGAGGCTGATGAAGGCGCTGACGATAAACATCGCCGCGCGCAGCCACGCAAACTGCGATGCGTTGCGGCTCACGGCCAGCAGCACCAGCAGCACTTCCAGCATCATGGGAATCATGAGCAGGCTGAAGCGGTGCATGAGAAGCCGTCCGCCTTCTCCCAGTGTATCCAGCTGGGCGGCGCTTTCATTCGCCGTGTAGCGGAAACGCAGCTGCGGGCTCTGGAAATGCTCGTCCACAGCCTTCAGGCGCTGATGCAGGCTGCGCAGACCCAGCCCGCACACGCATGCGCCCACAGCGCCCACGATGGTGATGACAAGCCAGAGGGTGTCGGTGCTCATGCTCATGCCTCCATGCCCACGCCCAGACGGGTGCAGGGTACGCGACCGGCCAGAAGATCGCCAATGTGGTAGCGGGCATGGCCGATGACCACGTTGGTGCCTTCCTCCACAGCGCTCATGGCAAAGGCCAGCTTGGCGCGCGCGCCGTTGGCCCCGGCGCGGCTGGCGCCCTTGCAGTGCTCCATCAGCTCGTTCACCTTTTCGCGCACCTCATCTACGGTGCTGCCGGTGACCAGCCTGACCAGCGTGGAGGGATCGTGACGGTCCAGATAGATGCCGTCCGTGCTGGTCAGAAGGATCAGGTGCTTCGCGCCCACCAGCTTGGCCACCACCTCGGCGGTTTCGTCGTTGTCCACGCACTCCACCACGTCCTCGCCTTCAGCGCGGCGGCTGGCCAGCTCCATCTTGCGCACTTCCTCGTCGCTGACGGGGTCGTTGTAGTTGATGATGGGCACCACGCCCTGGCTGGCGGCGCGCAGAAGCAGCTTGCGGATGTGCTCGCGGCGCATGGGATCGTTGAAGTGGTTGTGCTCCACCAGCACCTGACGGATGCCGATTTCCGGCCTCACAAACTGGCGGTAGTTGTTCATCAGGATGGTCTGACCCTGGGCGGCGTAATCGGCCTTGTCCTCCTCGGTCAGGCCGCACAGCTCATGACCGGCGCGGTGCATGTAGTCCAGGCGGCCAATTTCCGCCGCGCCGCTGGTAACCAGGATCATGCCCGGGCGCAGATCGCCGCCCAGACGCTGAAAGATATTGTAGTCGATCTCGTTTTCCGCTTTCTGGATCAGCGCCATGCTGCCGATCTTGACCACCAGATCGATGCCATTCATGAGAAACGTCCTTCTTTCGTTATCGATTGATCATGCGGTCAGGCGCGCCCATCCACCGCGTCAGACAATTCCTTCGTGCTCTCAAAGATTTCCTGCACGGCTTGGTCGCTTTTCAGCCACGCCAGCTTTTCATGGTGATATTCACATACCTTGCTGATGACGAACAGCTGCTGCTCCTGCATGGCTCTTTCGGGTTCCATGGGCAGGCTCCTTTCTTTCATGGATGATGTAATGATACTGGTGCGGCATGGGGTTGTCAAGTTTCGGTTCTGTATTCGGCTGGGCCTGCTGTCCCTGGCCGGCATCAGCCTGACCATGCGCAAGACCGCAAAGAAAGAATCCCACCATCAAAACCGGCGCTTCGCAAGAATGAGCGATGCGCCGGTTTTTTGTTCATTTGCTATTGTGCCTGTGAAACGATGGCGCGGAAGAAGGCCATGGCCTGATCAAGCGGCATGAACTGCGCCGCGTCCGACACCCACGCCACGCCCACCATGGGCTTGGCCGTTTGCGCGCAGGCGGAGGAAAACAGCAGAAAAAGCAGCAGAAAAAAGGCTGACAGGCGTTTCATGGGGGAACCTTACAGCTGAATCATGCGGGTTTCCAGCGGCTTGAGGGTAACGGTCTGAGGCCCCTTGTCGGTGTAGAGGGTGGCGGTGGTTTCATCCTCAGCGTTGTTGAGAGCCACCAGCATGCGGTCGGCGGGATAGTAGGCGGCTTCCACCAGCGCATTGTCGGAAATCCACGCGCTGTCTGCGGGCAGATGGCAGGCGTACAGCAGGGTTTCCAGCAGCATGCGGGTGCTGAAGGGATTGACGGTGAAATGGCTCATGTAGATGCCCATGCCCTTGCCGAAGGCATGCACGGTCATCTGCGGCACGCCGTTCTTTTCGCACAGCACGCGGGTATCGCCGTCGGTGAGGTAGAGGTGGGGCAGCTGGCCGAGGCTTTCCGCATCCACATGGATGGGCAGGCTGCCGTCCACGTCGAAGGCCCAGCGGCCGTGGCACACGCGCGCACCGTCGTCCTCGTCGATGCCCAGCACGTGGGACATGCGGAACAGATGGTCGAAGCCGGGGGTGGCGGAGGGCTCGCCCACGCCGATGAACGCGCCGCCTTCATGCACAAAGCGGGTCAGCTCGCTCACCAGCCCGGCGCACTTCCACGCGTCGCCGCCGCTCCACGCATCGCCCATGCGGCCGGCGTTGATCACCACGTCCACGTCCTTGAGCGCGCCGCTCTTCACGTCCTCAAAGCTGATGTACTTCACATCCACCGGCAGGCCGGAGAGCGCCTCGTTGATGTGGATGAGAGCGTGCTTGTCAGTCTCGTGGAAATGGCCGGAGAGCGTCCAGGAGCGCAGGCTGCCCCAGGTGTGCAGCACGGCCACGCGCACGGGCAGCACGTAGGGGCTGCCGTTTTTGTGCAGCTGCTTGATCAGGCGGAATTCATCCGCCATATCGGCGATGGTCTCGTTGAAGGCGGGGAAGTCCAGCGTCAGGTGCAGGTAGCCGCCCAGGCCGATGCGGTCCACCGGCTCGCGCAGAAGCGCGCGGCGCACGCTGCGCCAGTAGCGCAGGGCGTCCTTTTCGGGCTCGCCGCCCTCGGAGAAGGTGGGCGCGCCGCCCAGACCCACGGGGAACAGATAGGGGTGGAAGCGCAGCTCGTGCACGGGCACCTTGGCAAAAGCGCACAGGCGGCACTCGAAGCCGGAGAACACGCACTTGATCAGGCCGTCAAAGCCGATGGACTGGAAGCGCTCGCCGCAGGGCTCCATGCCCACCCAGCTGTCGTCGTAGAACACATAGGCTTCCTTGCCGTGCTTGTGGATGATGTCCACCAGCACCCTGGCCTTTTCCGCCACGAAGGCCTGGATGAAATCCATGTAATCGCGCTTGGCCTGGGTGGGCGGCATGTGGGTGACCTGCTGCTTGCCGCCGTTGACAAAGTCCTCGGCGGTGAGGGCATAGCCGTACTTCTGCTGGAATGCGTCCATCGCGGCCGGGCTGACGGTGAAGTCATAGCTGGCCCAGTCGGTGAAGAGGTGGCGGTTGCGCATGTCGCTGCCCCAGATCCACACAAAGTTGTAGAACAGGCTGGTCAGGCGGATCACGTTGGTCTGCGGGTTGGCCACGCACCAGTCATCCAGCCACTTCTGCAGGTAGGCCCACGCAGCGGGATGGCGCGGATCCAGCTGGCGCAGGTGCTCGGTGGTCCAGCTGTTGGTGGTGTGGTTGTACATGTTGATCTCTTCCCAGATGCGCCAGCACAGGAAAGAGGCCGTGTACTGATGCCACGGCGCGCAGCCCTTCACGGTGACCACGCCGTTTTCATAGGTCCAGTTTTCGCGGGGCACTTCGGCGTTCGCGGTGCGGTCGTACACCTGATAGTAGCGCAGCGCGTCGGGCGTGTCGTTGAGCTCAAACTGCTCGGCAAAGTAGCCGTCCATCAGCGGGATGGATACGCTGTCGCCCTGCGCCACCACGGGCTTGGAGAGCAGGAAGGTCTGCTGCTGGCTGTCCGGATGCTCCGCCGCAAAGGC
Organism: bacterium; assembly: GCA_029009515.1. Taxonomy (GTDB): domain Bacteria; phylum Bacillota; class Clostridia; order Christensenellales; family Aristaeellaceae; genus Limiplasma. The sequence continues at coordinate 4,841 of JAQXJZ010000044.1, forward strand.
ATTGTGCTGGCGGATGATGCAGATGGTGGAGTAAATGCGGTAGCCCGCCTCCACAATCTCGTCGGAAAGCTTGGTGCCGTCAGAGTCGCGGATCACGTCCGCGCCCCATTTTTTGGCCAGTTCCAGAGTCAGCTGTTCATATCCGGCCTCGCCGGGCAGGGTGAAATCGCCTTTGGGAAAATTGCTCATGGTTTCATTCTCCTTGCGTAAGGTGGTCAGAAAGCGTTACTTGGTCAGGGAATGATATTCCATCGGGAAGAACTGGAAGTTGGATGGCGGCAGCGAGTTGAAGTATGCGGTCACCACAGGGTTTTCCTCGCTGCGCATCTTCTGCCGCCACTGGCTGGGCGATATGCCGTGAATGCGCCTGAACTGGCGGTTGAAGCTGGAGGGGGAGGGATAGCCCACCTGCAGGCCGATTTCGGTTACGGAGTAATCACAATTGTACAATAGCACACAGGCGCGGTCAATGCGCACCATCTGCACATAATCCAGCGGAGACCAGCCCAGCACCTGCTTGAACAGCCTGCGGAAGTGCGAGGTGCTCACGTGGCAGAGATGGCTGAGCTTTTCGATGGAGACCTCCTCCATGTAGTTCTCGGCAATGTAGGCGATGGCGGGCGAGATGCAGCCCAGCTGGGTGTTGATGTAGGGGCTGTTCTTGGCGGTGCCGGAGTAGTTGCGCAAAAGCAGCAGAAACAGCGTGCCGAACAGATCGCGCACGATGTGGTGGTAGTGCACCTTGGTCATTTCCATCTCACGGATGATCATGGAAAGCACGGAGAGCACTTCGGGGTGTTCCTTGCCGCTGACGATGCATTCATCGCCGCCCACGTCGCGCTGATATTCGCTCAGCATGTTGCTCAGCCTCGGGCTCAGGTTGGGCAGCATGGCCTGCGGATCCACGTAAATCCAGTTCCAGCTGCACACCTCGCCCTCGTGCACGGTGTGCGCATGGGGCACGTTGGGCGGCGCGATGACCATGCACGGCGCTTCAAACTCCTGCACATGGTCGCCCACGTACAGCGTGCCCCTGCCGGAGCGCAGAAAGCCCAGCTCCACGCAGTTGTGGAAATGCATTCTGGAAAGCGGCTCGGGATAGCTGAGCCACGAATCGCCCAAAAGACCGATGACCGGGAAATTGGCCGGCAGGTCAAAGTGGCGGTAAAAGATATTGTGCTGTGATCCTTGCTGATTCAACGCGGTCACCTCATTTCGTCAATATGTTTCACAAACATTCTCGCTTTCGGTGCGGGAATCCTGCCGGAATCACTTGGCAATCATCATGTCCAGAATGACGCGGTCGGTCTGGTTCATGCCCACGCTGCCCAGATTGGCCAGGTTGCAGATGCTGTCCTCCGTATCCTGCGCGATGATGCCGTCCAGCGCGGTGGCCGTCACGCCCGCCATGGCCAGCTGTGCGCACTGCACGGCGCTGGCGAGGGAGCTGGCAATTTTGAGCGCGCAGCTGGATTTGGCGCCGTCGCAGATGAGGCCGGAGATGTCGGCAATCATGTTCTGAATGGCGGAGTGAATCTTGTCAATGCCGCCGCCCAGCAGGTACACGATGCCGGCGGAGGAGCCGATGGAGGAGGCGATGGCGCAGCCGCACAGGGGCGAGAGCTTGCCGATGTGGGACTTGATGTGGATGGTGATCAGCTGGCTGAGCGCCTCGGCGCGCAGCATGGTGTCCTCGCCGACGCCCAGCTTGCGCGCGGCAGCCACCACGGGCAGGCTGGCGCTGATGCCCTGATTGCCGCTGCCGGCGGTACTCATCACAGGCAGGGTGGATCCGGCCATGCGCGCATCCGCAGCGGCGGAGGAATAGGCGCACACGTAATCGGACAGGCTCATTTCCTCCATGGTGCGGCCATCCTGCAGCACGCGGCCCACGCGCATGCCGTATTCGTTGGCCAGACCCTCGCGGGCGATGGTATCGTTCATGTGGATGGCGTCGTTCAGGAAGCGGATTTCCTCCACGTCCACGGTGGTGGCAAAGGCATGGATGCCGTTGACGTCCAGCTGATACACATTGGAAGCGCCGGGATGCTGGGTCTGGGAGTCGCAGTGCTCCAGCACCTTGTCGTCCAGCTGCACATGGGTGATATTGGTGTGCGCGTCCTCGATGATGCACACGGCCTCGTGGCCGGCGGCGCTCACGCGGGCCTCGATGTAGAGCTTCTTGGGGGTGTCCTTGGTTTTGACGGTGATGCCGCCCAGCGACACATAGGCGCGCGCGTGCTCGTAATCGCGCGGGGTGGCGCCGGAGAGCACCTCCAGCCCGTAGCTGGAGTGACCGGCGATGCAGCTGAGCGCGGAGGCGATTTCAACGCCCACCATGCCCGTTCCGGGAATGCCCACGCCCATGGCGTTTTTGAGGATGTTGGTGCTTACCCACAGCTCCACCTTCTCCGGCAGACAGCCCAGCGTTTCGCGGGCCTTGGCCACGGCCAGCGCCACGGCGATGGGTTCCGTGCAGCCCAGAGCGGGCTTCAGCTCGTTCTTCAGCGCCAGCAGATACTTCTGAACATCCATTACTTTTTCTCCTTGATGTCTTCTACTTCGTCCAGCGCAATGATGCCCATGGCGTACACGCGCATAAAGTTCATCAGATGCTCAATGTCCTCGCTCTCGTCGCACTGGTGGTAGTCGCCGCGGCCGGGACGGAAGATGTGCGGCGGGAATTCGCGGCCGGGCATGCCGGGGCCAAAGCCGAAGGCGTTGGGCAGATAGGCCGCATAGTTGCCGCCGGACATCACGAAGGGGGCGCTGTCCTGATGCATGACCTCGTTGTACACCTTGGTCAGCACGCCCACCACCGGGTGATCCGGCGTGAAGGAGCAGGAGGGACGGGCGCGCAGCTTGATGACGGATGCGCCCACGGTCTGCGCCTTTTCATGCGCCCTGGCGGCCACGTCGTCGGCATTGGCGGACACGGGCAGGATGAGGAACAGGCGGATTTTGAGCACGCCGTTTTCCCAGTCCATGCCGGTAGCGCCCATCTGCAGCGCGCCGGACAGCTCGTCCTCATAGGCGATGTTCAGGCTTTCGCCGTGCCAGCTGCTGATGAGCTCAGCCGCCGCGTTCAGCTTCTTGGCATCGGCGGGATAGCGATCAGCCAGCAGCCTGAGCATGTTCACAACCGCGTTGTCGATGCCTTCCGCGTTGAAAATGTGGGCGGATTCGCCGCACGCGCACAGGGTGCTGCCGTCGGACAGTTCCGCGGTGATCTCCTCCGCGGTGACGGAGGGATTGTTGCTCTGCTTGAAGGTGACGGGCGCTTCAAAGGGCACCTCCACGGACAGGCTCATGCTGCCGCGCTGCGCAATGCACACCGGGAAGCCGCAGTCCGGCACGATGGAGATATCCGGCGTTTTGTAGTGCGCGGTAAAGTAGCGCGCGTCCTCCATGCCGGTTTCCTCGCTGGTGCCCATGTACAGGCTGTACTTGCGGCGCAGGCTCACGCCCAGGTCGCGCAGGCAGTTCATCACATGGAACACGCCGATGGCGGACATCTTGTTGTCCTGCACGCCGCGGCCGATGAGGTAGCGGTCGTCCACCAGCGTGCCCTCGAAGGGCGGATAATCCCACTCGGCGGGATCAGGCACCGGCACCACGTCCAGATGCGACCAGATGCCCACTTCCTCCTCGCCCTCGGTGAAGGTGATGGAGCCCACATAATGATCGTAATTGCGGCTGGAATAGCCGTGCTTTTCGCCCAGCTTAAACATGTACTCCAGCACGTCGCGGCAGGGCTGGCCAAAAGGAGGAATTTCCTTGTCGGGTACCGAAACACTGGGAATACGAACCAGACCAATCAGATCGTCGATGATTTCCTGACGATGCGCTTTGAGCCACGCATCCACCTTTGCCATAAGCTCCTGCTTCATATGTGTTCACCTTTCTGAAAAAAGTATCGACCTGTGTGGCTTTATCATAGCCGTTTGAGATCGAAATTGCATGCTTGTTTAGGGCATAAAACGCGCAGAAATGACTTTTTCGGGCCTGAATGGGTTGAAAAATGATCGTTTCTGCCAGAATGTTGCGCATTCCTTCATAGGCACAAAAACCAGAACGCGGTAAGATGCAGATAAAGGAGTTGGTATCCATGATTCAAAACCGATTGGAAAGCGTACGCGCACATATGCGTCTTCAGGGGCTGGATCAGCTCATCGTCACCCAGCCGCAGGCCATCTACTACCTGACCGGCCTGTGGTGCAACCCCATGGACCGTCTGGACGCGCTGGTGGTGACGCAGGACAAGTGCCGCCTGCTGTGCTACGTGCTGGCGGTGATTGAGCCGGACGACTGCGAGGTGACGGTCTATTCCGACACCGGCGTGACCGTTCCCATGCTCAGCTCTCTCCTGGAGGACGGCGTGACCGGCGTGGACGGCTACTTCCACAGCCGCTTCCTGCTGCCGCTGACGCAGCTGCGCCCCGGCCTTACGCTGAAGGTGTCCACCTGCGTGGAGGACGCGCGCATGATCAAGACCGACGAGGAAATTCAGCTTCTGCGCACGGCCAGCGAAGTGACCGACGACGTGTTTGCCGATGCGTTTGGCAAGCTGCGCGAGGGCATGACGGAGCTGGAGCTGGGCGCGGTGTTCTCCGACAGCTTCATGGCGCACGGCGTGGGCCGCTTTGCGGGCGATCCCATGGTGTGCTTCGGCGCGGGTTCGGCCGAGCCGCACCACGAGCCGGGCAATGCAAAGCTCAAGGCGGGCGACGCCGTGTGCGTGGACACCGGCAAGCGCATTGGCGGCTACTACAGCGATATGACCCGCACCGTGTTCTTCCGCGAGGTGAGCGAGGAGCAGCGCAAGGTGTACAACATCGTGCTGGAGGCCAACATGGCCGCGCTGGAGATCATCAAGCCGGGCGTGCTGATGTCCGACATCCACGAGGCCGCCTGCAAGGTGATCCGCGACGCCGGATACATGGATTTCTATCCGCACCGCACCAGCCACGGCATCGGCATCGACTTCCACGAGGAGCCCTACGACGTGGTCGGCCGCCCGCTGCCTGTGCAGCCGGGCATGTGCTTCTCCGTGGAGCCGGGCATCTATCTGCCGGGACGCTTCGGCGTGCGCATCGAGGACCTGGTGGTGGTCACCAAGGACGGCTATAGCCTGCTCAACCACGCGCCCAAGGAACTGACCGTGGTCGGATAAGAGAAATGAAAAAGGAGTCTGCATTTTTTGCAGGCTCCTTTTTGGATGGTCAGAGGGCAAACAGGGCGCGGATGAGCTCGTCGGTACGGCTGCGGGAAATGAGGAAGCAGGCGCAGTCGCCGCGCACGATCAGGTCAAACTGCTCGTCATAGGGCGCAATGACCAGCGACCAGCGCTTGCCGTCGGTGAAGGTGTAGTTCAGCTCCAGCCGCGCGTCGCCCGCAGGCTGGGCGTTTGGCACATAGCGCTCAATCAGCAGGCCGATCATCTGCTGATACACCGGCAGGAAATCCGCCTCGTCAATCGCCGTGCCGTCCGCCTCGTAGGCTTTGGCGGGCTGATCCACGTCAAAATGCCTTGTCTGGTTTTCGGCGCGCACGTCGATGGAAGCCACCTGGCTGAGCATCACCAGTCCGGGCAGCTGCTCGGCCAGCCACGGCACGGTCAGGCTGTCCAGAAAGGCCAGCGCATCGGGCGCGATGGCGTACACGGCGCGGTCGCCGTCCAGCTGCATGACGTATCCGTCCTCCGTGTATCCGATGGTGAGCGTTGTTGTGGACTGATCCTGAAGCGTGATGGTGGCCAGCACGTCGGCAATCTCACCTTCGGGCGCAACGAGAGAGGCAGGCTGCAGCTTTTCCAGCGCCAGATACACCTCGGCGGCGCGCTCGGAGTTGGCCGGATAATGGATGGGGCTGGTGAGCTCCACCATGGTATTGAAGGGATTGGCCTGAAGGGCGCGCGCGATGGTGATGACGGGCTTTTCAGGCTGCTCGATGGCGGCCGACTTCAGCGTCTGCGCCGTGAAGCGCGCGGAGAGATCCGGCAGGGCGTACAGGCTGAGGCGGCTTGCGCTGAGGGCGCGGGCAAGCGCGTTGTTGACGATGTACACACCGTCCATGCCGTCCACCGCCGCGTACCAGCCTTCGCCGGTGGGCACGGCCTCGCCCAGACGGAGCGTGAGGGTGGAGTGGTCGTCATAGCGGAAGCTGGCGCTGAGGGACTGCGCGGTTACGCCGTATGCCTCGGGGCTGCCTTCCAGCCTGCGCCGCGCCAGAATGGATTCGCCGCAGGCCAGCAGCTCGCCGGCTGCGTGGCTGTCCAGCGCCGCATCCTCGCCTTCGAGGCGGACGCCGTCCTCCCCGCGCAGCAGCGTGAAGGCTTCGCCCGCATGGGCGATGGTCACCGCCGACGGCTTTCCCGCGCCTTCGGGAATGAGCTGCTCAAAGGCATAGGCCGGGCGCGATACGGGCGCGGGCGCATCCTTCTGATGCAGGTGCGCCGCAGCCGTACAGCCCAGCAGAAACAGCGCGCACGCCGCCAGCGCCAGCCAGCCATAGCCGCGGCGCATGGGTTTGCGCAGCGCGGACGGGCTTTCCAGAGAAATGGGCTTGCTCACTTCTTTTTCCTCCTGATCAGGATCACCGCGCCGGCTAGCGCCGAAAGCACCGGCAGAAACAGCGTGACGGCCAGAATGCGCCAGCTCTGCTGCGCCGTGAAGGCGGGCAGGGAGTGGTCGTTCAGCGCGCGCACAGGCACGTGGGTTTCCGTCTCGCGCTGCGCCAGATAAGCAATCAGGCTGGCGCTCAAATCGAGGTTGTAGGTGGATTTCATCAGGCTGTTGTCCACCAGCGTGTACAGGCTGCCCATCAGCACCATGCGGCTTTCCGCATCGGTGCTTTCTTCATAATGGCTCACGGCCACGGCCAGCTGCTGCGTGCCGGTGGGCATGTCCGGGGTGCGGGCGATGGTGTCGCTCTCCAGCGGGCAGCGGTATGCGCCGCTGGACGTGGACAAAAGCGCTTCGTAGGTGTAGCCGGACAGGGGAATCTCCGGGCCCGCGATGGCGCGCGCGCCGGGCAGAATCACGCGGCGGCCCTCCTGCATGCCGCCAAGCGCGGTGCTTTCGCGGTTGAGGGTAGGCATGAGGTAGAGGGGAGAATTCATCCAGCTGCCGGTTTCGCGCTCGTCCTCCACCACGATGCCCTCAGCAAAGGACAGGCGGCCCGCAATGTCGGCAATGTGCGGCATGGCGCTCATGTCAAGGCTTGCGTCGCAGGCCAGCAGCAGCCGTCCGCCGTTTTGCAAAAACAGGTGCAGCGCGTCGGCTTCCTCCTGCGTCAGGTCGCGCGCCGGGGAGAGCATGAGCAGCACGTCGCCGGGCTGCATCTGGCCCGAAAGCAGGGTGGTTTCGCCCAGCTGGTAGTTGTCGTCCGAAAGGCGGCTGGCCAGATAGCTGCAGTTTTCCAGCCCGGCCTCGTCGTGGCCGGTCAGAAACCACACCTGCTTGCGCTCGCCGCCGGTGACGGTGCGGATGGCGCTGGTCATCTTCTGCTCGGCGGAAAGGCCGGTGATGGCGTAGCTGCCGTCCGGGGCCATCTGGTAGGCGTACAATTCGCCGGCCGGAATCACCACAAAGCGCGATTCATCCGCGTTGGCCACAATCACCGAACCCTCGGCAAGGCTCCGGCCGCTTTCGGCATAGCCGCGGATGCGCCCCGGCTCCGTGACGGGGTCGATCACGTCCACCGCCACCTGTCCGTTGCGCGCGTAGCTGGAGGCGAGGGTTTCCAGCATCCAGCGCAGGGTGGATTCGGTCTCGGATTTGAACACCAGATGGATGCTCACGGTTTCTTCCAGCCCGCCCAGCGTCTGCAGCGTGCCTTCGCTCAGCTCAGTCAGCATGTCGGGGGTCAGATCCCACACCACATTGGCGCGCTTTTCCAGCACCGCAAGGCCTGCGCAGATCATGCCCACGCACAAAAGCACCGCCGCAATGCGCAGGAAGGGAGAATAACGAATGCCGTTCATGCTCTTACCTCCTTTTGCTCTTGCGCAGCGCAAGCACAGCCACGGCGGCGCACAGGAACACCGCGGCAAACAGCAGGAAATACCCCACGTCCGTGGGATGAATCACGCCGCTGGCCACCTGCGAATAGCGCTGGTTGAGCGATACGCAGCCCAGCAGCGCGGGCAGGAAGGGCAGATACGGCGTGGCAGCCGTGGCGGAGGACATCTCGGCCAGCTGCAGAAGCATGTTGGCCGCAAGGGTGAGCACGGCGGCGGTGATCTGACTGTCGGTGAGCGAGCTCATGAACAGCCCCACCGCGATGTAGCACGCGCCCAGCAGCAGAAACGCCAGATACTGCGCCATCACGCTGCCAAGGGACAGATCCGCGTACCGCGACAGGATGAGCACGTACAGCCCCGTGCCCGCCAGCGACACGCACAGCACGCCCATGGCGGCGGCAAACTTGCCCGCCGTCACCGACCACAGCGAAACCGGCGCGCAGTAAAACAGCTGATCCGTCTTTTGCTTGCGGTCCTCGCTGAACAGCCGCATGGTGAGCAGCGGCACGATGAGCATGAACAGATAGCTCAGGTTGCCAAACAGCGAGGACAGCTCCGCCGTGGCAGCCAGGATGTTGTACAGGAAGAAAAACGCCGCGCCCAGCAGCCAGAAGATGGCGATGAACACATACCCGGTGGGCGTAAAGAAATACGACCGCCATTCTTTTCGCATGACACTAAGCATCCTTCAGCCCTCCTCCTGCATCAGTTTCATGAACAGGTCTTCCAGTTCCACATCCATGGGGTAGAGCATGCGCAGCTGCGCGCCCGCCTGTTCCAGCACGCCGGGAATCCGCTGCGCCACATCGCACCGGGCGGTGATCATCAGCTCCTGCCAGCCCTCCTCGCGCTGCGCAAGAGGCGAAACGTCCGTCACGCCCTCCACGGCGGCAAGCGCGCTCAGCGCCTGTTCGCCCCGCACGCGCACTCTCAGCCGGTGCACGTCGCTGCGCACGCTGGCGGCAATTTGCGCAATGGTGCCGCTGGCCACCAGCTCGCCTTTTCGGAGGATCAGGAGCTTCGTGCACACGTCGTCGATCTCGGACAGGATGTGGCTGGAGAGGATCACGGCGTGCTCCCTGCCCAGCTCGCGGATGACCTCGCGGATGGACACGATCTGCCCGGGGTCCAGACCCGCGGTGGGCTCGTCCAGAATGATCAGCCCGGGATTTCCGATCAGCGCCTGCGCAAGGCCCACGCGCTGCTTGTAGCCCTTGGACAGGCTGCGCGTGGTCATGTTCATGCGGTCGGCCACGCCGGCCAGCTCGCACAGCTGCTCAATGTGCGCTTTGCGCTTGGAGGGGCGGATGCGCTTTAAGCCGCAGGCGTACTCCATGCTTTCGCGCACCGTCAGCTCCGGATGCAGCGGCGGCACCTCCGGCAGGTAGCCCACCTCGCACTGGTAGGCGGGGCCCAGCCTGCGCACGTCCACGCCGTCCCAGCTGATGCGGCCCGAGGTGGGGGCAAAGTAGCCCGCGCAGATGCTCATCGTGGTGGATTTGCCCGCGCCGTTTGCGCCCAGAAGGCCCACCACCTCGCCGCGGCTGACGGTGCAGCTGAGCCCCTTCAATGCGGCGTGATGATTGTATGTTTTCGTGACCTGTTCCAGCTTGAGCATGGCGGGCATTCCTTTCCGCGATAAAATGGCAAAAGCCGGCCGTGCCAGAAGGCACGACCCGGCCGGTGAAGGTTTGTGGGAAATTACTTGGCGTTGACGAAGCTGTTGTACTGCTCGGTCCAAACGGCGCTGCGGATCTGGCCGTCGATCTCCCAGGCAGTCTCCACGGTCTCGTACCACTGGGCCTCGGTCAGCTCGCCGACCAGAGCCTTTTCCATGGCTTCCTTGATCAGAGTGGTGGCGTCGTCGGTGAGGAACTCAGCCTCGGTGCCGTTCAGATCATAGGGAACATAGTAGTCGAAGGGAGGCACGGCCTTGATGCCGGCGTTGATCTGGTTGCGCATTTCCCAAGCGGTGTAGGCGCGCCAGGTGGAGTTTTCCTTGGTGATGAGGGGTTCGGGATACTTGTTGTAGTCGTACCACTCAAGCAGCTGGTACTCCAGCATGTAGCGGTCGGTAGCGCCCACGGGCTGCTCGAAGAACTCGCCGTCCTCGGTGGGGATCCAGTGATCGCCTTCGATGCCGTAGGTGGCCAGCATGTAGTTCTCTTCGCTTTCAAAGATCCAGTTGAGCAGCTTCAGCGCCCACTGGGGATCTTCGGAGGTGGCGGACAGGGCCACTTCAGCCATGTACACGGGGTTGCCGCCCCAGGCGTTCACGCCGCTGGGAGCGTCGGTGAAGTTGGGGATGGCGGCCCAGGCGCAGGTGCTGTCGGGGTTGGCAGCCACCAGGCGCTCGGTGCCCTGCAGGCCCATGTTGTACCAGCCGGAGCACATACCGATGCGGTCGGTGGCGCCCATGTCGTTGGCGGTCTCGTTGGTCATGGTCAGGTAGTCCTGGTTGATGTAGCCCTTCTGGTACCACTCAGCAGCCTTGCTGACCAGGGCCCAGGCGTTCTTGTGCATGTACCAGGGCTTCACGGTGCCGTCCTCGTCCAGGAAGCGGTCCACGTCGTTGCAGTCGCCCTTGGCGCCCAGGTAGTACACATGCAGGGGGCCGGAGAACAGGCTCTGGAAGTAGGGGATGTAGCCGTATTCATCGTTGGGGTCGCCGTTGCCGTTCACGTCCTGGGTCTTGACGCCTTCGAAGTAGGCTTCCAGCTCAGCCAGGGTGGTGGGCATTTCGAGGCCCAGCTTCTCCAGCCAGTCCGTGCGGATGGAGGGGATGCCGCCGGCGGTGAAGGTCTCGTGACGGGGCAGAGCCCAGATGTTGCCCTGAGCGTCCTTGCAGGGAACCCAGGCTTCTTCGGGGATCATGGCCATGATGTCGGGGATGTAGGCCAGGTGCTCATCGGTGTAGGGCTGGATGGTGCCGTTGGAGGCGTAGTTCGCCCACACGCCGCCGCCGGCAGTCAGGTTGATGGTATCGAACTTTTCGGAGCCGGCCATCATGACGTTCACCTTTTCGTGCCAGGTGTTTTCCGCCACAACGATCACTTCAAAGTCGATGCCGGACTTCTCTTCGATCAGGGCCTTGATCTTGTCGTTTTCGGTCTTGTTCTCCTTGTTGGAGTTGGAGCGGATGACGAAGCGAGCGGGTTCCGTCTGCTCAGCAAAAGCAGAAGCGGTCAGGCTCAGCAGCATCGCTACCACGAGTACCAGAGAGACCAGTTTCTTCATGGAATGAAACCTCCCTATTTTATTTTCAGGGCTCCTTGCCCCGGGCAACAAAGGAATACAGGGGGATTACCCCTTCACAGAGCCCACCAGCATGCCCTTGACGAAGTACTTCTGCAGGAAGGGATACACGCACAGGATGGGCACGGTGGCGATGACGATGGTGGCCATGCGCACGGTTTCCGCCGGGGGAATGAAGTCCATGGCGGAGCCGACGACGGTGATATCGGTCACGGTGGCGGAGTCGATCAGCTGGCGCAGGGTGTACTGCATGGTCCACATTTCCTTCTTGTTCATGTAGAGCATGGAGTCAAACCACATGTTCCAGTGGTACACCGCGTAGAACAGCGTGATGGTGGCCAGAGACGCGGTGGACAGCGGCAGGTAGATGGAGAAGAACACGCGCAGGTCGTTGGCGCCGTCCAGCTTGGCGGATTCCTCCAGAGAGTCGGGAATCTGGCTGAAGAAGTTGCGCAGAACGATCATGTTGAAGGGATTGACCAGGCCGGGCAGGATGTACACCCAGAAGTTGTTGAGCAGACCCAGCGACTTGTTGAGCAGGAAGCTGGGAATGAGGCCGCCGGAGAACCACATGGTGAACACGATCATGGCGGTCACGGGCTTGCGCAGCGGATAGTACTGCTTGGAAAGCGGGTAGGCCAGAAGCGTGGTGAACACCAGGTTGAGCGACGTACCGATCAGGGTGCGCATGATGGTGGTGATGTAGGAGTTGACGATGTTGGAGCCCGAGGAGAGGATGAAGCTGTAGCCCGACCAGTCAAGGGTGGAGGGAATCAGCCTGAGCGGATGCAGCGCGCGCTCGATTTCCGGCGTGACGGAGCGTCCGACCACGAACAAAACCGGGTAGATCATCACGATGCAGATGATGACCATGATGATGTTGTTGACGATGCTGAAAATTTTATCGCCCTTTGTCATCGTGCCGTTCATGGCATATCCTCCTTTCTTAGAACAGTCCCTGAGCGCCCAGCTTGCGGCTGGCCTTGTTGGAGAACATGATCATGGCCAGAGCCAGCACGCTCTTGACAAGACCCACAGCGGCCGAGTAGGAGAACTTGGACTGCTGGATGCCGTTGCGGTAGACATAGGTTTCAAACACGTCCGCTACCTCGTACACAGACGGGCTGTAGAGGTTGAAGATCTGGTCGAAGTTGTCGTCGAACATCTTGCCGATCTGCAGAATCAGCATGATGGCGATGATCTCGGACAGGGCGGGCAGCGTGATATGCACAATCTGCTGCAGCTTGTTGGCGCCGTCCACGCGCGCGGCCTCGTACTGCTCCTGGTCGATGCTGGTGATGGCCGCCAGATACACGATGGAGCCGTAGCCGATGTTTTTCCAGATCTCGGAGATGATCAGGATGGGGCGGAACCATTGCTTGGACGTGAGGAAGTAAATGGGCTGTCCGCCGGACATTTTGATGACGGTGTTGATGGCGCCGTTATCGGGCGAAAGCATGGTGTTGAGCAGGCCGGCCACCACAACCCAGCTGAGAAAATAGGGCATGTAGGTGATGGTCTGCACCGTGCGCTTGAACCAGTTTTTGCGGATTTCGTTGATCATCAGCGCCAGCAGGATGGGCGCCGGGAAGCTGAACAAAAGACGCAGCAGGCTCAGATAGATGGTGTTCTTGAACACGCGCTCGCAGTAGAGGGACTTGAAGAAAATCTGGAAGTTCTTCAGTCCGATCCACGGCGCATTCATGATGGCGCTGAAGCCGCCCGCCGAGCCCTTGTAGTTCTTGAACGCGATGATGATGCCGTACATGGGCACATACTTGAACAGCAGGAAGAACAGCAGACCGGGAATGATCATCATGTGCAGGTAGCGATACTCAACCGCCTGACGGAGAATCACCTTTCCCCGGGATTGTTTCAGCACAGGACGATTGATCACTGCATTGGATTTCATCCATGTACCCCTCTCTTTCATGAAAAATGATTGTGCATATTTCTGTGTATAGAAATCATACCGTAGGCAATGCGATGCAAAAAAGCGGAAATAACGCAAAAAAGACGCAGAAACGATCATCTGTGTATGATCAGATAAGCAGATGGACAAAAAATACAACCCAAGAACACGATATTGAGTGTTTCTGCTTGATAAATGACTGGATTTGCCTTTTCGGTCGGGCTGGCTGTCGGCTAAGATGAAGGCAGATTTTGACGCCTGTGGGAGGTAGACACGATGAATAAACGCCAGCGCGTGATGAATACCCTGAATGGACTTGCGGCAGATCGCCCGCCGGTGTGCTTCTGGCGGCATTTCGGAAACCTTTCTCCCGAAGAAACGGTGCGCCGCCATCTGCAGTTTTTCCGCGAGACGGACATGGACATCCTCAAAATGATGTGCGACGAGTTCTTCACCTATCCCATGGAGCTGAGCATGAGCCCGGGCGAAATGCTGGCGCTGCGCCCGCTGGGGGCAAAGCATCCCTACGTGCGGGGGCAGGTGGAGCGCGCATCCCAGATCTGCGACGCCCTTCACGGCGAGGCCTTTACGCTCTACAACGCCTTTTCACCCTATGCAACCCTCAAGCATACTTTGGGCGATCTGCAGAGCATGGCGCTTCTGCGCAATCACGAGGATGCGGCGCTGCATCTGCTGGACATCATCTGCGAGGACACCTGCAGCATCATCGAGGGCGTGCTGAGGGAAAGCGGCGTGGACGGCATGATGCTGCCTTTGCAGGGCGCGGAGATCAACCGCTTCAGCGAGAAAAGCTACCGCCGTCTCGTCGCGCCCACGGAAAGGCGCGTCATCGAGTGCGCGGCGGCGCTGTCCGACAAAAACCTGCTGCATCTGTGCGGCTGGGACAACATCCCCAACCATCTGGAGTGGTGGGATCAGTACCCCGCCAGCATGATCAACTGGGACGTGCATGTGGAACAGGTGGATATGGCGCAGGCGCGCGACCGCTTCCCCGGCCGCGTGCTGATGGGCGGCTTCAACAACCGCGAAGGCAGCCTGCTGCACACCGGCAGCAAGGAAGCCATTCAGACGGAGACGAAGCGCATTGTGCATAAGGCCGGGAGGGACAGGCTGATCATCGGCGCGGACTGCTCCATCCCTGCCGATATCGATCCCGCCCGCATCCGCTGGGTGGTGGAAGCGCTGGAGACGCTCTGACAAACAAACGCATAAAAAACCGGCCTGCTTCTGCAGACCGGTTTTGTTGTACCTGTGGAAAAAATCAGATCTTGCGGGCCGCCTCGACCACCCAGCGGATGCGCTCCTCGGGCAGTTCGTTGTGGATGCTGCAGTCGGCGCCCAGAATGTAGCCGGTCTTGCCGCCCTGCTCAATCAGCTTGCGCACTTCCTCTTCCAGCTCTTCGCGGCTGGCGGTGTAGAGGGTGGTGCCGGCGCGGTTGTCAAAGCCGCCCCACACGGTGCAGCCAAACTGCTTCTTGGCTTCCTGAATGTCCATGAGGTCGATGTAGCGGGACCAGCTGACGACGGCAGCCTTGTAATCTGCCCACACGGACAGGCGGTTGGGGATCTCTTCCCAAGCGCACAGGTGGATGGCGTTCATGGAGCTCAAGGTGTTGGCGTAGTCCAGCACGGGCTTTTCGCTGGGGGTGATCCACTCGCGGTACTCTTCGTAGGTGAAGCGGTTTTCCTCGGCGTTCTGCACGCTGAAGAAGATACCGTCGCAGCCGGCTTCCTCAATGATGCCGCGCACCAGATGCTTCACGTCGCCGGCGATGACATTGCAGGCGTACTTCATGGCTTCCGGATCCTCGCGGATGAGCTTCATCATCATGTCGTAGCCGATCTGCAGGCGCAGATAGCAAATGGGGGCAAAGATGAGGTAGATGGCCACGCACTCGCCGTTCAGGCCCTGAACGATCTTCTTGGTGCGCTCGATCTGGCCGCGGATGAAGGGATGATCCGCACCCAGAGGCTGGATGTCGTACAGCTCCTTGGCGCTGGTGATGCCGTCCAGCACGGGGGCGGGCCAGCCAAAGTACTTGTCGGCGGACAGCTTTACAAAGTCCACGTCGGTGTTCTTGTAGGCGTCCAGCTGGCACTTGACGAACTGATCGTCATCGGCCCAGAATTCCGGCGGCACATGCTGCCACATGCAAACCGGCACATGATCGGTTTCTTTTCCCTGAAAAGCAGCGATAACCCGTTCTCTCTTGTTCATGGTTTTCCTCCTGCGGCGGACATTTCCGTCGTTTCATTTATTGGCAAAGTATCATAAACTTGGTGTATGTACCACCGAATTTCAATCATTCTTGAGGCTGAATCAATCCATTTGATGTCAGGGCAGCACGCGGTCAGCTTCCAGAATGCCCATGCCGAAGATGAGCAGAGCCTTTTTGAAGTTGGCCAGATGCAGCCCTTCGTCCGGCTGATGCGCGCCGCCGTGACCGGGGGCGAACAGCGCGGTTTCCTCGCGGGGCAGCGCGCCAAGGCCGAAGCCAAGAGCGTTGGGCAGATGGCGCGCATAGGTGCCGCCGCCCATGACGTAGGGTTTCGCGTCGCTTCCGTTGATCTCGTTGAACACATCCGTCATGGCGTCTACCACGGGATTCTCGCGCGGGAAGTAATTTCCCTTGCTGGCGTGCAGATTTTCCACCGTGCAGCCGTTCTGCGCACAGGCTTCCTCCAGCGTCTTGAGCAGCTTGGCCTGATCGGCCAGAATGTGGGAGCGGATGTTGAGGTGCAGCACCAGCCTTCCGTCCTCGCGCAGCTTCAGCATGGTGCCGGTGCAGGTGGTGTAGCCGCTCATCTCATCCTCACCGTCGATGCCCAGCGCGGTGCCGAGGAAGTCGTCGTTGATGCGGGTGAGGAAGCCCAGCGCTTGCTGATCCGCTTCGCCAAGCAGGCCGCTTGCGCAGGCTGCCTTGGTGGCCTCGTGGATGGCGTTCACGCCGCCTTCCGGGAAGGCGCTGTGGCGCGAAAGGCCGGTGGCGTGGAAAACGGTGCAGCCGTCCCTGACTTCCGTTTGGATCCACTCGCCGAAGTCCGCGCTGGTTTCGCCGCGGATGGCGAGCAGCGCTTCCGCAGGCACGATGTTGCTGGCCATGCCGGCCTTGGCCGCTGCGACGCAGCTGAAGGGCTCAGTGACCACGTCGGCGGTGATGATGCCCTTTTCGCCGTAGCAGGCCGGGAAGCCGCAGTCCGGGATGATGACCAGCTTGGAGGCCGGGTAGCTGCGGGCGTAGTAGTCCACGTCCTGCATGCCGGCTTCCTCGTCGCAGCCGAGGAACAGCCTCAGACCATGGCGGGTGGGAATGCCCAGCTCCTCAAAGGCGCGCAGCAGATACATCACGCCCACGGCGGGGCCCTTGTTGTCGTCGGAGCCGCGGCCCACCAGATAGCCGTCGCGCACCACAGGCTCGTAGGGGGTGGTCACCAGCCATCCGTCTCCCGGAGGCACCACGTCCAGATGCCCCCAGAAGGCGATCTCTTCCTCACCGGGGCGCAGGGTGACGGAGCCGCAGTGGTTTTCGTAGTTGCGGGTTTCAAAGCCGTAGCTCTGTGCCAGCGCAAGCGCCTTGTCCAGCGCATCGCGGCAGCCCTGGCCGTAGGGCGCTTCGGGGTTTGCCTGCTTCTGCGACACGCTGGGCACAGCCACCAGCGTGCTCACATCGCGGATGATGTCGTCAAAATGGGCGTCGATCCATTGTTCCAGCTTGACACGAATCTCTTGATCCATACGGCTTTTCCTCATCCTTTCACAGCGCCGATCATGACGCCCTTTTCAAAGTACTTGGTCAGGAACGGATACACGCACATGATGGGCAGCGTGGAGACCACGATGGTGCAGTACTTAACCAGCTCGTTGGCAAAGCTGATCTCCTGCACGCTCAGCACGTTGTCGCCCGAGGAGACGGAGGTGCTGTTGGTGATCAGGATGCCGCGCAGCACGTACTGCAGCGTGTAGAGCTTGGTGTTGCGGATGAACACCATGGACGGGAACCAGGAGTTCCAGTGGCCCACCGCGTAGTACAGCGCGATGACCGCCAGAACGGGCTTGGACAGGGGCAGGATGACGTGGCGCAGGATCTGGCCTTCGCTGGCGCCGTCAATGAGCGCCGCCTCCTCCAGCGATTCCGGCAGGGAGGCAAAGAAGGAGCGCATGATGATCACGTTGTAGGTGCTGATCAGGTACGGCACAAAGTTGGCCCAGCGGGTGTTGTAGATGCCCACGTGCTTGACCACGAAGAACAGGGGAATCAGGCCGCCGGAGAAGAACATGGTGAAGATCATCATCTTCATCATGAAGTTGCGCAGGTAGAAGTAGCGGCGGGTGAGCACAAACGCGGCCAGCACCGAGAGGGTCATGTTGGCCACCGTGCCCACGATGAGGTTGAACATGGTGTTGCCAAAGCCCAGAAGGATGTTGGGGTTGTTCAGCGCCAGCTCGTAGCCCTCGAGGGTGAATTCGCCCAGCCAGAAGGCCAGCGGTCCTTCGTGCGCAAGCAGCAGCTTGGGGTCGGACACGGAGCAGACCACCACGTAGTACAGGGGATAGAGGGTGATGAAGATCATGACGATCATGATGATGACGTTGAATACGTCAAACACCTTGCCGGCCCTGGTATTGGTATCGATGTGATTCGGGTTCTTTTTCTTCATTGTTCCATCACTCCTTTACCACAGGCTGGTTTCGTTCACCTTGCGGCTCAGGGCGTTGGCGCCGATGAGCAGCAGGAAGTTGACGATGGAGTTAAAGAAGCCTACGGCTGCGGAGAAGCTGTAGTCAAACTGGATCAGGCCGCGCCTGTACACGTAGGTGGAGATGACGTCGGCGGTTTCGTAGGTCATCTGGTTGTACAAAAGCACGATCTTTTCCCAGCCCAGGGTCATCATGTTGCCGATGCGCAGGATGAGGAGGATGACGATGGTGGGCATGATGGAGGGCAGGGTGATGTTCCACACGCGGCGGAAGCGGCCCGCGCCGTCCATGACGGCAGCCTCGTACAGGGTGGGATCGATGCCGGCGAGGGCGGCCACGAAGATGATGGAATCCCAGCCGGTTTCCTGCCAGATCTGCATGGCCACGTAAATGGGCTGGAAGTAGCCCTTCACGCTCAGCAGGTTGGTTTTTTCAACGCCGAAGGCGCTGACCAGCAGGGTGGTCAGCATACCATCCGCCTTGAAGAAGTCCACCGCCAGACCGCAGATGACCATGGCGGAAATGAAGTGGGGCATGTAGGTGACGGTCTGCGTGAGCTTTTTGAGCCGCTGGGCACGCAGTTCATTGAGAAGCAGCGCAAAAATGATGGCCGCCGGAAATGCGAAGAGCAGAAGGTAGAAATTGATGGTCAGGGTGTTGCGCAGAACGCGCACAAAATACGGGTCGGCCAGAAAATCGGCAAAGTTTTTCATGCCAACAAACTTGTTGGCAAGGATCGGCTTGGAAGGAACATACCGCTGGAAAGCGATGATGAGGCCATACATGGGGCCGTACTGGAACACGACGTACCACAGGATCACGGGCAGCGCCATCAGATACAGCTGCGGATATTTTTTCATGTTGTCCCATAGCTTGGTCCACCAGTGCCTGCGGGGCTTGGAAATCGTCTGCACCATGCTGTGTCAACTCCCGGCTGCCGGCGCTACGCCGGCCTGATTGTTAAAAATGAGGAGAAGGGAGAGGGAAACCCCTCTCCCTTTTGAGAAACGTTTTCAGGATTAGTTGGCCTGACGGGCGACGTAACGGTCGTAGGCAGCCTGCTTGATTTCGCAGGCGCGCTCGATGCCCAGAGCCTTGATATGCTCAACGAAAGCGTCGAACTCTTCGATGGGCTTCTCGCCGAAGATGAAGGAGTAGACCTGCTCCTCAGCGTAGTTGTTGACCTTGCTCATGATGTCGCTGTACTCGCGGGACTCATCCACGTTCATGGTCACCAGAGAGGGGATCTTGTCGGCGTCGGAGTTGCGGGTTACCCAGCTCTCCCAGTTGGCCAGCTGCTGGGGCAGATAGTACTGCTGACGCTCCATCATGTCGTCATACTGCACCTGGAAGGTGTTGAGGGTGTAGAGCTGACGGGCGGTGGTGAAGTCGTACTTGGGGTTCTCGTACATGAA
>JAQXJZ010000045.1 GCA_029009515.1 bacterium
GAACGTATCGGCAGTACCTTTCTTTCTCAACCCCACAAGCAGCTAAAATCTCATCAACTGTCAGCCGTCAGGCTGGTGTTGATGGGATTTTAGCGTCTTAGAAGGCGCTCAACAAACAAAAGCAACCCGAAAGAAAGATACACTCAACTCGCAGGGGTCCAGGGGTTCCCCCTGGTCGGAGAAAGGGTCAGGGGATCCAAGGGGTATAGGGGAAACCTCGATGTTTCCCCTGTACCCCTTGGCCGCCGGAGGCATCTCCTGTTCCTCGTCAGCTCAACCGACAAAGGAACCAACCTCACGCGCGGCGAAGCCTGCGCCAAAAAATCACACCGACAACATCGACCTAAAAAACTGCACCGCCGTCTGCAGCGCACCATCGGTCACCGTGCACATCGCGCTCAGCGCCTCATCGCCCGTCACCATAAACGGCGAGAACCGGTATACCCTGCCGCCCTCCAGCTGCGAGTAGAACCTCGCATCCGTCGGATACGGACTCAGGCACGGCACAATCACCACGCGGTCAAACTGAATCTCCACCGCCGTGCACAGCGCATCCCACGCCTCGCCGCTGGCTTCGCTGCGCACGCCGGAATCGTTCTCCACGGGGAAGGAGAGCTTCAGGTCGGGGTTTTTGGCCAGGTCGCGCAGATGGTGGCGGTAATCCGCCGTTTTCTGGCCGGGGATGAGCGTCTGCGTAAAGCGCAGGGTAGCCGCGCGCGCCGGATCCTGCGGGGTGCCCTTGGCACTCAGGCCGTACACCGTGCGCTCGGAGAAGAAAAACTGCCGCATGATGGCGCGGCGCCGCCACAAAAACTTGATCAGCGGGAAGGTGCGGCGAGGATGGCTGACCAGCTGGCGCTGAAGAAAAGGCGCTTTTTTGCCCAGCGCCACCAGCATCTGTTCGCTGGCGTTGCACAGCGCCGCGTGCCACGGGCGCTTCACCAGCCTGCGGCCGGCGCGAAGCAGCTCGTCCACGGGGCGCAGATGGGCGCATCCCTTGCGGGCGCATACGGCCTCGTCCGCCGTCAGCTCGCCGTGCAGCTCGCCCTTTTCCGTAATGCCCACCAGCGCCAGCGGCGCACCCTTGGGCAGATACGTGCGGAAGGCGTCCATCGTCACGTATCCGCCGTAATCCAGCACAAAACAGGGTACCACGCTGCGCGCCTTGAGATGCGCCGCCATGGCCGCCGCGCCCGCGCCGCCGCTTAAGCCGTCCATGCTCAGGGCCAGCATCAGGTCGCCGCCCGGGCAGTAGCCCTCGTTCAAAAGCGCCTCCAGCGCCTCCAGCAGCGCCACCAGATGCGCGCGCGATACCGCCACGCTCATGGGCAGCTCGTGAACGCAGTCCGCGGCGTCCTCGTCCATGGGCGCGTCCAGATGGCTCACAAACACCAGCGGCCCGGTTGCGCTGCCGCCGGTCATTTCCAGCAGCACCGCGCCATTGACGAAGGTCTTCTTTTCCATGCGCTCAAACACCGTGGGATAGCGCTGGCTCAGCACCTCAAGCGCCCGCTGCGCGCCATCGGGCGTGTAGCGGGTGTAAAAATGCAGCTGTCTGAGCACGTCGCGCGAACGGTCATAATTGATGGGGGCCAAAAATTCACTCATCAGTGAACCTCCAAAGATATCCTGATTGTTATTCATTTCTCCATTTGCCTGCCGTTGTCCTGCCCTTTGGGGATGTCGGATTCGGACGGAAGGAGAGTTTTTCGTACTTGTTACATCTTGATACGTTTTGTGTGGCGCGTTGTTCACATTTTCTCCTTAACTTTTCCACAATTCTCAATAGGTTTTCCACATTCCACATTCATGTGGAAAACTTTCGCACATGCGGAATTTCCATACGAAGTTTTCCACATAAATGCGTTTTTTCACGCAAAATCGGGACTTTTTCTGTGGGAAACCATGTGGAAAGTGTGGGAAACCCTGTGGATGGATTCCTCATCGCCCACCGGTCGGCCGGAGCGGTTTTTCCACTATGGTGGCATCTGCGAGGGAAGTTTTCCACAATCGCGCAAAGCCTTGTCTTTTCATGTTTTTACAATCGTTACCTCCTCAAATGATAGCATTATAGCATGTCATATCCGGTACATTTTTGGCAAAAGATACGCATAGGATTGTGGAAACTGTGGAAGGAGGAAAACTTCATGAAGCCCGAGCTTCAACATTTTGTAATAAAAAGGCTCTCCAGACTGAGAATGTACATCCTGATTGTGTTGGGCTGTGCCGCCATCACTCTGATCACGCAGCCCGCCGCCCAGCCGGTGGAAAGCGTGCTGACGCTGAGCGGCCTCACCGTGGCCATCGACCCCGGGCACGGCGGATACGACGGCGGCGCGCGGGCGCACGACAGCGGTGTGTGGGAAAAGGACCTGACGCTGCCCATCGCCCTGGCCGTGGAAACCGAGCTGCAAAGCCGGGGCGCAAAGGTCATGCTGACAAGGCGCGAGGATATCTGCCTGTCGGAGGGCGATACCGCCACCAAAGCCCGCAAGCGCGCCGACCTGAAAGCCCGGCGCGACATGGCCGAAAACGGCGGCGCGGACGTGCTGCTCAGCATCCACTTGAACGAATACCGCGACCGCGCGCAGAGCGGCCCGCAGGTGTTTTATCAGAAGGGCGGCACAGACGGGCAGCGGCTGGCCGGGCATCTCCAGCAGTCCATGATCGCCGTGCTGAAGCCCGAAAAGCAGCGCCGCGCCATGGCCGGGGACTACTTCGTCCTTCGCGGAAAGCTGCCCTCCGCGCTGGTGGAGTGCGGATTCTTAAGCAATGCCAGAGAGGAAAAGCTCCTGCGCGATCCAGCCTATCACCGCCTCATCGCCCAAGCCGTCGCTGACGGGCTGGAAGCGTGGGTTTCTGATCCATAATCACTTGTCCAAAAACGCTTTGCATGCTATCATGAACAGGCATCACGCATTGGAAAGAGAGGCGTTTGCTCTTGCTGCCCTTCACTCCCCTCACCCTTCAGCAGGCAAAGCTCAAAAACCCGCTGGCGCTGGCCTTTATGGGCGATACCGTGTGGGATCTGCTCATCCGCCAGCGTCTGCTTTGCTCTCAGGCGCATGTCAACGCCCTGCATAAACAAGCCATCCTGCAGGTCAACGCCGGAGCGCAGGCCGAGGCCGCCGGCCGCATCGAACCCCATCTCACCGATGAGGAAGCCGATATTTTCCGCCGCGGCTGCAATGCCCACTCGCGCCACAACGCGCCCAAAAATCAGGATCCCTACGCCTACAGCCGCGCAACCGGGCTGGAAGCGCTGTTTGGCTATCTCTACCTGACCAAACAGGAGGAAAGAATTGCCGAATTATTTGACATCGGCGCTGGAATCCCTTAAAATAAGATGTTAACGTATGTCCGCAGGGAGGGATGAACCATGCCCAGATGCACCCGCAAGGTCAAACTGGTGCGTCACACCGTGGAGCCCGAGGCGCTCACCGCGCTGGGCGCAAGGCTGTGCTATGCCGGAGGCGACGTGGAAAAGCTGCTCACCGCCATCGAGCAGAAGGATCAGCGCGCCTTTGTGGAAAAAATCATGTCCATGGGGCATGAAAGCGTTCTGGAGCATGTCTCCTTCACCTTCCTCATCGAGGGCGTGAGCCGCGTGCTGCTGGCCCAGCTCACGCGCCACCGCATTGCGTCCTTCAGCGTGCAGAGCCAGCGCTACGTGAGCTACGCATCCGGCTTTGGCTACATCATCCCGCCCGCCATCGAGGCGCTGGGCGAGGAAGCCGTGGACGAATACGAAGCCCAGATGGCGCAGATGCAGAGCTGGTACGAAGGCTGGCAGCAGAAGCTGGGCGCTGCGGGCGAAAAGAGCAACGAGGACGCGCGCTTCGTGCTGCCCAACGCCTGCGAGACCCGCGTGCTCATGACCATGAACGCCCGCGAGCTGCGCCACTTCCTTGCACTGCGCATGTGCAGCCGCGCGCAGTGGGAAATCCGCCAGATGGCAAACGACATGTTTGAACAGGTGGTGCGCGTCGCGCCCGCCATGTTCCGCGATGCAGGCCCCGGCTGCCTGCGCGGCGCCTGCCCCGAGGGCGAAAAGAGCTGCGGAAAAGCCCGGCAGATCCGTGAGGAACGACAGGCGTTCCTCGCCCATGAAGAACTGAACTGACGACCTCACAGGGAGAGAAGAAGAAATGGCATTCTATAAGGATTTTGAAAAGAAGACCCGTCAGGACAAGCGCGAAGCCGCCTTTGCCCGCGGCGGTTTCGACGATGAAGGCACCGGCTACAGGAGCAACAAGAGCCGCTCCTCCTTTGGCGGCAAGTCCAATGCAAAACCCGCCGGCAAGGACTACCGCGGCTTCACCCCCTCCGAGCGCACCGAAAACGGCCGCAAGCGCTATCTGGACGGCAAGAACGGCTACGGCGAGCACATGCCCCGCAACCAGAAGCAGCAGGACAAGCCCAGCTACGAAAAGAGCCGCTACACCCCCAAAAAGACCGAAGCGCCCAAGAAGTTTGAGCGTGAGGAAAAGAAGTTTGACCGCTACCGCGATCTCAAGCCCGCTGCCCCCGTGCAGTACAGCAATCCCCTCCTGGACGACGACGGCGACGTGGTGCCCATGGAAAACCTGCTGTCCGGCCGCAACCCCATCCGCGAAGCCCTCAAGTCCGGCCGCGATATTGAAAAGCTGCTGGTGGCCCGCGGCGAGCTGAGCGGCTCCGCCCGCGAGATTGTGCAGATGGCCAAGGAAAAGCGCATCCCTGTTCAGGAAGTGGACCGCGAGCGTCTGAGTGCCATCACCCCCAACCATCAGGGCATGCTGGCCTTTGCCTCCGCCTACCAGTACAGCACGCTGGAGCGCATGTTTGAGCTGGCCGAGGAGCGCAATGAGGAACCCTTCCTCATTCTGCTGGACGGCATCACCGATCCGCACAACCTGGGCGCCATCATCCGCAGCGCCGAGTGCGCCGGCGCGCACGGCGTGATCGTGCAGGAGCGCCGCGCCGTGGGTCTGACCCCCGCCGCCGTGAAGGCTTCCGCCGGTGCGGTGGAATACATGCCCGTCGCCCGCGTGACCAACCTGGCCAACACCATTGAAGTGCTCAAGGCCCGCAACATCTGGGTCTACGCCGCCGATATGGACGGCGAAGACTACACCAGGACCGACTTCAGCGGCGCTGTTGCGCTGGTGATCGGCTCCGAGGGCGAGGGTGTGAGCCGCCGCGTGCTGGACGTGTGCGACAAGACCATCAGCCTGCCCATCCGCGGCAAGGTGGACAGCCTCAACGCCAGCGTTGCCGCCGGCATCCTGATGTACGCCGTGGCTCGCGCCCGCTGATCTCATGAAACCCCTTCTGTACGTGGACGGCTACAACGTCATCGGCGCATGGCCCAAAGCCGCACAGGAAAACTGGCCGCTGGACGAATGCCGCGACCGGCTGATCCACCTCCTGCAGGACTATGCGGGATACACGGATCAGGAGGTGTGGCTCATCTTTGACGGCTACCGCGCCGACCGGCCTACCCGCAGCGTGGACGAGCGCGAGGGCCTGACCATCGTGTACACCAAGCACGGCGAAACCGCCGACCATTTCATCGAGCGCATGTGCGAAAATCTGCCCCGCTACCGCGAGGCGCGCGTGGCCACCAGCGACAGCATCGAGCAGACGCTGATTCTGGGCCGCGGCGCAACCCGCCTGAGCGCGCGCGAACTGTGGCGCGAGCTCAACGCCGAGCGCTCCACCGGGCGCGGCAGGCATCAAACCCCGTCCGCCCAGCAGCGCACCTCGCTGTGGGCCGCGCTTTCGCCCGAGCAGTACGACGCGCTGGAAAAACTGCGCCGCCAGAAATAACACCCGAAATACGTTTTGCTACAAAGGCAGGTGAAATCCCCATGACCCACCGCGACGACGGCCTTCTGGATGAAGAGCTGGACTACGAAGATTCCCTCGAAGAAGACGAGGAGGCTGAAAAGCCCGAAACCGACGGCCTGAACATGGACAGCGGCTGGGAAAGCATGCTGTCCGACCGCTTCGCCAGCATGCCCGACGAGGAGGTTGTGGGGCTGGCCCAGCACGGCGACAGCATCGCCATCGAATACCTTCTGAGCAAGTACAAAAACTTCGTGCGCTCCAAGGCACGCAGCTACTTCCTCATCGGCGCCGATCACGAGGACATCGTGCAGGAAGGCATGATCGGCCTGTTCAAGGCCATCCGCGACTATCAGGCCGATCGTCTCTCCAGCTTCCGCGCATTTGCGGAACTGTGCATCACGCGCCAGATCATCACCGCCATCAAAACCGCCACCCGCCAGAAGCATGTGCCGCTCAACTCCTACGTTTCGCTCAACAAGCCCATCTACGACGAGGAGAGCGACCGCACGCTCATGGACGTGATTGTGGAAGGCCGCGCCCAGAACCCCGAGGAACTGATCATCGACCGCGAAAACCTCGTTTCCATCCGCGACCGGGTGGATCAGGTGCTCAGCTCCCTCGAGCAGGATGTGCTCAACGCCTACCTCGACGGCAAGAGCTATCAGGAAATTGCGGACAAGCTGGGCCGCCACGTCAAGTCCATCGACAACGCGCTGCAGCGCGTGAAGCGCAAGCTGGAAAAGCATCTGGAGGAAGCGCGGGCGCAGGAGGAGGAGTAAGCCCCCTTTTTGCCCGAAAAAAAGGGGGCCGATGAAAAATCGGGCCCTCTTTTTTCGTGCGTGGGAGTACGCCGCGCGTGGTAGGTTCTCTTGTCGGTTGAGCTGACGAGGAACAGGAGATGCCTCCGGCGGCCAAGGGGTACAGGGGAAACATCGAGGTTTCCCCTATACCCCTTGGATCCCCTGACCCTTTCTCCGACCAGGGGGAACCCCTGGACCCCAGCGAGTTGAGTGTATCTTTCT
>JAQXJZ010000046.1 GCA_029009515.1 bacterium
TTTCCGCCATTCTGGTCACCCGTTTCCTGCTCACCCGCTTTGTGCGCGTGTGGTCTGAACCCAAGCTGTATGTGAGCGCCAAGATCGCCAATGCGGCTGCTATCGAAGGGGAGGCGAAGTAATTATGAAAATTCAGAATCGCTCCCGTATCTGCCTGTGCGTCTCCGCCGCCATCATGGTCATCGCGTTTGTGATGTCCCTGCTCGGATACGGCATCAACTACGGCATCGACTTTGCCGGCGGTCTCAACATTCAGTACAACATGGGCGCTGCCTTTGAGCAGGCTGATGTGGAAGCTGCCCTCAAGAACCAGGGCATCGAAGAATATACTGTGTCCACCTCCGGTGAAGACGGCCAGATCGTGCAGATCCGCGTGCCTGCGCTGGAAAGCGACGACGAGATCCAGACCCTGCAGAACGGCCTGGAGGCTGAACTGAGCGTCAAGTATCCCACCATGGATACTGCCACCGCTACCGCCAGCTACGTTGGCCCCATCGCCGGCAAGGTGCTGGTGCGCAACGCCATCTGGTCCGTGGTGCTGGCCTCTCTGCTGATGCTGGTGTACATCGCCTTCCGCTTTGACCTGTCCTCCGGTCTGGCCGCTGTGATCGGTCTGGTGCATGACGTGCTGATCATGCTGGCCTTCATGGTGCTGCTGCGCGGCGTTATCCAGATGAACTCTTCCTTCATCGCCGCCATGCTGACCATCGTTGGTTACTCCATCAACAACACCATCGTCATCTTCGACCGCATCCGCGAGAACAAGAAGAAGCCCGCGCATGCCGGCAAGGCCCGCGACGAGATCGTGAACATCTCTGTGCGCGAGTGCCTGGGCCGCACCATCAACACCACGCTGACCACGCTGGTGACCATCGTGGCTCTGTACGTGCTGGGTGTGGACAGCATCCGCGAGTTCAGCCTGCCCATCATCGTTGGCATCCTGTCCGGCGTGTACAGCGCCAACATGATCAACGGCTATGTGTGGGCCATGCTGGAGAACGTGCTCTCCAAGAAGGCTCCCAAGGCCAAGAAGGCCTGAGAGATCAGGTAAACAGCAAACGCCCTTTCCGGGAAACCGGAAAGGGCGTTTTTTGATATGCAGATGATTCAGCGGCTGATTTCTTCCAGCACGCGCACCTCGTCCTCCGTCAGGCGGAAGGTGAGCGCCAGCGCGTTGCTTTCCGCCTGTGCGGGTGACTTCATGCCGGCAATGACCACGCTGCCGGGCAGGTGATCCAGAATGAAGCGCACAGCCACGGCAGCCACCGGCACGCCGTGGGCTTCGGCGATGGGGCGCATGGCCTCCACGATGCGCAGGTTTTTGCGCAGCTTGTCGCCGTAGAAGTTATCGTAGATGGTGCGGCTGCGGCGGTCGTTGCTTTCAAAATGCACGTCCGCGCCGTACTTGCCGGTCAGGATGCCCTGGCCCAGGCTGCCCCAGGTGAGCGGCGCAAGCGCCATGGTGCGGGCGATGCCCAGCATGGCTTCCTCGGCGTCGCGGTGGGCGAGGCTGTAATGGTTCTGGAAGGAGGCGATCTCCTCCGCATAGGGGCGGAACATTTCCGCCTGCTCCAGCGTCACGTTGCTCAGGCCGATGGCGCGGATCTTGCCGGCCTTCTTGTGCCGGATCAGCGCTTCCATCATGGCGTCCACAGGCGTTACGCCGTCCAGATAGTGGATCTGGTACAGGTCGATGTAATCGCTGCCAAGGCAGCGCAGGCTCTTGTGCAGCGCGGTTTCGATGTATTCGGGCGAGTTGTCGTAGAAGGTTTTGCCGCCCTCCACGCGCACGCCGAACTTGCTGGCAATCACCACGCGGGTGCGCACGCCGCGCAGCACCTCGCCCATGTTCTGCTCGGATTTGCCGAGGCCGTAGGTGTCGGCGGTGTCAAAGAAGTTCACGCCCAGCTCGAACGCGCGGCGGATGGCGCCCTCAATCTGCGCATGATCCACATTGCCCCAGCCGTATTCGCCGGCGGGACAGCCGCCCGTGCACAGGCGGGATACGGGCAGGTCGATGCCCTTGAGCATGATGGTTTCCACTACAGGTCATCCTTTCACGGCCTGCGCAGGCCCTTGGGATAGTGATTTTTCATCTGGCCGCTGCTGGCCTTGCCAAAGCCCAGCGCCAGCCCTTCATAGGTGGGCAGGCACCAGCCGGTCAGCTCATCCGGCGCGGCGATGCTTTCGCCGCTCTGGTACTTCAGCGCGTCCTCGCGGCTGAGGGGAAGCGTGGGCATGGCGTCAGCAGGCAGCGCGATGGCCAGCGCATGATCGGGCGCGAACACCTTGCCCTTGAGCCCGCCCAGCTGCAGCCCGGCGCGCAGCACCTTCACACCCTTGATGGGCGGCAGAGCGGGGCAGCACAGCAGGGTATCGCCCATCTGGGCATTGGCTTCGGGCAGATCGAAGGCTCTGGAAAAGGTCTGATAGGCAGCCAGCAGCGCCTTGTCCGGTTTGGAAAGCTGCTGTGCGGCCGGGGTGAACAGATCATCCGCCTCGCCGTCCGCCTTGCGCAGCTGCGCGGCAAAGTGACCCTCGCCCTTCAATTCATGCGGATAGAAATGCGCCATGCCTTCCGGCGCATCCAGCGTGCGGCCCTGGCCGATGTCCAGCGAGAAGGGCACGGTGCTCAGCTCCGGAAAGCTCTCCAGCAGCCACGCCACGATCTCCTCGTTTTCCTCATGGTTGAGGGTGCAGGTGGAATACACCAGCCTGCCGCCGGGCTTGAGCATGCGCACGGCGTGCGTCAGAATGTGCCGCTGGCGCGATGCGCATCCGGCGGGCGAGGATTCGTTCCATTCGGCGCGCGTTTCGGGGTGACGGCGGAACATGCCCTCGCCGCTGCAGGGCGCATCCACCAGAATGGCGTCGAAGCACTCCGGCCAGATGGGCGAGAACTTTTCGGGATCGGCGCTCACCACCAGCGCGTTGGGTACGCCCATGCGCTCGATGTTGCGGCTGAGGATTTTGGCGCGGCTGGGAACAGGCTCATTGCACACCAGCAGGCCTTCGCCGCAGAGCGCATCGGCAATCTGCGTGCTTTTGCCGCCGGGCGCAGCGCACAGATCCAGCACGCGCTCGCCGGGCTGCGGGTTCAGGATGGCCACGGGCGCCATGGCGCTGGGCTCCTGAATGTAGTACGCGCCTGCCTCATGCAGCGGGTCGAGGCCCGCTGCGCTGTCCATGGCCAGGTAGCGGCCGCAGGCAGCATTCCACGGCACGGGATCGCCAAATCCGTCCAGCACATCGGGTCTGACGGGCTTGCGAGGATTCAGCCGAACGCCGCGCAGGTAGGGCTCTTCCAGCGCAGAAAAATAAGCGTCCGCATGCGCTCCCAGCTGGGTGCGCATGCGGGCGATGAAGGCTTCAGGCAGGGGAAAGGTCATGCGTCATATCCCCCTTTGTCAAGTGGCTGCGGATAAACCGGAGCGTGGAATGCCTGCGACACGTCCACGGTGTTTTGCAGGTCACGGATGGTGGGACGATCCTCCTCGTCCACGCCCACAAAGGTGCGGGCGCGGCGGGCCAGACGCGACAGTCGGCTGGGCGCGGGCGCTTCCTCCTCTTCGTCCTTTACGGTGAAGGGGCGGAAGGCGGGCGCGTACATCACGGGGATGGCGCGGTCCTGCTGGGCTTCTTCATCCGTCTGCAGGCCAAAGCTCTGGCGGAAGGCTTCCTCGTTGAGGCCGGGATGCGGCGACTGGTAGGAAGCGGACGGCACATACAGCTGCTCGGGCGAAACGGCCGGCGCAAAGCCGGACTGGATATCGTGGTACAAGGTGGCGGGTTCAGGCTGCGCCTGACCATAGGCGGGCAGCTCTTCCGGCTGCCATTCGGGTTCCACAGGGCCGGGCTCCCATGCGTAGGCTTCCTCGTCAAACACGGGCTCCAGATCCTGCACGGCGGCATAGGTCTGCGTGGCGGCGGTGGTGGGGGCGCAGACCGGCTGGCGCTGGTTCAGCGGCGCATAGGACTGCGGAGCCACCGGGCGGTACACCTGCGTGGCGTGATCCTCCGCCGGCACGGGTTCTTCAGCAGGCGCCGGCTCGCGGCGGAAGCGGTGCAGGCGGCTGCGCCACACATAATCGGGCCGCCAGCGGAAAAAGTAGACGATGAGATCCGCCACGATCCCCGCGGCGCACAGCACGGCCACCATCTTCAGCCAGTTCTGGCTGAAAAACCGCAGCCATTCACCGCCACTTTCACTGGTGAGCAGGCTCCACAGGCGCGTAATCAGCGCGCGGATCCAGCTGAGCATCAGCGAAAGGATCGCATTGATAAAGCTGTTCATTCAGGATTCCTTTCCGGTTCATTGCTGGGTGATTACGGCCAGCACCGTCGCAGGCGTGGTGATAAAGCTCACGCCGTCCATGGGCTGCTCTTCGATGTGGATTTCCACCGGCAGCTCATATTCGCCCACGTCCAGATCCGTTACGTCCACATAGGCCGTCACGTTGGCGGCGCGCAGGGCGCTGATCATCAGCTGCGGGCCGGTGAGTACGGCGGACAGGGTTTTGTGGTTCAGCGCCACATTCAGTCCGCTGCCGGTGCCGCGTGCGAAGAGCTTGACATTGTCAAACGTGCGGGATACTTCTGCCTGTTCAATCTCCACGCTGATGATGATGGATTCGGCGCTGAGGTATTCCAGCTCCGAGGGCTTGCGGGCGCGCACCGTGGCGGTGAAGGATTCGCTCACACCGCTCACGTCCACCACGTTGTCGATGAAGAGCTGCTCCACCGCGTCCAGCGCCTCTTCGGTGCCGGCGGCGCACAGCGTGGCGGGAGAAATGGTCACGTCCTTCACACGGTAGCCCTTGGCAGGCGTGCCGCGGATGAGCGAGGTGTTGGCAAGCGGAATTTCGCGCATGGGGTAGAGGGTCTGGCCCAGTGTGATGGTGCGCAGCAGAACGCCGCCGCTGGTGATTTCCAGCAGATTGCTTTCCACGTCGTTGCCTTCGCGGTCCACAAAGCGCATGGGCAGGGCGGTGAGCACCTCGCCAGCCTCGGCTTTGAGCGTGGAGGCGTCAAAGTCCACATACACGCGGGCAATCTGGTCCACAATGGTGCGGGGGCCGCTGATGGCCACCATGGAAGGATCGCGCGAGATGCTGCCGCCGTAGTATCCCTCGGGGTACTCGCCGGTCACGTTGACGGATACAGGCACGCGGTAGTTGGTTACATATTCGTCCACCTGCAGGGTGATCGTGGAGGGCGTAATGTCCATCACAGTGCCATAGGTATTGGTGGAGGTGGTGGAGATGCGCACGGTCTGCTCGCCCGGCTCAGTGATGCGGGTGAGGTCGATGCGGGGGTTGTAGTAGGTGGAGGAGACGTTCAGATACTCCTTCTGGGGCACCTCAACGCGCATACGCACGTTCAGGTTTTCGCTCTCCAGACCGCTGAGCACGATGAGGCCGTTGTTGCGGCGCAGGTTGTCCGCGCCGGTCACGCTGAGCGGCACATCGGTAAACACGCGCTCACGGGTGAGGGTGGCGTCCTGACTGATCAGGCCGGCCCACAGGCACAGCGCCAGAAACAGCGCCAGCAGCTTCCACGGCCAGTTGTGCACCACCAGGCGCATCAGTTCCGCAGGCGTTTTGCGCAGCATGTCCATCAGACGGCTGCGTGCAGAGGGCAGGTTCTTGCCGGGTTCGGTATTCATGCTGCACCTCCTTTGCGACGCTTGGCCTTCTCCATCAGCGTGGCCCACAGGCTGGTGTCCTTCTGGTGGTACAGCGAGCCCAGCACCTCTTCCAGCGCAGCGCGGTCCAGGTGGCGGGTCAGCTTGCCGTTGCGCGCCATGGAGATGATGCCGGTTTCTTCGCTGACGATGAGGGAGATGGCGTCGGTGGTTTCGGTAATGCCGATGGCTGCGCGGTGGCGGGTGCCCAGCTCGCGGCTGATGCCCTTGCCCTCGCTCAGCGACAGGATGCACGCCGCGGCCATGATGCGGCTGCCGCGGATGACCACAGCGCCGTCATGCAGAGGCGTATTGGGCTCGAAGATGTTTTCCAGCAGAGCAGCGGAAATGTGGGAGTTGAGCGTGGTGCCGGTTTCGATGACGTCTTTCAGGCCAATGCGCTGCTCGATGACAATCAGCGCGCCCACGCGGCGGCGGCTGAGGGTGAGCAGGCAGCTGATGAACTCGTTGATGATGTGCTCGTTTTCCTCCATGTTTTCAGCCGTGGAGGATTTGTGGATGGCGCCGCGGCCAATTTGCTCCAGCGCCTTGCGCAGCTCCGGCTGGAACAGGATGACCAGCACCACCGCGCCGTTGTTGACCACATTGAGTAGCACCCAGTTCAGCGCCGTCAGACCCAGCAGGTCGCTTACCCACGAGGCCAGCACCAGCATCACCAGACCCTTGAGAACGGCGCTTGCGCGCGTTTCGCGGGTGAGCATGAGCAGCTCGTAGAGCAAAAACGCTACGATGAGGATATCGAGGATATCGGCAATGGTGGGCCGGTTAAAAATATTCCACAGCAGCATCTGCAGCTGTGCCCACAGGCTTTGCATTCGTTTCTCCTCCCGTCCTTCGATGGTTAAGCGATACCATTCTTATTATACATCAGGAAGGAGGTGGAGAAAAGCCCCTGAAGGGTGTTTTTTTGGTGATCGTTGCGGGGAAAAAGGGGCGCAGAGCTTCCTGGCCGCGGGTTGTTACAAGTGGGCGGATGGCTCAATTGTGCATCGGGTCGGTTTGTGGTATACTGTGTCAGGCAAGGTTGAGGAGGGAGAAGCATGGGTCAGGAGCACGCAGGGCACCGTCAGCGCATGCGGGAGCGTTACCGCCAGCAGGGTCTGCAGGGTTTTGCGCCCCATGAGGTGCTGGAATTGATCCTGTTTTATGCCATCCCCCAGCGCAATGTCAATCCGCTGGCGCACCGGCTGCTGGACCAGTTCGGGTCTTTGCATGCGGTGCTGGATGCGTCGGTGGAGCAATTGATGCAGGTGGAGGGCGTGGGCGAATACGCCGCGACGCTTCTGCATCTGTTTTCGGATGTGGGCCGCCAGCTGGGCGTGAGCCGTTCCAGCCAGGAAAACGCGCCCTTTGACATCGGCCATGCAAAGAAGCATTGCCTGAACCTGCTGGACGGGCTGACGGAGGAGTATTTTTACGTCGTGTGTCTGGACAGCCGCATGCGCCTCATCCGCGATGTGCTCATCGCCAAGGGCAGCATCGACGAGGTGCCCACCTATCCGCGCATTGTGGCGCAGGCGGTGCTGGCGTGCAACGCTTATGCGGTCGTGCTCTGCCACAACCATCCCGGCGGCGATATCGTGCCGTCCCAGCCGGATCTGGACGCCACGTCCACGCTGCACAACATGCTCAAAACCATGAATGTCAGGCTGGTGGATCACATGGTGGTGGCAGGCGGCAGGGTGGTGAGCATGGTCAACCTCGGGCTGATCGTGCATGAAAACAAGCAGAATGTGCTGGAAACGCAGGTGGCGGATTCCGCCGGCGGCGTTATGATCCGCCATCGCGTGCGGAAACAGCTGGAGAAGGAACTGGAATGAAAAAAACGTTTTGGCGCAGGCTCTGGCGTGCGCTGCTGTGTCTGGCGCTGGCCGGGCTGGCATGCTATGCGGGGCTGATTGCGCTGGTGTATTACTGGGAGGTCAACGTGCCGCAGTCAACGGAGTACGACAGCATCATCGTGCTGGGCGCGCAGGTGCTGCCCACGGGCGAGCCCTCGGTGCAGCTGAGGTGGCGGCTGGACAAGGCCATCGAATGCTATGAAAAGAATCCCTGCTATATCGTGGTGTGCGGCGGTCAGGGAAGCAGCGAGCCGGAGCCGGAGGGCGACGTGATGCGCCGCGAGCTGATCCGAGACGGCCTGCCTGAAAGGCATGTCATCAGCGACCCGGTGAGCCCCGACACCAGGCAGAACATCCGCAATGCGTGGGATATCCTGCAGAAGCTGGGCTGTGAGAAGCCGCTCATCGTCACCAGCGATTATCATCTGCCGCGCGCCATGGCCATCGCGCGCGACAACGGGCTGGATCCGCTCGGCGCGGGTAGCCTGTGCAAACCCGGACTCAAATTCTGGCTCAAAAATCATATGCGTGAGGCACTGGCATGGGTGAAATACTGGGGAATCAAATATCTGAAGCTGCCGCTGTAAAGCGGATGGAGGAAGCCATTGCGCAGCTGGGCATCGCCTGCGATGAGCGCACGGCGGAGCGCATGGTGCGCTATCATGAGCTGCTGGCGGACTGGAATACCCGCATGAACCTGACCGGCGACACGGACTTTGAAACGTCCATCCACCGGCATTATACCGATTCGCTGGCTCCTTTGAAGGAGACGGCGCTGTTTCCAGAGGGCGCAAGCCTGATCGACGTGGGCTCCGGCGCGGGCTTCCCCGGCCTGCCGCTGGCCATTGCCCGGCCGGATCTGCAGGTGACGCTGCTGGATTCGCTCATGAAGCGCATCACCTTTCTGCAGGCTGTGGTGGACGAGCTGGGCCTGACCAATGTCAAACTCGTCCACAGCCGCGCCGAGGACGGCGGCAGAAATCCCGAATGGCGCGAGCAGTATGACATCGCCGTGGCGCGCGCGGTAGCGCCGCTGCCGGTATTGTGCGAATTGCTTCTGCCCTTTGTGAAGGTCGGCGGCAGGATGATCTGCTATAAGGGCCCGTCTGCCCAGGAGGAGCTGGAGGCCGGCGCGAAGGCGGCCAAAATGCTGGGCGGCGGTCCGACGGAGCGCATCCCGGTCGTGCTTCCTGCCCAGCCTGAGTGGCAGCACTGCCTGCTCACCTGCGAAAAAAAGGTGAAAACCGTTCGACAGTATCCGCGAAAAGCCGGCACCCCCAGCCGTTCTCCGCTGGGATCCGCCAGCAAATAAGTCGCATCCGCCCGTTTCCTGCCGTTTTGCGGGGAACGGATGGGGCCGCTTCCGTGCAGGAGGCGGCTTTTTTGCATGGAAAAAACTACACAGGGCGCGCCTGACGCCATCCGTCTGTCATGGGGGAGGGCGGGCGGATGGCGCGGGTGCGCCTGATTTTTTTTCGACGGATGAAGGAGGCTGCGCTTATGCAGACGGCGGCGGTTCAGGTACGGTGGCTGAGCATGGAGGAGATCGGGCCGATGGAAGCGGGATGTGCGGATGAAGCGCCAGACGGCGCGGTGTGCGTGCAGCGCATGCCGGACGGCACCTTCCGTCTGCTCAGCGGAGGCGCCACCCTGCGCCGTATGCACGAGGCGGGTCAGGCCTGCGTGGATGCGCAGGTGTGCGTGCCGGATGAGATGGAAAAGCGGATATCGAAACTGCTGGATCAGCTCATGCGCGGCGATCTGCACTATCTGGATGAGGCGGCCAGCTACCGCAGCCTGCTGGATGAAAGCCGCTGGACGGCGCAGAGGCTTGCCGAGCGCATCGGCCGCACGCCCGCCACCCTCAGCCGCAAGCTCAGGCTTTTGGAGCTGGACGAGCGCGTGGCAGCCTGTCTGCGCGAAAACGGCCTGTGCGAGCGCTACGCGCAGGCGCTTCTGCGCGTGCCGGGTCAGCAGGGGCGGCTGCGCATCCTGCGCCATGTGACCGAGGAGGGCCTGAGTGTGAAGGAGACGGAAAAGCTGATTGACGACGTGCTTTCGCGCATGCCCCTGCCCATGACCGGCGGACGGCGCATGAAGCCGCTCATGCGCGATTACCGCCTGTACGTCAACGCCATCCGCGGCATTGTGGAGCAGATGGGCGACGCGGGGCTGGACGGGCAGATGCAGGTGACGGTCGGAAAACGCGTGGCGGAGGTGAGGGTGATCATCCCCATTTTCACGCGCAGCGTCTGAAGGCTTGACACGATATGCCTTCCGGCCTTATGCTGGCATCAGGAGGCGATGAACGTGAAAAAGATTCTTCTGACCGGCGCAGGCGGATTTGTGGGCATGCGCATTGCGCAGCATCTGCAGGGGCGTTATGAGCTGATTACCTTTCCAAAGGGCGTGCTTTCCAGGGCGGATCTTTCCGAAATCCGTGCGTTTGCCGTAAACGCTGCGCCGCACGCCATCATCCATACCGCCGCCATCGCCGACATGGGCGTGTGCGAAGCAAACCCGGAGGACAGCTGGCGTTCCAACGTGCTGCTGACCGAAACGCTGTGCAGCGCCGCGCAGGAGCTGCACGCCAAAATAGTGTGCTACAGCAGCGATCAGGTCTACAACGGCTGCGATCCGCTTCTGGGCCCGTACCGCGAGGACATCCCGCTGACGCCCGTCAATGTCTATGGCCGCCACAAGCTGGAAGCCGAAAGGCGCGGTCTGGCCGCCTGTCCGGATGCGGTCATGCTGCGCGCCACGTGGATGTATGATCTTTCGGGCGAAAGCCTGCAAACGCGTGGCGGGCTGCTGCCCCATTTGCTCAGACAGGCGGAGGAGAATCGCATGGAGCGCTTTTCATCCACCGATTTCCGCGGCATCACATGGGTGAGGCAGGCGGCGGAGCTGAGCGAAAAAGCGCTGGAACTGCCGGGCGGCGCGTACAATTTCGGAAGCCCCAACCATCTGTCCATGTATGATACCGTGTGTGCTGCACTCAGCGCGCTGGGCCTGCCCGCGCATCTGGCCGAAAGGGACGATTCCGGCCGCGTGCGCTGCCTGAGCATGGATCAGACGAAGATCAACGCCCATGGCATCGTGTTTGACAGTACCGCAGACGGTTTCATCCGCTGCGCCAAGGCGTTCGCTGATTGACAGCGAACGCCTTTTTTGGTACACTCCAAAATGGTTTGTTATGCCCTTACCTACATACCAAAGGAGAAGAATCCATGACGCTTGATCCCATCCGCGCAAGGCTGGAGCTGCAGCCCAGGAAGCGCTTTGACCTGTCCGCCGCGCTTGCCCTTTTGGCCGTGGTGGCGTTTTCCCTGTACATGTTCTGGCGCGAGAGCACCTATGAGTACGTGGATTTCCGCGTGCACATGATGATTGCAGGCGATTTTGATTTTACCGATCTGCACTCCATCACCAGCCGTCTGGCCTATCCCATGTGGCATTTGCTGGTGGCTGTCCTGTATCAGCTGGGTCTGCCGCTGGAATGGTCCGCCGCCATCGTGAGCGCCGCCTGCAAGGGTATCACCTTTGTGCTGGTGTATCACATGATCTGCGCCATGAGCCACGGCAAGGCCAGGAACTGGGTGGTCACGCTGCTGTCGCTGTGCGCCATGGTGCTCACCGGCCTGTGGATCCGTCCCGTTTCGTACTTTGTGTACAAGGGCGTGGGATCGCCCAATGTGTGGCACAATCCCACGCAGGTGGCCGTGACCGCCGCCATGATGATGGTGATGCCCTGGCTGGCCCACTGCTGGTACGAGTTTGAGCGCATGATGGACGAAGGCAGAACCAATGTCATGCTTCCCTGGTGGAAGGTGATTGTGCTGGCGGTTCTGTGCATGGGCAGCCTGGCCTGCAAGCCCACCTTCATGCAGGCGCTTCTGCCTGCGGCCTTTGTGATGTATCTGGTGGAGCTTATCCGCCGCAAGCGCGAGTGGCGCTACTTTGGCCAGATTGTGCTGGCGTTTGTGCCTGCCGCCGCGTACTTCCTGCTGCAGTACCTGTACTACACCGGCGTGGTGGTGGAGTTCACCAGCGGGGTGGCCATCGGCATCACGCAGCGCAGCGCATGGCTGGCCATCCGCAACACGCTCATGATGTCCGCCGCACCCCTCATGGCGGTCGTCGCCTGCTGGCGCAAGGGCATGTTCAAGGATCGTTCGCTGGTGCTGGCGCTGCTGATGACCCTCTTCAGCGTGCTGGAGGCCATGGTCTTCTCCGAGACCGGCCAGCGCGAGGGCCACGGCAACTTCACCTGGGCAGCCAACAGCAGCTCCTTCTTCCTGTGGGTGACCATGATGGGCGTCTTCCTGCGCACCTTCATCACTGATGCGAAGCAGAAACTGCCCCTGTGGCGCAAGGCGGCCTGCGGCCTGACGGTGGCGCTCTTTGCCTACCACGTGTTCTCCGGCGTGTATTACCTGTACCACCTCATTTCCACCAACAACGCTTTCTGATGCGGGAGGGGATACGGCCTTGGCATTCCAGACGTTTGGCTATTTTACGTTTCTGGCGCTGATGGCGGCGGCGTATTTTGCGCTGCCGCATCGTTTGCGTTGGATGCTGCTGCTGTCTGGCAGCTACTATTTCTATATGTGCTGGAATGCATCCTACGCGCTTCTGATGCTGTTTTCCACGGCGGTCACCTATGCCTGCGGACTGCTGGTGGGGCGCGCGCAGAGCGTGAAGGCCAAAAAGGGATGGGTAGCGCTGAGCCTGTGCCTGAACCTGTCCATCCTGTTTTTCTTCAAATACTATGGGCTGTTTGCCGGCACGCTGCAAAGCGCGCTGGGCGGCCGCGTGCGCCTGCCGGTGCTGGATGTGCTTTTGCCGGTGGGCATTTCGTTTTACATTTTTCAGGCGCTGGGCTACACCATCGACGTGTACCGCGGCGATATCGCCCCCATGCGTCACTTTGGCAAGTACGCGCTGTTCGTCAGCTTCTTTCCGCAGCTGGTGGCCGGCCCCATCGAGCGTTCCGGCAACCTGATCAGGCAGTTTGACGAAAAGCACAGGCCGGATTATGAACAGATCCGCGAGGGCGCGTTGCTCATTCTGCTGGGACTGGTCAAGAAGCTGGTCATTTCCGACCACCTGGCTGTGCTGGTGGACAAGGTGTACGGCGATGCGGCGGCATGGGGCGCTCCGGCCATCATCGTGGCCACGGTGTGCTTTGCCTTCCAGATCTACTGTGATTTCTCCGGCTATTCCGATATTGCCATTGGCAGCGCGAAGCTGCTGGGCTTCCGGCTGATGAAGAACTTCGACCGGCCGTATTTTGCGCGCTCCATTGCGGAGTTCTGGCGCCGCTGGCACATCAGCCTGTCCAGCTGGTTCCGCGATTATCTGTACTTTCCGCTGGGCGGCAGCAGGGTAAAGACCGGGCGCTGGGTATTCAACCTGATGGTGGTGTTCCTCGTCAGCGGCCTGTGGCACGGTGCGAGCTGGACCTTTGTGGCCTGGGGCGCAATCAACGGACTGTATCAGGTCATCGGCCGCTTTACGAAGACCGCCCGCGACAACGCATACCGCGCGCTGCACATCGACCCGGAAGGGAATCTTCGTGCGGTGATCGCCACCGGCTGCACCTTTGCGCTGACCGTGTTTGCGTGGATGTTCTTCCGCGCGGACAGCTTTGCGCAGCTTGCCGTGCTGATGGGCAAGCTGGTGCACGGCTGGGAGTTTGCCTCGCTGATGAAACTGATCTACCTGGTCAACGGCAGCGAATGCCTGCTGATGGCGCTTCTGGTGGGCGGGCTTTTGCTGGTGGAATGGCTGGGCCGCAAAGGAAACGCCATGCAGCATTTCCTGCGGATGAAGTGGCCGCTGCGCTGGGCTGCGTGCCTTGCGCTGCTGTTTGTGCTCATCCTCTTTGGCAAGTACAACGAATCGCCCGCGTTTATCTATTTCCAGTTCTGATGAAAGGAGGCTGTGCGCCGTGACAAGGAAAAATGTGCTGAGCATCCTGTGCTTTGCACTGGTGTTTGCCCTGCTGTTTGCTGCGGCGGACAGCCTTTTGCACCGCGAGGAGGAATACTCCGCCACATGGAAACGCATCCGCAAAGGCGATGTGCCGCAGGTGCTCATCCTTGGCAACTCGCACGCGTTCTGCTCCTTTGTGCCGGAGATGATCGAAACTGCCCTTGGGCTGGATACGGCGCTGCTGGCTACATCGGGCTTGAACAGCGCCGGCACCGCCGACAGCTTTCAGGCCGCGCTGAGCAAGGGCAAGCCTGAGATGATCATCGTGGAGACCAACGCCTATTCCTTCGATTACGACGCCACCGCGCTGTACCACAAGGGAACGGCGCTGAGCAACATCAACGGTATGCCGGGGATGATCAACCGCATCCGCTCGGCGTACCATGAATTCGGCTACGAGAGTATCCCGCAGGGCGCGTTCCAGCTGCTTCGCGCCGACCTGATGTGGAAACGCTGGCGCGGCGGCGAAACCGCCACGGCGGAGGACGGCAGCAGCCTGCTGGGCTGGCACGCTACGGGCAGCTTTGACGCGGTGCAAACCCAGCAGCAGGCAGAAGCCATGTGGCAGGAAAGCCTGCAGACCGGCCTGAATGCCAGGGAAAAATGGCAGTTTGATGAGCGCAATCTGGACGAGTTCCACCGCCTGATGCGCCTTGCGCAGACGCATGGCGTAAAGGTGGTGCTGGCCAAGGCGCCCACCACGGCGGCTGGTCAGTACGGCTGCGACTGGCTCAACTACCTGCAGCTGATTGCCAAGGAATACGATGTGTTCCTCGGCCTGCACGACTTCCATCTGGATATTGCGCAGATGGATCTGCATGTGGAGGATTTCTACGACAGCAGCCACCTGAGCCGCAGCGGCGCGGCGCGCTTCACCCGCGCGTTCTGCGCATGGCTGGCGGAGATCACCGGTCGGAAAGCCGAATGGAAGCAGGCCCTGTATGCCGGCGAGCGCGTCGAAAGCCTGTCCGACGGCCTGTGGCGCTACACGGTGGAATCCACCGGCGCAAACGCCGAATACCGCTTCATGCTGGACGGCGAAACCGTGCAGGACTGGAGCAGCGCAAACAGCGCCGAACTGGCGCTGAACCCTGCGGAGGCCAGCCGCCTGAGCGTGGACATCCGGCAGGGCAATGCGCAGAGTAGCATCGCCTTCATGACCCCGAACACCTGCGTGCTCTGAAATGTACAAAGGAAGAAGAGAACAGCCATGAAAGCAACTACTGTACAGACGGCGCTCGACGACCTGCCATACGGCCCGCTTAACAGCGAGGAAGCCACCGGCCCGGTAAAAAAGGCCGCCATCCCTCAGGTTGTCACCAGCCGCCGCCTTCTGCGCGACGTGACCATGATCGCCTGGCCCAGCTTTGTGGAGCTGGTGCTGACCCAGCTGACCAGCATGGCCGACCAGGTGATGGTGGGCCGCATGCCCGGCGCGGAAGGCGTGATGGGTCTGACCGCCGTGGGTCTGGCCTCCATGCCTAAGTTCCTGCTCATGACCATGGTTATCGCCATGAACGTGGGCACCACGGCTGTCGTTGCGCGCTGCCGCGGACAGCAGAACCAGAAAAAGGCCAATCAGGTGTTCCGTCAGGCGCTGCTGCTTAACCTCATCATGTCCGCCGCGCTGATGGGCCTCGGCCTTGCGTGCGCCAGATGGCTGATCACCTTCATGAGCGCGTCCGGCATTGCGGAGCAGACGCTGGACTACGGCGTGACGTATCTCAACATCCAGCTCTACGGCTTCATCCCGCTGTGCCTGTGCTCCACGGTCACCGCTGCGCTGCGCGGCGTGGGCGATACCAAGACGCCCATGATCTACAACACCGTGGCCAATGTGGGCAACCTCATCTTCAACTATGCCCTCATTTACGGCAAGCTGGGCTGCCCGGCCATGGGCGTGGCAGGCGCGTCGCTGGCCACCATCCTGGGTCAGGGCGTGGCGTTTGTGATCGCCATGTGCGTGGTGCTGGGCAAGAAGCGCTATCTCTACCTCGACCTGCGCGAGCGCTTCCGCT
Organism: bacterium; assembly: GCA_029009515.1. Classification (GTDB taxonomy): domain Bacteria; phylum Bacillota; class Clostridia; order Christensenellales; family Aristaeellaceae; genus Limiplasma. The sequence continues at coordinate 15,561 of JAQXJZ010000046.1, forward strand.
TTGACGGCGAGATCATGAAAAACGTGGCTTCCATCGGTCTGCCTTCCATGATTGAGCAGCTGTTCATGCGCGCGGGCATCATCGTGTTCCTGAAACGAAGCCGCTGCATAAGAAAACAGCAAAAGAACAAAAATGCCAAAAAACAGCCCCGGCCCTCTTGCAAGAGCGCCGGGGCTGTGATATACTATCAACCGATTACGCACCTTTGTGGATCGTGCGTTTGTGCTGCCCCAAAAAGCAGTGGCCGCGCGGGATGACACAATGGGTGGAAAATAACAAGGAGGAATCCCAAATGGCAGTTATTTCTATGAAGCAGCTCCTGGAAGCGGGCGTGCACTTCGGTCACCAGACCCGCCGCTGGAACCCCAAGATGGCTCAGTACATCTTCACCGAGCGCAACGGCATCTACATCATCGACCTGCAGAAGACCGTCCGCAAGGCTGATGAAGCTTACAACTTCGTGCGTGACCTGGCTATGGAAGGCAAGTCCATCCTGTTTGTGGGCACCAAGAAGCAGGCTCAGGAATCCATCGCTTCCGAAGCTCAGCGCTGCAACATGTACTACGTCAACAACCGCTGGCTGGGCGGCATGCTGACCAACTTCCGCACCATCCGCACCCGCGTGGAGCGCCTGAACCAGATCGACAAGATGGAAGCCAACGGCCAGTTCGATCTGCTGCCCAAGAAGGAAGTCATCAAGCTGCAGCACGAGCGTGAAAAGCTGGAAGCAAACCTGGGCGGCATTCGCGAAATGAAGAAGCTACCCGGCGCGCTGTTCATCGTTGACCCCCGCAAGGAACATATCGCTGTGTCCGAAGCCCGCGCTCTGGGCATCCCGATCGTCGCCATCGTGGACACCAACTGCGATCCTGACGAAGTGGATTACGTGATCCCCGGCAACGACGACGCCATCCGTGCGGTCAAGCTGATCGCCGGCAAGCTGGCGGACGCCGTTCTGGAAGGCAAGCAGGGCGAGCAGGACGCCGCCGGTGAAGCCGCTCCCGAAGAAGAAACCGCCAAGGTGGAAGAATAATTCAGTGCGAGACCTGCCAGAGGGGAAAATCCCCTCTGGCGCTCCCTGTTCTAGTGCATTATAAATAAGAAGGAGAGATCCCTATGGCGAATATCACCGCTCAGATGGTGAAGGAACTGCGCGAAATGACCCAGGCCGGTATGATGGACTGCAAAAAGGCCCTGATGGAAGCCGAGGGCGAAATGGAAAAGGCCATTGAATGGCTGCGTGAAAAGGGCCTTGCCGCCGCCGCCAAGAAGGCCGGCCGTATTGCCGCCGAAGGTATGGTCGCCAGCTATGTGTCCGACGATGCGTCTGTGGGCGTGATCGTGGAAGTCAACTGCGAGACCGACTTTGTTGCCAACACCGACAACTTCAAGGCTTTCTGCGCCAAGGTTGCCAAGCACATCGCTCTGGCTAAGCCCGCCGACGTGGACGAGCTGCTGGCTCAGAAGTATGTGGATGACGAAAGCAAGACCATCACCGACCTGGTGAGCGATGCGACCGTCGCCATCGGCGAAAAGATCTCCATCCGCCGCTTTGCCCGTTTCGAAACCAAGGAAGGCGCTGTGGAAAGCTACATTCACATGGGCGGCAAGATCGGCGTTCTGGTGGAAACCAAGAACGACAACCCCGCTTCCTACTCCGCTCCCGCTTTCAAGGCGTTCTATCATGACGTGGCGCTGCAGATCGCCGCTGCCCGTCCTTCTTATGTCCGCAAGAGCGAAGTGCCCTCTGAGAACCTGAACAAGGAAAAGGAAATCCTCCGCGCTCAGGCCCTGAACGAAGGCAAGCCCGAGAAGATCGTGGACAAGATGGTGGAAGGCCGCATCGAGAAGTACTACAAGGAAGTCTGCCTGCTGGATCAGCCCTTCGTCAAGGACAGCGACAAGAGCATCAACCAGGTCATGGCCGAGACTGCTAAGGAAATCGGCGCGAACATCGACATCGTGCGCTTCGAGCGTTTTGAGCGCGGCGAAGGCATTGAAAAGCGTCAGGACAACTTCGCAGAAGAAATCGCCGCCCAGATGGCAGGCAGGGCCTGAGGCCCTGCACCCCGGACTGCGCGCTGTAAGCGCGCCGGGCGCTCGGGAGACAGAGAGTTGGCTCCGGAGTTACCGCCGCTCGG
>JAQXJZ010000047.1 GCA_029009515.1 bacterium
CCCGGCTTGAAGGCCTCGTTGATGTCATCCAGCGCCACGCGGTCGCTGATGAGATCGTGCAGGTTGAGGCGGCCGGAGGTGATGATCTGCGCGGCGCGGCCCTGCGTGTTGGGATTGACGAAGGAGGTCTTGAGCGTCAGCTCCTTCTTGAACGCCGCAAAGGGCAGGAAGGGAATGGCGCAGTCCGGCTCGGTGAGGCTGAAGATCATGACCGTCGCGGCCTTGCCGGCATATTCGATGGCGTACTGCACCGTCTCCGGACGGCCAGCGCACTCGATGACGGCGCGGATATCGTCAAAGCCGTGCTTCTTGAGTTCCGCCTTCACGTCGTCCTTGAGCGGGTTCAGGCACAGCTCAGCGCCCAGCTTCTTCGCCAGATCAAAGCGCTTTTCGTTCACTTCCAGCAGCACCACGCGCACCGCGCCGCTCATCTGCGCCAGCTGCAGCATGATCATGCCGATGGTGCCGCCGCCCACGATCATCACGGTGTCGCCGCACTTGATCTGCGTCAGGTCGATGCCGTGCAGACAGCAGGCCACAGGCTCGCACATGGCGGCTTCCTCAAAGGGCACGCTGTCCGGGATCACATGCGCCTGCTTCTCCAGCACCACGCAGTACTCGGCAAAGCCGCCGTCGTGGTTGACGCCGGTGGCGGTCATGGTATCGCAGAAATGCGGATCGCCGCGGCGGCAGGCATCACACGCTTCACAGGCTATGTTGGGGTTGACGGTCACATGCTGGCCCACCTGAATGCGGGTCACGCCCTCGCCCACCGCTTCCACCACGCCGGCAAACTCATGGCCCAGAATGACGGGCGGATTGCACTCCGTCGCGCCCTGCGCACCGGCGTGGATGTGCACGTCCGTGCCGCACACGCCGCAGGCCTTGACGCGGATGAGCACCTGTCCTGCGCCCGGGACTGGAGTGGGATAATTGGCGTCTACGCGAATATCGCCCTTGCCGTGAAATACTGCTGCCTTCATGCATTTTCCTCCTCTTCCTGATAGACCGGTTTGCCGTTTACATAAGTGGAAATCGCGTGGAGGGCACACAGCTGCTCCGGCGCTGTTTCAAAGGGATTGCCCGAAAGAATCACAAAGTCCGCCGCCATGCCCGGCTGAATGCGGCCCTTGAAATTCTCCTCAAACGATGCGTAAGCACCCTCCGCCGTGTAGGACACAAGCGCCTCCTCCACCGTCATGCGCTCGTCCGCGCGGTACGGCGGCAGGCTGCCATCCAGCGGCTGACGGGTGACGGCGCACTGCACGCCGCGCATGGGATCCGGCTTTTCCACCGGACAGTCCGTGCCGTTGGACACGTGCATACCCAGTTTTTTGAACGTGTGGAACGCATAGCTGGAAGCCGCCAGCTCCTCGCCCGCACGCTGATGCACAATGCGCGTATCGTAATCGATAAAAATGTTCTGCACATACATGTGCAGGTTCAATTCCTTCATCTTTTGCCACTGATCCGGTCTGGTCAGCTGCACATGCACGATGCCGCTGCGGTGATCGCGCGGCGGCGCCTTGGCAAAGGCGCGCTCGTAGGCGCTCAGCACGCGGTCCAGAATGCCGTCGCCAATGGCATGTACGGCGGACTGCATGCCGCCTTCGTGCGCGATGGAGAGCATTTCGTCAAACTGCTCCTGCGTGAAGATGGCAAGGCCCTTTTCGTCCGGCGCATCAGCATAGTGCTGGCTGAGGTACGCCGTGCGCGCGCCCAGCGATCCATCGCCCAGCATTTTCAGCGGGCCGATTTTGAACCACTCGCTGCCAACGCCGGTTTTGTATCCCTGCTTCAGAAAATCCCGCAGTTCGTCCGGGGTGGTCAGCTGGCTCTGCTCATAGACGCGCACAGTCATCTCGCCCGCTTCTTCCAGCTCGCGGTAGGCCTGCATCACCTGCTGCCATGGCACGCCGTCAAACGCGCAGAAGTCATCCGAGTGGCAGCTGGTTACGCCCACGCGGTTGAGCGCGCGCATGGCCGTTTTCATCATCCGCTTCAGATCCTGCGTCTGAGGCACGGGCAGGCGGCCCTGCACCAGCGTCATGGCCGTATCGCGGAAAACGCCCGTGAGCTTGCCGTTTTCGTCCCGGTCGATGCTGCCGCCCTCGGGCGATGCGGTGTTTTCATCAATGCCCAGCATCTCCATGGCGCGGCTGTTGACCACCAGACAATGGCCGCAGCAGCGCACAATGCACACCGGGCGCTCCGTGGTGACCGCATCCAGCTCACGCCTTGTAGGCATGCCGGTATCCGGCACAAAATAGTCCTGATTCCATCCCCTGCCCAGCACCCATGCGTCCTCAGGCAAATGGCTCATGTGCTTGCGCAGCGCCTGCTGCAGCTGTGCAGCCGAGCCCGTGGCCACGGACAGATCGCACTGCTCCATGGCGCTGCCGTAATTGAGCACGTGCATGTGCGAATCAATGAACCCCGGGCACACGAATGCGCCGTGCAGATCCACCACCTGCTGCGCGTTTTCCGGCTCCGCAAAGCGGCCGTTTTCCACCGCGAAGGAATCCTGCAGCGGCAGCGTGCCCGTAAAGACCCGGCCGTTGATATACAGCGTTTTCATGGTTCATTCTCCCTTCTGGAAGATCAGAATCCCGTCAGTACAAACACGTGATCCATCGGATTCTTGGAATCCTGATACTTGTTGGCGCCGGATTCAAACAGCACGTACACCGCGCCGTCCACCGTCACCAGGCACTCGGTCATGGGCGGACAGATGAGCGCGCCGGTGCGCACGCCCTTGTCCAGACACCAGACGGGCACGGTCACGCCGTTGACCTCAGCGGCAGCATCCGGCTCGTTTTCCAGCACATTGGAGAAGCGGTAGAGGGTGGAGGCGTTCTTGCGGCCGTAGGACTGGCTCAGGTAGATCTGCCCCTCCTTCACGGTGATGCCCTGAATGCGCTCCGTCATGGAGAGGATGTAATCGGGCGTAGCCGCCGCGCCGGTGAGGGCTTCGGGCTTGAATTCATTGGCCGTATCGCCTGTGAGCACATATCCGCAGGTCCACGCCTTAAAGCGGCCATCCTCGCTCTTCACCTTGTGGCTGGCGTCGGTCTTGTATTCGCCGCCGTACTGGAACTCGCCCACCCACAGCACGCCGTCGTTGCAGTTGCAGTAGGAGGCATTGACGGGCACGGGGATCTCCTCCTCAAACGCACACTCCGAGGACGCGGGCAACGCTCGGAAGGTATCCAGCGAGATGCGGAAGAGCTTGCTGGCGTTTGAGATAAAGATATTTTTTCCCGTCACGCACACGCCGCCGGCATGGCCGCTGTAGACGCTGCCATCCACGTTGAGCAGGTGCACTTCCTTCACCACTTCGCCGGTCTGACGGTCGGAGGCGATGATGGCGCTGCTGCCGCCGTCGTCGCGGTAACCGGCAAAGATCACCCAGTCCTCCTCAGGCAGATAGCTGATGCCCTGCGGAATGACGCCTTCCTTCAGACCGGGCGTGAGAATGCCCAGCTCGCCAGCGGCATAGAATGCATCATACAGCTCGGAGGTTTGGGCGCAGTCCGCGACGGACGTGGCGGTATAGGTCATGCCCTCTGCGCAGGCAGAGCTGCACAGCAGGAGCGCCAGCATCAGCGCAAGCAGCTTTTTCATGCTCATTCTCCTTTCAACGCCTTGCGCAGCACCGGCAGCAGTCCCTGCGCCATGCACACAAAGCCAAAATCGTTGGGATGCGAGCCATCCACCGTGGCGCAGTCGCCCGCGAAGCAGTCAAAGAAGGTGCGGCCGTCCACGAAGTACACATTGCTGTCCCCTGCCGCCAGCGCCTTTTCGTAGGTATGGCGGATGATGGCAAGGCGCTGCAAGCCGTCCTCGTTAAGTTTTACTTTGGGCTGGGAGACCATGATGATGGGCATGTCGGGATGCGCCTTTCGCACGGTCTGATAGAAGGGCTCATGGGTAGCCTGCAGCTCTTCAGGAGAGCGTGCGTTGTGATCGTAATCCATCACAAAGGCGCTCATGTCCAAGCTGGCAATGTGCTGCGCCGTGGCCTGCTCGCCGCGTGCAGAGCCGGAAAAGCCGAGGTTGATGTGATCGCACCTGAGCGTTCTGGACAGAATGGCCTGATAGCTGGTGCCGGGGCGCGAGGCGCATCCGCCCTGGGTGATGGAGGAACCATAGTACACCACCGGTTTCTCAATGGCATAGGCAGGCGCGGGCAGCACGTCCGCATCCTTGTCCAGTCCCACCTGCAGCTCGTTCACACCGCCGTACAGGGGCATGTGGATGGTAAACAGGCGCATGCGGCTGTCTGGCAGGCGCACGATGCTGTCGTAGCCCTCCTGCATGAAAAAGCCGGGCTTGAAGGTGCCCATGTACTCGTCCTCGCAGCCGTCCTCGGAAGCGTACAGGTCAAATCCGCCGCTGCCGCAGATGGTCATGTGTGACATCTGCAGCACCTCCGCCTGACGGGTGTGGATGGCCACATAGGGCGAGTTGCTCATAAAGCGCACGCGGCCGCCTGCCGTGTGGTGATTGAGCTGGCTCACGCCGTCGTTGCTGGCGTCGGCCACGGGCTGCGGCATGCGGTGATAATAGGGCGTTTCCTCATCCGCAGGCAGCACGCCGTGAATGGTGAACGGCGCTTGCCGCACATCCAGAAAAACGGTGTTTTCATCGCCAATATTGGTCTCCACCGCATGGGCGCGGTCGATTTCGCTGATCTTCATATGGACACTTCCTGTTCTCATTGGAGGCTCTATCCGCATTATAGCAACGCTCATGCCGTGTGTCAATCAGATGCGTTTTCACAAAATGTTGAGGTACAATAGATCGGTAACATAAACAAAGAAAAACAGAGAGCCAAGTGGTATAATGAGTTTGCGACAACACACAACCACGAGGAGGCTCTCTGCATGGACAGAATAACACAAGAAGCCCAAGCCCGTCAA
>JAQXJZ010000048.1 GCA_029009515.1 bacterium
GCATCATCGAAAAGGAACGCCCGGACGGCCTGCTGGCCGGCCTTGGCGGACAGACCGGCCTGACCATCGCCATGCAGCTTTCCCGCGACGGCACGCTGGACGAATTCGGCGTGCGGCTGCTGGGCTCCGGCATTGACGCCATCGACACGGCCGAGGACCGCGAGCTTTTCCGCGACACCATGAAGGCCATCGGCCAGCCCTGCGTGTCCTCCGGCATTGCCGAGGATCTGCCCACGGCCATGCAGATTGCCGACGAAATCGGCTACCCGGTCATCATCCGCCCTGCCTTCACGCTGGGCGGCACGGGCGGCGGCATCGCCATCAGCCCGGAGGAAATGAAGCTGGCTGCGCAGCTGGGCCTGGACGCCTCGCCCATCACGCAGATTCTGGTGGAAAAGTGCATCTCCGGCTGGAAGGAGATTGAGTTTGAAACCATGCGCGACAGCGCGGGCAACGCCATCGCTGTATGCTCCATGGAAAACGTCGACCCTGTTGGCGTGCACACGGGCGATTCCATTGTGGTTGCGCCTGCGCTGACGCTGGCCGTGCCGGAATACCAGATGCTGCGCACCGCCGCGCTGGAGATGGTATCGGCGCTGGGCATCATCGGCGGCTGCAACTGCCAGTTTGCCCTCAACCCCGACAGCTTTGAATACGCCGTCATCGAGGTCAATCCGCGCGTGTCGCGCTCCTCGGCGCTCGCCTCCAAAGCCACGGGCTACCCCATTGCCAAAATCACCACCAAGCTGGCGCTGGGCTACACGCTGGACGAGATTGCCAACGACATCACAGGCCAGACCTGCGCGTGCTTTGAACCCGCCGTGGACTACGTGGTGTGCAAGTTTCCCAAGTGGCCGTTTGAAAAGTTTGCCACCCTGAGCCGCACGCTGGGTACACAGATGAAGGCGACCGGCGAAGTCATGTCCATCGGTCAGAGCTTTGAAGAAGCCCTGATGAAGGCTGTGCGCGGTGCGGAAATCGGGCTGGATACGCTCAACGCGCCCGCGCTTTCCGATTTGCCCATCCGCGACCGCCTTGCGCAGGTCAACGACCGCCGCCTGTTCACCATTTTTGAAGCGCTGAAGAGCGGCGTGAGTGTGGAGGACATCCACGCGATCACGAAGCTCGACCCGTGGTTCTTAAGCCGCATCGCCAACCTCGCCGCCTTTGAAATGCATCTTTCCGCCGACGGCCTGTGCGACGGCGACTACCTGAAGGCCAAAAAGCTGGGCTACACCGACGCCGCCATCCGCCGCCTCTCCGGCGCGCAGGAGCTGCCCGCGTTCCAGCTTTCCTACAAAATGGTGGATACCTGCGCCGCCGAATATCCGGCGCAGACCCCATATTTCTACTCCTGCTGCGGCGGCGCGTGCGAAAGCCGCACCTTCCCGCGCAGCGGCAAGCCGGTCATCATGGTGCTGGGCTCCGGCCCCATCCGCATCGGTCAGGGCATCGAGTTTGACTACAGCTCCGTACACTGCGTGTGGACGCTGCAGAAGATCGGTTACGACGTGGTGATCGTCAACAACAACCCCGAGACCGTCTCCACCGACTACGACACTGCCGACCGCCTCTATTTCGAGCCGCTCAGCCCGGAGGATGTGATGAACATCATCCGCATTGAGAAGCCCGTGGGCGTGGTGGCGGCCTTTGGCGGACAGACTGCCATCAAGCTGACCCAGTTCCTCGACAGCCACGGCATCCGCATTCTGGGCACTTCCGCCGAGAGCATCGACGTGGCCGAGGATCGCGCGCGCTTTGACGAGCTGCTGGAGCAGTTCGCCATCCGCCGTCCCAAGGGCATGGGCGTGGGCAGCGTGGAAGAGGCGCTTTCCGCCGCTGAAACGCTGGGCTATCCGGTGCTGCTGCGCCCGTCCTACGTGATCGGCGGCCAGAACATGACCATCTCCCGCACGCCGGAGCACACCCGCCGCTACATGGAAACCATCCTGTCCGGCGGCATCGACAATCCCGTGCTGGTGGACAAGTACATGCCCGGCACCGAGCTGGAGGTGGACGCCATCTCCGACGGCGAAAGCGTGCTGATTCCCGGCGTGATGCAGCACATCGAGCGCGCCGGCATCCACAGCGGCGACTCCATCTCCGTCTATCCGCCCTACAGTCTCAACGACAAGCAGCTGCAGAAGGTGTGCGACTGCACCGAAAAGCTGGCGCTGGCGCTCAACACCCGCGGCCTGGTCAACATTCAGTACCTCATCTACGAGGGCGAGCTGTATGTGATCGAGGTCAACCCGCGCGCTTCCCGCACCGTGCCCTACATCAGCAAGGTCACCGGCGTGCCCATGGTGGATCTGGCCTCGCAGGTCATGCTGGGTGCAAGGCTGAAGGATCTGGGCTATGGCACGGGGCTGTACCGTACGCCGCCGTATTATGCCATCAAGGTGCCCGTGTTCTCCTTTGAAAAGCTCTCCGACGCCAACTCCATCCTCGGCCCGGAAATGAAATCCACCGGCGAGGTGCTGGGCATTGGCAAGAGCATGGAGGAGGCGCTGTTCAAGGGTCTGAGCGCGGCGGGCTTCTCTGTGCCTCCGGCCCACGCCAAGCATCGCCCCTCGGTGCTTTTGAGCGTGGAAGAGAACGACTATCCCGAAATCATCTCTTTGGCCAAGCATTTCCATGATCTGGGCATGCATCTCTACGCCACCAGCGGCACGGCGGACGCCATCCGCCAGATGGGCGTGAGCGTGCACGCCGTGCGCAACGCCACCGAAAGCGACGAGATTGCACAGCTGATGGAGAGCGGACGGCTCAACTACATCGTCTACACCGGCGCGGTCAAGGACGCCACCGTGGGCGATTACATCCTGCTGCACCGCCGCGCCATGCAGCTGGGCATTCCCTGCCTCACGTCCGTGGATACGGCCAACGCGCTGGCAAGGATGCTGGAAAGCCGCTTCCATGGCAGCAACACGGAGCTGGTGGACATCAACGCCATGCGCGCGTGGCGGCAGAAGATCCGCTTTGCCAAGATGCATTCCTGCGGCAACGACGCCATTTTCATTGAAAACTTTGACCACCGCATCACCTGCCCGGAATCCCTGTGCGTAAGTCTGTGCCGTCCGCACTACGGCATTGGCGGCGACAGCATTGTGCTGATTGAAACCTCCCGCATCGCCGACGCCAGGATCCGCGTGTTCAACCGCGACGGCAGCGAAGGCCGCATGGCTGGCAACAATATCCGCTGCGCGGCCAAGTATCTCTACGACAAGGGCTACATCCGCAGCGAAGTGATGACCATCGAAACCGGCAGCGGCATGCACAGCCTGCGCCTGTACCTTACCAACGGCAAGGTTTCCTCCGTCTCTGTGGACATGGGCAAGCCCGATCTCAGCGCCGCGCACCTGCCCTCCACCGTGGATGCGGAGCAGATGATCGGCTATCCGGTGGAGGTGGACGGCAAAACGTGGAACGCCACCTGTCTGAGCGTGGGCAACCCGCACTGCGTGGTGTTTGACAAGGCCATCGATGCGATGAACCTGCCTGTCATTGGCCCGAAGTTCGAGTACGCGCCCCTCTTCCCCGAACGCATCAACACGGAGTTTGTGCGCGTGGTCAACCGCACCAGCCTGCGTGTGCGCGTGTGGGAGCGCGGCAGCGGCGAAACCCTGGCCTGCGGCACGGGCGCCTGCGCAGCCGTTGTGGCTGCCGTAGAAAACGGCTACTGCCAGAAGGGCGCGGAGATCACCGTGCATCTGGACGGCGGCGACCTGCAGGTGCAGTACACCGACGAGGGCGTCACCCTCACCGGCAGCACCGTGCTGGTATACGAAGGCGAATTTGAATACTGATGCTCACCCATGCAAACAACCCGTCGGCAACCGGCATGAACCGGTACCGACGGGCTGTTTTTCCTTTTTAGTATTTCACCAGCCACACCGCCGCATCGTGCGCCGCCAGTCTGGCCTTGATCTTCTTCGTCTTCTTCCCGCTCCACAATTCCGCTGCCTGCGCAATGCCCGGCAGCCCCAGTTCCTCTGCGCTCAGTTCCAGCGTCTGCGCCTTGTCCGCAAGGTTGAACAGCGCCACATACAGGCCCTGGCCATCCACGCGCGGCGCAATCCATGCGCTGGCTTCATCCGTCGTGTACAGTGGGTGCGCGCAGTGCGATGCCTTTTCAATCTCCAACAGCGGCGCATTGGTGAGCAGTTTCAGCGAGAAATCATCAAACTTCGTCATCTCGCCGCCAATCATCAGGGGAGAGCGCATCATGCACCACAGCGTCATCATGGTGCGCAGCTCCGCATGCGTGAACTTCGTCCAGTACGAAGGATCGGTGTTCTGCCGCAGCGCGCCCACAGGCAGCATGTCCGCATCCGGCCAGTGACCGGGGCCGGCGTGGATGCACCATTTTTCAGCGCGCTCAAACATGCCCTTGAGCAGGCGCCAGTCATCCCAGAAATCATCGGTGATGCGCCACAGATTGGCGTATTTCTTCAAATGCTCCGCGCGCTCCACAGGCGCAGGGCCGGGAGAAAGGCTGAGCACAATGTCGCGTCCGCAGGTGCGGCAGGCCTGGCTGAGCAGCTCAATCTCGCGCTCGCAGTGCGGGTACTCGCGGGCGATGTCATCGCACTTCACATAGTCCACGCCCCATTCGGCGTACAGGCGGAAGATGCTTTCATAATAGGCCAAAGCAGCCGGATGGCTGCTGCGCGCGCCGTACATGTCCGGGTTCCACATGCAGATGGAATTGGGGTTGGCCGCATCCGCACAGGTGTATTCCGAACCGTGAATGGGAAGGCGGCGGTGCGCCGCCATGCGCGGAATGCCCCTCATGATGTGGATGCCAAACTTGAGGCCAAGTCGGTGGATCTCATCCGCCAAAGCCCTGAAACCGGAGGGAAAGCGGTTGGGCGCAGGAACCATGCGTCCCCACTCATCCATGCAGCACTCGGCAAAGGGGATGTAATCGTGCGTGTCGGCGGTGGGCTGATACCACTGGATATCCACCACCACATACTCCCAGCCATAAGGCTTGAGGTATTCGGCCATATATCGGGCGTTCTGAAGTGTAATCTCTTCGTTCACGGCGGTGCCGTAGCAGTCCCAGCTGTTCCAGCCCATGGGCGGATTCTTTGCGATAATCATGGTTGACGAGCCTCGCTTTCATCGGTTTTTTTGCAGCTGTATTCATTATAATGCATGTGAGGATGGTTGGCAAGTTCCCATAAAATATGGTATGATAACACCAATGAACCGCAAAGGGGGATACAGCCCATGCTCCGCCGTATCAAATCTTTTTTCTGCCTCGTGATGATTCTGGTGATGTGCGTCTCCTTCCTGCCCGCTGCTCAGGCAGCCGCCGCCAAGACGCTCACCGTTTCCTTTCAGGTAACCACGTACCAGAACCGCGCCCGCAGCCTGCTCAAGGCCATCAACGCCATCCGCAAGGAATACGATCTGCCGGAACTGGTGATGCTGGCTGATCTGGAAAAGGCCGCCATCCAGCGCGCCTCCGAGCTGTTTGTGCTTTTTGATCACGTGCGCCCGGACCTGACGGACTACGATACCGCCGCCAATGGCTACAAGAGCCTGCAGAAGGTGCAGGCGGTCAGCGAATGCGTGGCTGCCGGTTCCTCCAAGGCGGAAGAAGTGATGGCCGAGTGGGAAGAAACCGCGATGGACGTGATCCTCGACGGCGATTTCACCCACGTGGGCATCGGCTGCGTGTATGTGAAGGGCAGCGCCAACGAGTATTACTGGGAGATGCTTTTGCACCAGCAGCCCGAGGGCATTACAGCGAAGAAGGCCGAAAGCACTGCCAAGGCCGGCACCACCAAGAACGTATCAGTGGAAATCGCCAAGGGCATGTACGAGCGTGCGGACAACAGCCACAAGCGCTTTGAGCTGCGCGTGGATGACATCAGCCTCAAGGCCAAGACCTCCGCTGTGCCCACCGTGTACCTCTACGACCGCTACGATGTGAAGATCGGCAAGTGCGAATTGGAGGATCTCACCTTCAAGAGCAGCAGCACCAGCATCTTCACCGTGGGTCAGGATGGCACCATCAAGAAAAAGAAGAACGGCACCGGCACCCTAACCGTGAAATCCGCCGGTCTGGAGGACGCCACCTGCACCGTCACCATCGGCGATTCTTCCTCCGCTTCCACCTCTTCCTCCAGCAGCGCTTCCGTCACCGCCTCCACCATCGGCGACGCCGTGCCGGAACTGAAGGCCAAGGAGTACAGCAAGCACTGGAACCTGTCCGTGTACCTCAAGGGCGCGTCCGGCTATGTGCTGTACCGCTCCACCAGCAAGACCGGCAGCTACACCAAGGTGGATGAGCAAGACACCACCAAGACCTGCACCTTCAAGCTGGAAGAGGCCGACCTGAGCCGCACCTACTACTACAAGGTGCGCGCCTACAAAAACAGCAATGGCAAGCGAGTGTACAGCGAATATTCCTCTCCTGTGCGCGTGGCTCCGTAAGCACGCAGATGGATCAGCCGGGCGGTTTTGTGCCGTCCGGCTTTTCTTTTTGTGCATATGGCGAAAAAAATCCGCGAAAAGGTTTTCAAAAACCGGGTTATCAGGTATAATAGTTTAAAGTTGTGCACATTTTTTTGCACATGATTTTTTTACAAATGGAGGCTACCCAATGTTTCGACGGATGCTCTGCCTTCTGTGCTGCGCGCTGATGCTGGTCATGCCCGCGCTCAGCATGGCTGAAGAAGGCGCCTTTACCATGGCTGGCTTTGACGGCGAGGACAGCACTCACAACTGGGAAACCAACCTCTTTTTTGAGCGCATGCAGGCGCGCACCGGCATCTCCTTCACCTTCCAGCAGTACAACAAGTCTGCTGAATGGAAAAAGGCCAAGGCTGCCATGTTTGCCGACGGCGCGGATATGCCCGATGTGCTGTTCAAGGCGGCCCTCACCACCGATGAGCTCATCGCCCTCACCGACAGCGGCAAGCTGATCGACCTGGCGCCGCTGCTGCCCGAGCATGCCCCCAACCTGTGGGCGCTCCTTCAGCAGAACCCCGACTGGCTCAAGGCCATCACCCTGCCCAGCGGCAAGATTGGCGCGCTGCCCGGCATTCAGACCAGCGCGCCCCAGAACCCCATCTGGATCAACCGCAGCTGGCTGGAAAAGCTCAAGCTGGACATGCCCACCGACATGGAAAGCTTCAAGGCCGTGCTCACCGCCTTCCGCGATCGCGATCCCAACAGCAACGGCAAGCAGGATGAAGTGCCCATGATGTTCCTGGGTCCCTGGGAGCTCAAGTTCTTCTCCCATGCCTGGGGCGTGGTGGTCAACGACTACAACATCTATCTGGATGAAGCCGGCACGGTGCACTACTGGCCCGTGGAGGACAGCTTCATCGAGCTGGCGCGCACCATGCGCGATCTCTACGCCGAAGGCCTGCTGGATCCCAGCGGCTTTGTGACGGCGGATACCCTGCGCCGCGTGACCGACGCTGACGCCACCATCACCTACGGCGCCATGTTTGCCCCAACCCCTGTCAATCTGCTGCCCTATAATGCGGCCATGGAGTACTCCGTGATGGATCCCTTCGCCTATGAAGGCAAGCAGGTCTACCGCGATCTGTTCGGCTGCGTCACCCGCGGCACCTTTGCCATCACCTCCGCGTGCGAGGATCCCGCCGCCATGCTCCGCTGGGTGGACGTGCTCTACACCGAAGAAGGCGCCATCGAGGCCATGGTCGGCATCGAGGACGAGCACTACGAGTTTGACGACGAAGGCATGTGGGACTGGGTTGGCGGCGTGGACAGCATGTCCATGGAGCTGCTCACCCAGCTGGCCGTCTATGACACTGGCGAGATGCCCTGGTACTTCCCCAAGGATTTCTACGATCGTTTCGCCGACGAGGACGTGCGCCGCATCAACGCCGATATGGATCGTCTGAACGCGCTGGCGGTCAAGCCCTTCCCCACCTACACCCTCACTGCCGAGGAAAACGCCTATGTGATGGGCCTGCAGCAGGAGCTGGGTACCTACGTGGACGTTGCCCTGGCGCGCTTCGTGCTGGGCGAGGTGGACATCACCGATGAAGCCATTGCCGATTTCCACGCCGGTCTTGCCGAGCGCGGTATGGACGACATGGTTGCTTTCTGGCAGGAAGTAGCTCAGCGTCCCTGACAAACCGTTTCAATCCCGCCGCACGTGTGGCAAACCACGAAAGAAGGATGGGAAAGATATGAATAACTATGCACTTATGATCAGCCAGCTCAAAACCCCGGAAGTGATGAAGCAGCTCAACCACATCTATGGCCAGCGCGATGGCATGATGGTGGAGCAGAGCATGCGCTACAGCCGCCTGCTCAAGAAGCATGAGGAAATTGTTGGCACCAGCGGCAGTGTGTACATGATCAGCGCGCCCGGTCGCACCGAGATCGGCGGCAATCATACGGATCACAACTGCGGCAAGGTGCTGGCGGCGGCGGTCAATCTGGATACGCTGGCGGCGGTCACCCCCCGCGACGACCAGATGGTCAACATCCACAGCGAAGGCTATCAGCCCCTGTCCGTTTCGCTGGATGATCTGGACGTGCATGAGGACGAAAAGGGCACCACGGCTGCGCTGGTGCGCGGCGTGGCCTTCAAGATGAAGGAGGACGGCTTCAAGCTGGGCGGATTTGACGCTGTGATGACCTCCACCGTGCGCGGCGGCAGCGGCCTTTCCAGCTCCGCTGCGGTGGAAGTGCTGCTGTGCGCCATCTTTGATGAGCTGTACAACGGAAACAAGCTGACCGCCAAGCGCCGCGCGCAGATCAGCCAGTTTGCCGAAAACGTGTACTTTGGCAAGCCCAGCGGCCTGATGGATCAGATGGCCTCCAGCGTGGGCGGTCTGGCTTATATTGACTTCAAGTCTGACGACCCCAAAGTGCAGGCCATCTCCTACGATTTTGCTGCCAAGGGCTACGCGCTGGTGGTGGTCAACACCGGCGGCAGCCATGACGACCTGACTGATCACTACGCCGCCATTCCCGCTGAAATGCGCGCCGTGGCTGCGTACTTTGGCGAAAAGAACCTGCGCCGCGTGCTGCCCGAGCAGTTCGCCAAGGCCATTCCTCAGCTGCGTCAAAAGCTGGGCATCCCGCACGCCGACCGCGCCATCATGCGCGCTGCGCACTACTTTGACGAAAACCGCCGTGTGACGGATCAGGCCGCAGCGCTGCAGAGCGACAATTTGGATGAGTTCTTCCGCCTCATCATTGAAAGCGGCCGCAGCAGCTACTGCTATCTGCAGAACATCTTCGCCTTCAATGATCATCAGGAGCTTGCCCTGGCGCTGATGCTGGGCGAGCAGAAGCTGCGCTGCGACGGCGCATGGCGCGTGCATGGCGGCGGCTTTGCCGGCACCACGCTCAACTTTGTGCCCCAGAAGCGCCTGGACAGCTTTGTGGCCGAGATGGAAGCCGTCTTTGGCGCGCACAGCTGCAACATTCTGGACAT
Organism: bacterium; assembly: GCA_029009515.1. GTDB lineage: Bacteria > Bacillota > Clostridia > Christensenellales > Aristaeellaceae > Limiplasma. The sequence goes on from JAQXJZ010000048.1 coordinate 9,443, forward strand.
CCGTCCCGTCGGCCCTGCCTGCATCCGACTGGGTGAATAAGTAGAATTGGCTTCGGACGCGGGAACCCGCGTCCGAATGCCTGTTTTCAGGAGGAACAAGCTATGAAACGCGTATTCCTGGTTGTGCTGGACAGCGTGGGCGCCGGTGCGCTGCCGGACGCTGCACAGTACGGCGACACGGGCGCCAACACCCTGGGTCACATCATTGAGCAGAAGAACCCCGCCCTGCCCAACATGGCGGATATGGGTCTGGGTCTCATTCCCAACGTGGGCGGCGCGAAGCCCGCAAACGGCGCCGGCGCTTATGGCCGCGCTGCGGAGGTATCCGCCGGCAAGGACACCACCACCGGCCACTGGGAGATCAGCGGCCTGAAGCTGGAGCGTCCGTTCCCCACGTATCCCAACGGCTTTCCGGCCGAGGTGATCGAGGCGTTTGAAAAGGCCATCGGCACCAAAACGCTGGGCAACTATCCTGCCAGCGGCACCGCCATTCTGGACGAGCTGGGCGAGGAGCACATGAAGACGGGCTACCCCATCGTGTATACCTCCGCCGACAGCGTGTTCCAGATTGCCTGCCACGAGGACGTGTACAGCCCCGCCAGGCTCTACGAAATGTGCGAAATCGCCCGCGCTCAGCTGCAGGGCGAGCACGGCGTGGGACGCATCATCGCCCGTCCCTTCACCGGCACGGGCAAGGGCGCTTTCACCCGCACGCCCCGCCGCCGCGACTTTTCCATGCCGCCCGCCGGCAGGACCGTGCTGGACGCGCTGAAGGACAACGGCTTCTTCACCATGGGCATTGGCAAGATCGAGGATATCTTCTGCATGCAGGGCCTGTGCGAGAGCGATCACGCGGCCGGCAACCCCGCCTGCATCGACGCCATGATCACCGCCATGAAGCGCGATTTCAACGGCCTTCTGTTTGTCAACCTGGTGGACTTTGACTCCCTCTACGGCCACCGCCGCGATGTGCAGGGCTATGCCGACGCGCTGGCGTACTTCGACGCCCGCCTGCCGGAGATCAAGGCCCTGATGAACGAGGACGACCTGCTCATCCTCACCGCTGACCACGGCTGCGATCCTGCCCACACCGGCACCGATCATACCCGTGAATACGTGCCCATTCTGGCCTGGAGCCCCGCCATGAAGGCTTTGACCGATCTGGGCACCCGCAAGACCTATGCCGACCTGGCTGCTACCATCGCCGATCTGTTCGGCCTGGACGAGCGCTTTGGCGCGGAGTCCTTTGCACAGCTGCTGTAATTGACAGAAAGGATGAAAGAAACATGGACGTGAATCTGTACATGGAAAAGATCAATGCGGCCGCCAAGGCCATCGAGGAAGCCTGCGGCAAGGCTGAAATCGCCATCATTCTGGGCAGCGGCCTGGGCGCTTACGGCGATGCGCTGGAGGAGCGCAGGGAACTGGCTTATGCTGATATCCCCGGCTTCCCGGTTTCCACCGTAGTGGGTCATGCGGGCCGCTGGCTCAGCGGCAAGCTGCACGGCAAGAACGTGTACATGATGCAGGGCCGCTTCCACTCCTACGAAGGCTACGACATGCAGACGGTCACCATGCCCATCCGCGTGATGGCCAAGCTGGGCGTCAAGACCCTCATCGTCACCAATGCTGCCGGCGGCGTGAACATCAACTGGACCCCCGGCGATCTGATGATCCTGACCGATTTCATCAACCTCACCGGCAAGAATCCGCTCACCGGCCCCAACCTGGACGAGTTCGGCCCCCGTTTCCCCGATATGACGCAGGCCTATGACGAGGATCTGCAGGCGCTGGCCCGCAGCGTGGGCCGCAAGCTGGACATCGAGCTGCGCAGCGGCGTGTACTGCTGGCTCAACGGCCCCACCTACGAGACCCCCGCTGAAATCCGCATGGTGCGCGTGCTGGGCGCCGACGCGGTTGGCATGTCCACCGTGCCGGAGACCATCGTGGCCCGTCACTGCGGCATGAAGGTGCTGGGCATCAGCTGCATCACCAATATGGCCGCCGGCATCCTCAAGCAGCCCCTCAACCATGAGGAAGTCATGGAAACCGGCCTGCGCGCGAAGGACACCTTCAGCGCGCTGGTGGACGGCATTGTGGAACGCCTGTAATCCAAGGTGTTAATTGGCTCCTTCCCGGCATACCCTGTGGCAACAGGGGTCGGGAAGGAGTTTTTTGTTATGCTGAAAAGGATGACAGGCATTGCCTGCGCACTCGTGCTGTGCTGTACTTTCGCGCTGGCTGCGCCGCTGGAAAGCGCGCCGCCCATGGAGCTGACCACGCCCAGCGCCATGCTGGTGGAGGCGGGCACCGGAACGGTGATCTTTGAAAAGAACGCGGACGAGCGCCGTCAGGCAGCCAGCGTGACCAAGCTGATGACGCTGCTGATTCTGATGGAAAAGCTGGAGGCTGGTGAAGTGCACGCGGATGACGCCATTGTCATCAGCCCGGAGGCGGCCGGACAGATTGGCAGCCAGGCGCTGCTGGACGCAGGCGCCTCCTACACGCTGGAGACGCTCATGCACGCCACCATCATCGCCAGCGCCAACGACGCCGCGTGTGCGCTGGCCGAGCACATGGCAGGGAGCGAATCCGCCTTTGCCGAATGGATGAACCAGCGTGCGCAGGAGCTGGGCATGCTGGACACGCATTACACCAACGCCACCGGCCTGCCGGATGACGCGCAGTACACCACCGCGCGCGATGTGGCAAAGCTGGCTGCGGAGGTGTGCCGCCATCCGGATTACTTCGCGCACGCTTCCGTGTGGATGGATACGCTCACGCATCCCAGCGGCCGCACCACGGAGCTGACCAACACCAACCGTCTGGTGCGCTTCTACAGCGGCTGCGACGGGCTCAAAACCGGCAGCGCGGATGTGTCCAGATACTGCCTTGCCGCCACGGCAGAGAAAAACGGCCTGCGCCTCATCGCCATCGTGCTGGGCACGCCCAACAGCCAGACCCGCTTCAACGAGGCGCGCGCCATGCTGGACTACGGCTTTGCCAACTACCGGCGCGTGAACATCCTCAACAAGGGCGACCGCCTTGGCAAGACGGTGCGCGTGCGCATGGGCATGCAGGACGAGGTGGAGGCGGCCGCCGGCAGCGGCGTGAGCATGCTGCTCAGGCCCGGGCAGGAAAAGCTGCTGTCGCTGGAGGTGGAGCTGCCCGGCGAGGTGGACGCGCCCGTTCAGGCAGGCGATGCGCTGGGCATGGTGCGCGTGAAGCTGGGAGACAGCGTGATTGCCAAACTTCCGGCAGTGGCAGCCACAGACGTGGGCATGCCGGGCCTTTTGGAAGGCTTGAGCAAGATTGCGCTTAACTGGCGGTAAAGATCGCCGGAAAAGGCTTGCATCAAATGGCGTTTGGGCATATAGTATAGCATGTGTATTTATACGCCACAGGCGATACGGAGGATGAATTATGGAAAAGAAGAACAAGCGCGGCAGTTTTACCGGTTCCATCGGGTTTGTGCTGGCAGCAGCCGGCAGCGCGGTGGGCTTGGGCAACATCTGGCGTTTTCCCTATCTGGCAGCCAAGGATGGCGGCGGACTGTTTCTGCTGTTCTATCTGGTGCTGGCGCTGACCTTTGGTTTCGCCCTGCTCACCACGGAGATCGCCATCGGCCGCAAGACCGGCCAGAGCGCCATGACTGCGTACAGCTATCTGCACAGCAAGTTCAAGTGGCTGGGCGCAATTGCCTCGGTGGTTCCGGCCATGATTCTGCCCTACTACTGCGTCATCGGCGGCTGGGTGCTCAAATACCTGTGGGTGTATCTGACCGGCGCAGGACATGCGGCTGTTGCGGACGGTTATTTCACGTCCTTCATCACCGCGCAGTGGAGCCCCATCATCTGGTTTGTCATCTTCCTCGCAGGCACGCTGTTTGTGGTCTACAAGGGCGTGGACAAGGGCATTGAGCGCTTCTCCCGCGTGCTCATGCCCATCCTGCTGGTGCTCATCTGCGCCATCGCGGTGTTCTCGCTCACGCTGAGCCACACCGATGAGGCAGGCGTGACCCGCACCGGTCTGCAGGGCCTGAAGGTGTACATGGTGCCGGACTTCACCGGCCTTACGCTTAACAAGTTCATGGTGGTGCTCACCGACGCGCTGGGCCAGCTGTTCTATTCCATCAGCGTGGCCATGGGCATCATGATCACCTACGGCTCCTATGTGAAGAAGGAAACCAACCTGGTCAAGTCTGTCAACCAGATTGAAATTTTCGACTCCGTGGTGGCGTTCCTGGCCGGCATGATGATCGTGCCTGCTGTGTATGCCTTCACGGGTACAGAGGGCATGGCAGCTGGCCCCAGCCTCATGTTCATCTCCCTGCCCAAGGTGTTTGACGCCATGGGCGGCGTGGGTGCTGTTGTGGGCATTGCGTTCTTCGTGATGGTGGCCTTTGCGGCGCTCACCTCCTCCGTGTCCGTTCTGGAGGCGGTCACTGCCGGTGTGATGGATCAGTTCCACATGAAGCGCTCCAAGGCGTCTGTGACGGTTTTCGTGGGCGCGCTGGTGGTGGGCCTGTTCGTCTGCCTGGGCTACAATGTGCTGTACTTCGATCTGACCCTGCCCAACGGCTCCGTGGGTCAGCTGCTGGACGTGCTGGATTACCTGAGCAACTACTGCCTGATGCCCATTGTGGCCATTGCCACCTGCATACTGGTGGGCTGGGTGCTCAAGCCCGACGTCATCATCGACGAGGTGACCATCGGCGGGCTGACCTTCAGCCGCAAAAAGCTGTACGTGGTCATGGTGCGCTACATTGCGCCGCTGCTGCTGGTGGTGCTGCTTCTGCAGTCGCTGGGCATCTTCAAACTCTGAAAAAACGGAATACAAAAAACAGCCCGTCGGCACCGGTCAAACGACCTGCGTGCCAACGGGCTGTTTCTCTGTTCATATCAGCCTTCCGCTTCCACCCACTTTTTCCACTCCGCCTCATTCGCTCCAATGGTCGCCTTCTGACCATTGCGCACAATGGGCGTCTTCAGCGCGGAGGAATCCTCCATCAGCGCATCGATGATGTACTTGTCATCGCTCATATGCGCCACGGGGCGCTCCAGCGCCTTCTTGCCCTCGCGGTCCACCAGTTCCTTCGCGCTGCCGGCGGCGCGCACAAACACTTCCATCTCGCGGCGGCCAATCTTGTGCTTTTTCAGATCCATGATCTGATAGGCAATGCGGCGCTCCTTGAAGAAGCGCTCCGCCTTGAGCACGTCCGGATTCTTCTTGCCCACATAAATCTGAATGTTCATGCTTGCTCCGCCTTTCGTTTCAGGTTGCGGCGAATATCCGCGCCGATAAACACCAGACGGCGGCAGCCGGTAGCGTCCAGAAAGCGCGAGGTGATGCGCTCGGTGTAGCGGTCCTTGAGCTCGCTCATGCTGAGGTTGGTGCTGATCACGGTGTGCCGTCCGGCCATCTGCCGCTCGTTGAGCAGGTTGAACAGCTGCGTGACGGTCACGTTGTTGAGCAGCGGCTCGGTGCCCAGATCGTCAATCAGCAAAAGCTCGGCGTTCATGAAGGGCGCCAGCACGTCGGAGTCGTTCTCCATATACGCCTTGCGTGCGGTTTCAAACAGGCGGTAGGCGCTGGTGTAGGTGGGCAGATGCCCGCGCTGCGACACGCGCTGCGCAATGCACTGCAGAAGGAACGTCTTGCCCAGGCCGCTCTTGCCCATCAGCAGCAGATCGCGCGTGGCGGTGTTGGGAAAGCTGTCGGCATAGGCAGCGCACACATCGCGGATGGCGATGGCTGCCTTGCGCTGGCTGTAGCCTTTTTCATCCGCCTCGTCGGAAAACAGCGTCTCGTCAAAGCGGTCGAAGGTGTTCATCTCACCGGCCACGCCGCTTTCCATGAGCATGCGGCGGTTGAACTCCCTGCGCATGCAGTCGCACATGCGGCGTGAAGGATCGTACAGATAGCCCTCGTCGCGGCACACGGCGCAGGTATACACCGGCTGCAGCTGATCCGCCGGCAGACCGGCCTCCTTCAGCTTCTGCGCAATCTGCGCGTTGAGCTGCTTCATCAGCCCGGGCAGGCTCTGCGTGGCGGACTGATCCTTATTGCGTGAAAGCAGGCTGGCGCGCACGCCGCGCATGACGGCGGCATGGCGCTGCTGGATCAGTTCGCGCAGGCCGGGGCAGACGGCGCAGGCCTCGTCCTGACGCTGCTCAAACAGGCGCAGATTGTCCTCGCGCCGGTTCTGATATTCCTGCTGAAGCTGCAGAATGATCTGCTCGCTGGTCATTTGCGGTTCATCTCCTCAAGCTGATCCTCGGGGATTTCATCAAACTCGTCGGGATCATAATCGCGCTGGGCATACTGCTGCTCCACCACGCGCTTGGCTGCGGGCGCAGGCTTGCTTTCGCCCTTGGGCTGCGCGGTGCGCTTCTCATGCTCGGCGCGTGCGTCGGCCAAATTGGCAATGCCCTGCTCATGCCAGCCGGAAAGCAGCTTGTGCATGTAAGCCATGGGCTTGTCCTTGCCGTGGGCAAATTCCGCCGCCAGCAGGATCATCTCCTGCGGCATATGCCACTGGCTCTGCCACTGGGTGAGGTTATCGCGGTTGGCCTTGGTGCATCCGCCGGAAGCGCCGGCTACCTCCATGAGCATGCGGATCTGCGCGTTGAGCTTTTCCACCTCGCCCAGATAGGCGTTTGCGGCGCTGACCGTGGTCAGGCCCTTTTCAATCCACGCGTCCAGCAGCTGCTTCACGCGATCCAGCGTGTGCGCACGGCCATGACTGACCACCTCGCGCGCAGCCAGCATCACCAGCTCGTGGCCATTTTCCGCCATGCTGCGGTATTCGGCGCGCAGGCCTTCGCTGATGACGGCCATGCTGATGCCCAGCGTCTGCAGAAGTTCGCGGATACAGGCCGTTTCCGCCTTTTCGCTTTCCAGCGCCTTCTGCACCTGCGCTTCCGTGGTGGCCTTACCCAGAGTACGGGCGTGCAGGTTTTCCAGCACCTTGTCCAGATAGGCAAAATTGGGCGTGCCCTTCACGGTTTCCTTGCAGGCTTCCTGAATGGCCTTGGGTTCAAAGCCCCACTCCTCCGTCCACTTCAGGTACAGATCCATCTCGTCCATGGACGGGCTGCGGCGCATGCCCAGATGGCTCAGGATTTTCCTTGCGCCCTTCATGGCGGCATCGGAACGGGTGAAGATGGCCTCCGCCTCTTCAATGGTGGACACGTGCTGCTCGCACAGCTCCACGGCCACCTTCTGCGCGTCCTTGAAGCTGAAGTTGATGCCGCGCGTATTGATCATATGCTGGATGAGCATGAGCACCACTTCCGCCGGAAGCCGGAACTGCTCCACCCATTCATAGGCCAGCACCGTCTCGCCGCCGTGCAGCTTGCGCCGGTCGCCAAAGGCCGAGTACACCGCCTGCGCAAAGCTCTCGTAATCCTCGTCGTGCGGCATCTGCTGCTTTTGCAGCATCACCTGCTGCACGCTCACAAAGCGGTATCTGGGCGGCAGATCCTGCACGCGTTCCACCAGGCGGCAGCGCTCCCAGTAGCGCATGGCGCGCTCCACCTCTTCACGGCTCAGGTGCAGGGCGTTGGCCATCTCGTCCAGCAAGCCTTCCTCGTCGCCAAGGCCGCTGTGCGCCCACATCAGCCCGTACAGGTACACCTTCACATGGTTCTCCGGCGCGGCGGGCATGTATTCGCAGAAAAAAGCGTTGGGCACCGCCGTCGCGTCCCACAGCATGCCGCTGCGCGCGGCTTCAAACGTAGGCATGCGCTGATGCCCTCCTTTCGTTATTCACAGTACCTTACAGTATATCACAGTTTGCGTCCCTTGCACAGCCCCGTTGACACCCGTCCAAATCCCTGTTATACTCCGTTTACAAGCGTTACAGAGGAGGGACAACCATGGTCGAATCCCGCTGCGGACTGTTGTGCAGCGAATGCAAATACCGCGAAATCATGAAGTGCGAAGGCTGCCTGAAGATCAAGAAACCCTACTGGGATAAGAAATGCCCCATCAAAAACTGCGTCGAGGGCAAGAAGCTCGTCCACTGCGGCCAGTGCGATCGCTTCCCCTGCAAGCAGCTCCACGAGTTCGCCTACGACCCCGCTACCGACAGCGAGGGCACGAGGATTGAACAGCTGACTGATTGGAAGAACGAGGAGTGAGGGGACGGCAGGGCGCTGCCCTGCACCCGCCAAAGGGCTTCGCCCTTTGGAAACCCGTGGATTGGGCGCATTTCATGCGCCCAAAGGATCTGCTGACAAACAACCGCCATCTACCTGCATTGGGGTAGATGGCGGTTTTGTGTTTACATGATTCCCTTGATCCACTTCATTTTGCCTTCGTACGGGGCGTAGCGAAGCGGGACGTCGGGCTTGGCCCAGCGTTTGAGCACGCTCTTCACATGAGAGAAGGTATCGAAGCTGTACTGGCCGTGATAGCCGCCCATGCCGCTCTCCCCCACGCCGCCGAAGGGCATGTAGGGCGTGGCAAGGTGCAGGATGGTATCGTTCACGCAGCCGCCGCCAAAGCTGATTTCGCGCATCACGCGCGCTTCCGTTTCCGCCGACTGGGTAAACAGGTACAGCGCCAGCGGCTTGGGGCGCTGCTGGATGCGGGCGATGGCGTCCTCCAGCTTGCTGTAGGTGAGGATGGGCAGGATGGGGCCGAAAATCTCCTCCTGCATGACCGGATCGTCCCAGGAAACATCCGTGAGGATGGTGGGCGCGATCTGGCGCGTCTGCATATTGATCTGCCCGCCGTGGCTGACCACGCCGCTTTGCAAAAGCCCCACCAGTCGGTTGAAGTGATGCTCGTTGATGATCTTCGGCCAGTCGGGATTCATCAGCGGCGCGCTGGTGTACATGCGGCGCAGCTCGGCGATGAGCGCTTCCACCAGCTCGGTTTCGCGGCTCTTGTGCACCAGCACATAGTCGGGCGCAACGCAGGTCTGACCGGCGTTGACGCACTTGCCCCACGCCAGCCTTCTGGCCGTGAGGGCGATATCCGCCGTTTCATCTACAATCACCGGGCTCTTGCCGCCCAGCTCAAGGCTGACGGGCGTGAGGTGCGCGGAGGCCTTTTCCATCACCAGTCGGCCCACGGTGGGGCTGCCGGTGAAGAAGATGAAGTCGAAGTGCTGCTCCAGAAGCCCGGCGTTCTCCTTGCGTCCGCCTTCAACCGCTGCGATATACGCCGGATCAAACAGCTCGTCCATCATGCGCTTGAGGAGCGCGGAGGTGGCTGCGGAATACGCAGAGGGTTTGACCACGGCGCAGTTGCCCGCGCTGATGGCGCCCACCAGCGGCGCGATGGTCAGCTGGAAGGGATAGTTCCACGGCGACATGATGAGCGTCACGCCATAGGGTTCGGCATACATGCGGCAGGTGCCGGGCAGCTGGCCGATGGCGGTGCGGGCGCGGCGCGGCTTCATCCACTTTTTCAGGTTGTGGATGGCGTCCTTCAGCTCCTGCTTTACCATGGCTACCTCGGTCAGGTAGCCTTCGTAGGCGCTCTTGCCAAGGTCCTGATGCAGTGCATCGAGGATGGCCTCCTCATTGGCGGCGATCCAGCCTTCCAGCTTTTTGAGCTGATTCAGGCGGAACGCATACGGCTTGGTGGCCTGCGTGAGAAAGTATGCACGCTGATCAGCTACCAGCTTTGCAAAATCCAGCATGGGTTTTCTCCTTTACTTGCCCTTGACGGCGGTGGTCACGCTTTCGCTCTTGCCCACGCCGATGAGGGAGGTGACGGTACGCACGAACTTCTTGTTCTCCCACGTTGCCAGCTTGTTGAGCATGCGGCCGCGGAAGATGATGGCCAGCGTGTTGCCGCCGTCCAGGTTGAGGGCCTCCACCACGCCGCGCTCCTTCATCATATCCGCCATGAGCGGCAGGCCGCAGCCGATGCTGGTCTTCATGCGGCCAAGGACGCTGAGCAGCAGGTAGTGGCCGGGTTCAATCATGCCCAGCGCCTGACGGGGCGAGAGGGTCTGGTACCACTCCAAAAGCGGGCTGATTTCGCCCTCGGAGATGAGCACCGGGCCAAAGCAGAATACGTTGACCACACCCATTTCCACAAGTTCCTGCGCGGTGATGTCCGCGCTGCCGTAGGCCTTGAGCGTGCCGTCCGGGAACTGGGCCAGCATGTCGAGGTTGGGCAGGTTGTGCAGCTGCTTGTTGTAGGTCTTGTCGCTGATGACCTCGCCATCGCGGATGACGATGCCCACCTTTTCCTTGCGGTTGATGCGGTGGCCGTAGAAGTCATCGGTGAAGCCCAGCACAAACTGGTTGTCCACCGCGATATCGAAGGGATACTTGAAGCGGGTGCCGGGGCGGTCGGGGTTAGTCTCCACAGACATGAAGCTTTCGCCGTCGCGCATGAAGATCTCCGTTTCAAACCACTCCAGCGGCACTGTCACGTCCTCATGATGGGTGATGATGATCTGCAGGCTGTCGGTCAGGTACACCCACATGCCGTCCTCATCATTCTCGTACACAAACTCGCCTTCGCCCACCAGGTAGCCTTCCGCGTCGCGCTCGGGATAATCCACCGTGGGCGTGGGCCTGGGGGTGGGAATGGGCGTGGCGGCGTGGGCCGGATAGGCCTTGTCGGAGTAGAGCACGGCGGTCACGGCCTCGGTGAGCATGCCGTCGGCCTCGATACCGTTGTGCTGCTGGAACTTCTTGAGCGCCTTGACGGTGGCGTCGTTGAAGCTGTCGCTGAGATTGTCGGTGTTGAAATAACCCAGCTCGTACAGGCGCTGCTTCATCACAAGCACCTGCTGGCCGCGGCTGCCCTTTTCCAGCGTCTCAAACGGCGCGTTGGGGTCAGGCGTGGGCATGGGCGTGGGAGAAGGCATGGGGTCGTTCATGCCAATGGCGGTATCGGCATAGAGCGCGTCATGCACTTCCTTGGTGAACACGCCGGTGGCTTCCAGCGCGTTGCGGGTCTGGAACTGCTTGACGGCCTTGACGGCGTAGTTGTTGTACTGATCATTGAGGTCGTCGGTGCTGAAATAGCCCAGCTCGCACAGCCTGCGCTTCATCTGCAGCACGCTTTCGCCCTTGCTGCCTTTTTCAAGGACTTCAAAGGTTTCCTCTGCGAAGGCGGCAGGCAGACAGGTCAAAAGCAGCGCCATGGCCAGAAGCAGGGACAGCAACCGTTGCATCTTTTTCATACGTTCCTCATACTCCTTGTTCATCCTGCGGATATGCGCAAACATATCCTTATTGTTTGTATTCGCCGTCATACCCTTTTTCCCTGTCTGGGGATGCAAATGATCACAATTTGACATTCCTGAGCACCTGTGATACACTACCCCTATCCCCAATATGGATGAAGAAGGAGTGTGATTTCGCCGTGGACGGCGATTCGGCCATGCAGAAGCCCCCGCGATGTACGGGTGGATGCGGCTTTTTGCACACTTCTGTGTTGACAGGCGGCCCGCAGGACGGGAACCGCCTGTTTGCTGTTTCATCTTTTCCTGCATTTTCAGGCTCCGCTGATTTCTCAGTGCGGGCCTGTTGATGCTGTCATTACAAAAGGAGGATCCCCATTACCATGTCCGGCCAAGAACTGACCATCCAAATCGTACTGATGCTGGTGCTCGTGGCGCTGTCCGCTTTCTTTTCCGCCACGGAAACCGCATTTTCCTCCCTCAACCGCACCCGCCTGAAGAGCATGGCGGACAGGGGCGATCAGCGCGCCGCCGCAACGCTGGCGCTGGAAGAGAAGTACGACAATCTGCTTTCCACCATTCTGGTGGGCAACAACATTGTTAACATCGCGCTTGCTTCCATCGGCACGGTCTTCTTTGTGGCGTTGGTGGGCAGCAGCGGCGTATCGCTTTCCACCGCTGTCATCACCGTGGTGGTGCTCATTTTCGGCGAGATCACACCCAAAAGTCTTGCCAAGGAAATGCCTGAGCGCTTTGCCATGCTCGTTACCCCGGTCATCCGCCTGCTGATGGCCTTGCTCAAACCGGTGAACTGGCTGTTCAGCCAGTGGAAGCTGCTGCTGCACAAGCTCTTCAAGTTTGAAGAGGAACCCGCTGTGACCTCCGACGAGCTTCTGACCATCGTGGAGGAAGCTGAGCAGGAGGGCGGCATGGACGCTGAGGAAAGCGAGCTGCTCAAGAGCGCCATCGAGTTCCACGATCTCGATGTGGACGACATCCTCACTCCCCGCGTGCGCGTGGAGGGCGTGCCTGTGGACGCCACCGTGAAGGAAACCGCCGACCAGTTCGAGGCCAGCGGCTATTCCCGTCTGCCTGTGTACGAGGAAACGCTGGACCACATCGTGGGCGTGCTGCACCAGAAGGACTTTTTCATGCGTGCGCGCAAGGATCACAACTTTACCATCGGTGAGATCATGAAAAAGCCCGTGCATGTGCCTTCCGGCGCCAAGATCAGCGATACGCTGCGCCTGCTTCAGAAGACCCAGTCGCAGATGGCCATCGTGGCCGACGAATACGGCGGCACCGAGGGCATCGTGAGCATGGAGGACATTCTGGAAGAGCTGGTTGGCGAAATCTGGGATGAGCATGACGAGGTGGAGGAACCCTTCCGCATGTCCGAGGACGGCAGCCTGTGCCGCGTGCTGGGCAGCGCCGACCCCGAGGAGATGTTCGAAAAACTCGCCATCGAGGATGAGACCGAGGCCAGCACCGTATCCGGCTGGGTGATGGAAAAGACTGAAAAGATCCCGCAGGCCGGCGATGAATTTGACTTTGGCGGCTGGCATGCCGTGGTGCGCAGCGTGGACGACCGCTGCGTGCAGGAACTGGAAATGCGCAAGCTGTAATTGAAAATGAACGAAAGCAAGGAATGATTCGATATGGCAAAACTCTGGGCAGGGCGCTTTGAAAAGCCCACCAATGCACTTCTGGACGACTTTCAGTCCTCCATCCCCTTTGACCAGCGCATGCTGGAATGCGACGTGACCGGCTCCATCGCCCATGCCACCATGCTGGGCGAGCAGGGCATCATCTCCATGGAGGACGCCAAAGCCATCGTGGCTGGCCTTGAACAGATCCTTGAGGAGCGCAAAAACGGCACGCTGGTGATCGACATGGGCGCGGAGGACGTACACATGTTTGTGGAAGCGCTTTTGACCGAGCGCATCGGCGATGCGGGCAAGCGCCTGCACACCGGCCGCAGCCGCAACGACCAGGTGGCGCTGGATGTGCGCATGTACGCGCGTCAGGCCAACATGCATGTGCGTGAGATGCTGCTCAAGCTGCTGGACGTGATCGTAGGTCTGGCCGAAGAGCACAAGCACACCATCATGGCGGGCTACACCCACCTGCAGAAGGCGCAGCCCATCACCCTGGCTTTCCACCTGATGGCCTATGCGCAGATGTTCATGCGCGACGTCACCCGCTTTGAGCACGCCTACGAAGAGGCTGACGTGATGCCTCTGGGCTCCGGCGCGCTGGCCGGCACCACCTATCCGCTCAACCGCGAGCGCGTGGCCGAGCTGCTGGGCTTCAGCGAGGTGACGGACAACGCGCTGGACGGCGTGAGCGACCGCGACTTCCTCATCACCTTCATGGCGGCGGCTTCCACCTGCATGATGCACCTGAGCCGCTTCTGCGAGGAGCTCATCCTGTGGAGCACCAACGAGTTTGGCACCGCTGTGATGGATGATGGCTTCGCCACCGGCTCCTCCATCATGCCCCAGAAGAAGAACCCCGACGCCTGCGAGCTCACCCGCGGCAAGACCGGCCGCGTCTACGGCGACCTGATGGCGCTGCTCACCGTGATGAAGGGCCTGCCCCTTGCCTACAACAAGGACATGCAGGAGGACAAGGAAGCCTTCTTTGACGCGTACGACACGCTGTGCAAGTGCCTGCCCACCTTTACCGAAATGCTGCGCACCACCTCCTTCCGCAAGGAAGAAATGTACGAAAGCGCCGGTCTGGGCTTTACCAACGCCACCGATCTGGCCGACTATCTGGTGGGCAAGAACGTGCCCTTCCGCGATGCGCACCATGTGAGCGGATCGCTGGTGGGCAAGTGCGTACGCGAAAACCGCGCCCTGACCGACCTTTCCATGGACGAGCTGCGCGCCGCGCATCCTGCCTTTGACGAGGATGTGTACGAGGCCATCTCCCTCGAAGCCTGCGTGGAGCGCCGCAGCCTTCGCGGCGGCCCGGCTCCCGTGGCGGTGCAGCACAGCATCGACCGCGCCAAGGCCTGGCGCGCCAAGCATCCCACCGAGGCGAAAGCATGAAGAAGCGCGAAGTCTGGCTGGATGCGCTGAGGATTGTATCGGCGTTTCTGGTCATCGTGAACCACACCAACAGTCAGGTGTTTCAGGGCTCTGACCCGGCGCAGCTGACATGGTGGCTGTCCATCCTGTGGTACGCGCTGTGCAAGGTGGCCGTGCCGGTGTTTGTGATGGTATCCGGCGCGTGCCTGCTGGGCCGTGCAGACAGCTATGGCAAATGCCTGTGGCGCTTTGGGCGCATTGTGCTGGCGCTGGTGGTATTCAGCTACCTGTACTTCCTGCACGACGCGTGGGTGTACTACGGCCTGTGGCCGAGGGCGGTGGATCTGCAGGCGTTTTTCACGTTGGTGTGGCAGCAGAAGATCACCGATTCGTTCTGGTATCTCTACTTCTACGCCGCGCTGATGCTCATGCTGCCCCTTCTGCAGCGCCTGTCGCTCACCATGCGCGGGCACGATGCGCTGTACCTGATGGGCCTGTGCTTCGGCATCGATGCGCTTTGGCCTCTCCTCACCCGCATTCTGCCCGGCCTTGCTCTGCCGTCGTACTTTGACGCGCCGCTGTTCACCTCCTGGATCGGCCTGTTCTTTGCCGGCTGGCAGATCCGTAGCATGCGCGGCCGCGCGTACTGTATGCCAGCGCTGCTGCTGTTCATCGCGTCGCTGGCGGCCAGCGTGCTTTCGCTGCACATGCACTATGTGCCGGGTGAAAAGTACTGGGCCTTCATGGACGACCGCATGCATCCCGGCTTCTGGACCATTCTGGCCGCCATCGCGCTGATGGTGCTGGCCCGCGGCCTGTCTGACCGTCCGCTTTCACCAAAGGCGCAGCGCGTATGGAGCGAGCTGGGCGGATGCGCATTCGGCGTCTATCTCTTGCAGGACTGGCTGATCGCCCAGAGCGAAGCGCGGCTGTTTGTGCCTCTGCAGAGCATCCTGCCCGCATTCCCGGCGGTGATCGTGTGGGAGATTGCGGTGTTTGGCGTGGCGCTGGCTGCTGCATTTGTGATGCGGAGGATTCCGCTGCTGAAGAAGATTGTATAAACATCAATCCCCGTCCGTATGAAGCGGACGGGGATTTGCTTTTTATTCCTGCTGATAGATCGCCTTTACCTGCCTACGCCTGCGCCAGATGGTCAGCATGCACGCCGCACTGCCCAGCAGTCCGCACAGGGTGATGCACACCCGGTAATCCAGCACCTCGCCCATCGCACCGATGAGCAGACTGCACGCGCTGCAGGCCAGCGACACAAGCATGCCGAAGAAGCCGTTGAGCTTGGCGCGGTATTCATCCGGGATGTACTTCTGCACCGCCGCTTCACGCAGCGATGCGCTGTTCACGCCCAGAAATCCCACCGCCGCGCGGTTGATGAGCATCGCGCCATAGGGAATCCACAAAAGGATCATGTCCATCGCGTTGTAGCACAGGTACACGAAAAACGCAAAGGAAAAGCGCCTCCTGCGCGGAATCTCCCTGTGGTAATGGAAGATGCCGCCCAGCATGCGACCGGCAAATTCAGCCACAGAAAAGGCGGAGTACATCACCGCATTCAGGCCCGGCGTGGTGCTGAAGAAGGCCACCAGCAGCGGCGAATACATGCTCAGGCCATTGGTGATGGCCATGTAGCTGTAGATGGATTGCAAGCCCTTGTCGCCCTTCAGGTAACGCATGGCGTCCAGCAGATCGCTGCGCCACATCCGGAAGGAAAACTTCTCGCCTTCCATGCGGTTTTTCTCCTCGATGCGGATGAAGCTTTCCACCGCCGAAGCCGCCAGCGAAAGCGCCGCCTGCAGAAGCAGAATCACCGCCACGCCCACCTTCTGGTACAAAAGCGCAGCCACAGGCGCCATCAGCACATTCACCACGGGGTAGAGCGTGCCGCTCACGGCGTAGCCCTTCTGCTCGCAGCCTTCGGGAATCAGGTTGGGATACAGCGCGCCGTAGGCCAGCTCGTCAAAGGAGCCCAGCGTGCTCAAAAGCAGCGAAAACGCCAGATACAGCGTGTAGCTGAACTCGCTGCCCAGCAGATACCAGCCCGCCAGCGCGTACAGCACGCCGTTGATGGCATCGCCAGCCACCACAAAGGGTTTGCGCGGAAAGCGGTCCATGATGGGCGATGCGATGATGGGTACCAGGAAGCGCGGCACCAGCTGCATAGCCATGAGGAATGCCGCCGCCAGCGTGCTGCCTGTTTCCTCAAACACCAGAAACGAAAGCGCAAAGGACGAAGCCACGCCGCCTGCACAGCCCAGCACCGTGGCCGTGGTCAGCAGTGTAAAATTTCTCGTCCACAGACCAGACTTTTTCATGCAGATCACCTCTTTCGTGTGAGATGATAGCACAAAACAGAGCAAAGCAAAATCCCCATGTTTTGAGAAAAATATTCTCCAAAAGAGCGAAGAAAAGCTGTTTTCCCCAGAAATCAGGAAAACAGCTTTTTCAGCTCATATGCCTGCTTGTACTGGCGGCTGGCCGTGTACCATTCCTCCACCCATGGCAGGTGGAACACAGCATAGCCGTTGGGCAGGTCGCGGCGGATGGCGTCGAAGCAGCTGAGCAGCTTTTCGCCATACTCGTTCCTGCGCAGATAATCCGCATGCGTGAGGCGGAAGGCCACCACGTCCAGCATCTGCTCATACAATTCCTGCGGCGGATAGCTGCACTGCACCTTGCGCGCACGTTCGATGGTGCGCAGCGCATCCTCTGTGTTTCCCAGCTTTTCCTCGCAGATGGCCAGCTTGTGCAGCGCCATGGCTCCGGGCTCCTTCAGCGCGGCAAAATACGCATACGCCTGCTCCACCCGCTGAAGCTGCAAATCAGTGGAGGCGATGTTGTAGCGCACCGTTTCCAGCGTATCCTCTTCCCCCAGATCACGCGCCAGACGCATGGCAGCAGCGTAGTGCGCCTTCATGGCTTCGTTCTCCTGCTGATCGCTGTAGCAGTTGCCCAAAAGCACCTTGGCCTGCAAAAGAACCCGCGCCCGCCCCTCCTCCATGGCCATGCTGCAGGCGTGCAGCAGCCGTTCGATGGCTTGCGTGTACGCTCCGGCGCAGTAGGCGCTGCTGCCGTGCATCAGCCATGTATAGGCGCAGGGCAGCAGCCGAACGGCCTCGTCAGAGCGGTTCTGCCCCATCATCCACAGGGCGCGCTGACGCTCGTCAAAGCAGTTTTCAAAGGCGGACAGATCCACCTCCGTCCGGCAGTCTTTCCTCAGCCATTTTTCCAGAAGCAGCACATTCAGCATCTGCGGCCCGTTCACATACTGCTCGCTGCGCTCGTCCAGCTCCTGCAAGAGCCTGTCGCGCCGGGCATGATCAAACGAAAGCCCCGCTTCCAGCATCTCCTCCACCCAGCGCGCAGCGTCCGCGCCGTCATACCAGCGGATCTCCAGCCGCTGCATCAGCGCACGCAGGATGTCCGGGCCCGGATCGGCCTTGCCCTGCTCAATTTTGCTGAGATAACTGACCGCACACACGCCCTGACACAGACCCTCCATGCTCCAGTTGCGGCGGAGCCTTTCATAGCGGATCAGCGCAGATGCAAACGGCACGGACATATCGGATCGCCTCCTTCGTGCTTTCAGTATAGCGCAGCCATGCCAAAAAAGAAAGCTTGCATTTTTCTGCCATAAAATGTGAAATTTTTTGAAGATATTGATTTTTACGTTCTTTCAGGTGTATAATCCGCTGGGAATTTTGAGAAGGTGATCTTTTTGAAGCAAACCCATTCTTACCTGATTCCGGATTATTATCCGCATTTTTCCTGCAAGATGGGCTCCTGCCGCGCCGCCTGCTGCGAAGGCTGGCCCATTTCGTTTTCGCTGGACGACTATTATCACCTGATGAGCGAGGAATGCTCGCCCGAGCTGCGTGAGAGGCTGGACCGCAGCCTGCACATCAAGCTCAGCCCCACGCCCGACGCCTACGCCGAAATCGCGCCGCGCTACGACGGCAATTGCCCCATGCGGCTGGAGGACGGCCGCTGCGCGCTTCATGCCGAGCTGGGCGATGGCGCGCTGAGCTACGTGTGCCGTCTCTATCCGCGCGGCGTGCGGCAGGAAAACGGCTACGAATGCTCCTGCGCCAACAGCTGCGAGGGTGTGCTGGAATTGCTGTTCAGCCGCGACGATCCCATCGAGTTCATCCATCAGGAGCTGACCTTTGATGTGCCTGCGCCTGCCGCGCGCAGCGTGGTCTTTGAAACGCTGGGCCGCGAGCAGGAAATCCGCCTGTGGCTGATTGGTCAGATGCAGAACCAGCTGCTGCCCATGCCGCAGCGGCTGATGGCCATGGGGCATGCCCTGTGGGCGCTGGACGAGGCGCTTTCCACCCGTGATGAGGCGCAGGTGGAAAGGCTCCTGCGCGGCCAGCGGCGCATGCGCCCGCTTCAGCCGCAGGAGCTTACGCAGGGGCATCTGGACTTTGGCCTGACCATCGCCAAGGGCATGATTGCGCTTCTGGACGAGCGTAGCGACAGCATCCGCCAGTATGGCGAGTCAGCGCTTGCCTACTTCGATCATTCCTTCCTGCGCTATGCCACCGCCCGCGCGCACTTTGAAACGGTGCTGCCCAAGTGGGAAATCTGGTTTGAGCACATGCTGGTCAACCACATGTTCTTTGCCCGCTTCCCCTTTCAG
The DNA here is from genome assembly GCA_029009515.1 of bacterium. Lineage (GTDB taxonomy): Bacteria > Bacillota > Clostridia > Christensenellales > Aristaeellaceae > Limiplasma. Next base: position 28,290 of record JAQXJZ010000048.1, read on the forward strand.
GATCGCCCCGAAAGCCTGAAGGACGAATTCATCGCCCTGTGCGCTATATACGCGCTTCTGCGTTTTCTGGGCATCGGCTGGATGCACGACAAGAAGGATCCAGCCGCCTTTGTGGATGTGGCCGCCGCTGCCTTCCGGCTGGTGGATCACACCGCGTTTGACCGCTACGCCGCGCACATGATGAAGAAACTGGGCTGCGAAGACTGGGACCGCGTGCATGATCTGGTGAGCCTGTAATCAAAAAAGGAACCGCTGCAGCTTTGGCAGCGGTTCCTTTTGCGTTACTCAAACCACTTGGCGGGCAGGTACTTGCGCTGGGCTTCCAGCATTTCGTCAAAGAGCTTCTTGCCCGTTTCGGCGTCGAGGGTCATCTGCGGGTCGTTCATGAAGGTGGTAAAGGCCAGCTCGCGGTCGCAGGTGAGGGCGGCCTTGAGGGTGTTTTCCTGATTGAGCACATGCGGCGCGATCAGGCCCAGCAGGTTTTCGGGCATCGGGCCGGCAGAGATGGGCTCGATGGAATCGCGGGTGAAGTAGGCATTGGTCTCCACCACCGCTCCGATGGGCAGGTTGGGAATCTGACCCTCATTGCGCATGTTCACATTGGTCACGATGGGCTCCATGCCCAGCAGGGCCTTGATCATCAGGTGGCCTTCCTCGCCGGAAGCCTTCATTTCCAGCTTTTCCTTGCCGGAAAGAATGTCGTCGGAACGCTGCAGACGGCGCTTGAGGTCCTCCTTGCGCCACTTGACGGTGGTGAGGCTGAACTTCCAGCCGTGCACGCTCTTGGGATCTCGCAGGTACCACTTGGGCATGAACTCGGCCAGATGGCGGTCGCCGGCAGCGGCGATATAGCCGTACTTGAGGAACAGGTCGAACTTCACACGCTGGCAGCTCTTGAAGAAGGAGTTGAGCCAGTTGTCGTCGCCGCCCTCGTCGTAGCCCTCCGCCCAGTGCTTTTCGGCAAACTTGCGGTACAGAGGCATCAGATCCATGCCCTTGTAGGTGGCTTTGGTCAGCCAGGTGAAATGGTTGATGCCGGTCACGGTGGTGTACAGCTCATGGCGATCCACGCCCTTGATGCCGCACTCGCTTTCCAGCATGCTGCACAGCAGCTTCTGCGTGCCAAACACCTCATGGCAGCAGCCGAAGGCCTTGACCTTGGGGAATACCTCGTACAGGGTGCGCATGCACAGCGTCATAGGGTTGGTGTAGTTGATCACCCATGCCTCGGGCGCATAATCGCGGATAGCCTCGCCAATTTCCACAAACATGGGCAGGGTGCGCATGGCGCGCATGAAGCCGCCCAGACCGATGGAATCGCCCACAGACTGGTAGATGCCGTACTTTTCGGGGGCATGCACGTCGCTTTCCATCTCGTCAAAGGTGCCGGGCAGGATGGAGATGACCACAAAGTCAGCGCCGGTCAGCGCGTCCTTCAGGCTATCGCTCACTTCGTACTTCCACGGGGATTTTGCCTCGGGATGCGCGGAGATCATGGTGCCAATCTGCTGATTGCGCCTGGCCGCCTCGTGGTCGATATCGTACAGGCGCACGGTGCCGCACATTTCGGCGTCCATGGCGATGTCCTTCATAAATCCCCACGCCCAGCCGCGGGAACCGCCGCCGATATAGGCGATGGTCAGATTCTGAATATCCTTGTCAAAAACACAGTTCATGCCTGCTGCCTCCTGTCATTGCTTTTTGGAAGTACTTTCATTGTACATCACCCTTCAGCCGGTGACAATACCTCATTTTTCATTTTCGTTCAAAAAACAAATGCCGTTATTTGCCATCTGGCCTCACTTGCGCTATAATAGGGGCAGAAGCACAGGCGCGCAAGCGCTTACAAATAAGGAGGAACCCCTGATGACCGAACGTCCCGTCACTCCGCTGGCCTTTGCACAGCTGGCCTGCGAAACCATGATGAAGAAATTTGACGCCGAAAATCTGCCGCCCGTGGGCCATTTCCACTACCATCAGGGCGTGTTCCTCTGCGGCCTGTACCAGACCTATCAGCTGACCGGAGACGAGCGCTACTTCAGCTTCATCCAGCGCTGGGTGGACAGCCTGATCAACGCGCAGGGCAACATCACCGGCTTCAACCCCGGCCAGCTGGATGACCTGCAGCCCGGCGTGCTGCTCTTCCCGCTGTATGAGCGCACGAAGGATCCGCGCTACAAGTACGCGCTGGACACCATCGCCTACTTCATGGAGCACTTCCCGCGCACGCCGGAAGGCGGCTTCTGGCACAAGGCGTGGTACCGCAACCAGATGTGGCTGGACGGCCTGTACATGGCCGGCCCGTTCATGAGCCAGTACGGCGCGGAATTTGACAAGCCCGCCTTCCTGGATGAAGTGGCCAATCAGGCCGCCATCATGGAAAAGGTGACCCGCGACGACAAGACCGGCCTGTGGTACCATGCGTGGGACTACGAGCGTCTGCTGCCATGGGCCGACAAGGAAACCGGCCGTTCGCCCGAGTTCTGGGGCCGCGCGCTGGGCTGGGCTCCCGTGGCCATTCTGGAGGATCTGCGCTTCTTCCCCGAAAATCATCCTCAGCGCAGGAACATGGAGCGCATGGCCTGCGACCTGCTCAAGGCGCTCCTGCCCTATCAGGATCAGGAAAGCGGCCTGTGGTATCAGGTGGTGGACAAGGGCGATGACCCCAACAACTGGCTGGAAAGCTCCTGCACCTGCCTCTACACCGCCGCCATCTGCCGCGCCGTGCACATGGGCCTGATGGATGAAAAGTACCTCGAAGCCGCTCGCAAGGGCTTTGAAGGCGTTACCGCCCGTCTGGGCTATGACGACAACGGCGTGATGATTGGCAACATCTGCATCGGCACCGGCGTGGGCGATTACGCGCACTACCTGGCCCGCCCCACCTCCGTCAACGATCTGCACGGCGCAGGCGCGTTCCTGCTCATGTGCACCGAAGCGGCGCAGGTGCTGTAAGAAACGCATATCAAAAGCCCGATCCGTTTGGATCGGGCTTTTTGCATACGATCAGGGCTTGGGCTGAATCAGCCTTACGCCGCGCCGGGCGGCATAGTCGCTTTCCAGCCAGTAGACCGCGCCGCCGAAGGCGTCGGTCTCGGGGTAATAGCGGATGCCTGGAATGTCCGACAGATCGTCAACCTTCTCAAAGCCGCCGTCTTTTTCGATAAACAGATGATACTCGCCAATGCGCTCCCACGTGGCGGAAGGTGCGGAATCGATCACCTTGACCATGCTGCCGTCCGCGCTCACATCGGCGATCATGGCGATGTGTCCGTTCACCACCGCAAAGGAGAATACCGCGCCGTCCTGCCGCTTGCCTCGCATGCTGCGCACGTCGTGGTACAGGTCGTAGCGAGTTTTGAAGCCCAGATCATCGCCGGCATTGCCCACCAGCGTGCTGTTGATGGTGCCGTCCTCGCGCAGGCAGAACGCGTACTTCTTGGCCAGCGCCTCAGGCGTGATGGCATCGCCCTCAAAGCCCAGGCACTGCAGCGCATGACTGAGGGCAAAGATGGCGCAGCCGGATTTCTGCAGGTTGCTGGCGCCGTATTTTTTGTTCTGCCACAGTCCGCTGGACTGGCTGTACAGCGTGAAGGAATCCAGCGCGGGCAGATCATCCGCCGCTGTTTCCTGCGCCTGCATGCGTACCGCAGGCTGCTGATACACATGGATGTACGCCGTGCTGCTGCCGCAGGAAAGCGTGACCACGCCGCTGCGCACGGCGCTGGATTCCGCCTCCTCCACGGTGATTTTCAGGCCATCCTCCGTCTGCTCGCAGCCAATGAAATCCGCATCGCACGCAGCATGCCAGTCGCTCTGCGCATCCACGCGGAAAGTGCGGCTGCCCTGCGCGCCCGTCCACACGGCATGGGTCAGGGCATCCGCATACACAGGAGGATCCGCCGCAAACAGCGACACCTCTTCATCCACGCCGAAGCCAGCGGACTGAGCCACCGTCAGCTCCAGCTGGTGATTTCCGCTCACAAGGCGGATGATGCCCTCGCGGTACTCGTCCGTCTGGCTCTGCACGGTTACCGTGAGCGCATCTCCGCACTGGCCTTCCGCCGTTTCCAGCGTCAGAAAATCCGCATCCGTCTGTGCCGTCCATGCATCTGCCGCGTACACAATCCAGCTTTTCTGGCCGCCATGCGCGCCCAGATCGCCGCCAGCCGCCTCCACGCTGATGCCCGGGCCTTCTTCCACCGCAAAATCCATGCTGGCTTTGGCCTGTGCGCCGCCTTCGTCCAGCACCTGCACATGCAGCGTGTACTGTCCTGCCTTGCCGGGCACCCAGAGCCATTCCGCACCGGCTCCGGCGCGGTGGATGGTCTTTCCGCCGGAAACGATGCTGTACACATACTGCTTTTCACCGGCGCCGCCCTCTGCTTTTGCATGCACCTTCAGCGGCTCGCCTGTGCGGATGGAAGCAGGCAGATCACCCAGCCGAATGGTCAGCGCATCCACAACGGTGAATGCCGCTTCGGCCTCCTCATCGCCCGCTGAAACTTTGAGCGTATATTCGCCGGTTTCACGCGGCAGATAAGAGCCGAAGGCCCGCTCTGTTTCCGTTTCAAACAGCTTTTTGCCGTCCTTGCTGAGCGTGTAGCGGTATTGGTCAGCATCGCCTGCGACGTTAAAATCCACCGGGCAGAATAATGAAACCTCTTCGCCCGACAACTCCAGCGCAATCTCCGCCACCGCCGCAAACGGCAGAAGCAACAGCAGCAACAGGCACAGAATATGCAAACGTACTTTCATGGTACTCCCTTTCGTGCGGTTCATGATGCCATTATTATACTCCATGCGCTTTCTCTGTGCAAACCCCAGCCTGTAAACAAATCAGCCGCAGCCGGCATATCTGCACGGCTGCGGCTGTCATTTTTTCAGTTATCCACGCTCATTTTTTCGGCAATGTGGATGCCAAACGGCGTGCCTGCCACGCCGCCCAGGCCGGTTTCGCGAAGGGACACGTCCATCTTGTCGCCCACATCGCGCATGGCCAGGATGACCTCATCCGGCGGAACGGCGGAGCGGATGCCTGCCAGCGCCATATCCGCGCTGCACATGGCCACCATGGCGCCAGCGGCGTTGCGCTTTACGCAGGGCACTTCCACCAGACCGGCGATGGGATCGCACACCAGACCCAGCAGGCTCTTGATGGCCATGGCCGCTGCGTGGCACACCGCCTGCGCACTGCCGCCGGCCAGATAGCACACCGCGCCGGCCGCCATGGCACTGGCCGTGCCGATTTCGTACTGGCAGCCGCCGGCCGCGCCTGCGATGGACGCCTTGGCCGCCACCACCTGACCGATGGCGCCCGCCACATACAGCGCGCGCACCATGCTGTCGTCATCCAGCTGATGCTTCTTCTGATACGGCAGGAGCACCGCCGGCATCACGCCGCAGCTGCCCGCCGTGGGCGCCGCCACAATGCACTTCATGCAGGCGTTGCTCTCGCCCATTTCCAGCGCCTGCGCGATCACCTGGCCGATATAGTCCCCGCAGATGGTTTTCCCCGAGCGGACGTACCTGCGCATCCGCTCGCCGTC
>JAQXJZ010000049.1 GCA_029009515.1 bacterium
AATAATGGCTGAAAAGAGAACGGTCGAGCGAAATATCCCGGGCATGATGAACCGAGGCCCCGGCGCGCGATTTGCACAGGTGGAACACGCAGAGAACATCGGAGCGACCCTCAGACGGATTCTTACCTATTTTGCCAAAGAAAAGCTGCTGGTTGCCGCCATGCTGGCGGTGGTTCTGTTCGGAACGCTGTGCGGCGTATATGCGCCCAGCGTACAGAGCAGGGCCATCGATATGATCGCAGGCAGCAATACGGGCAAGCTGCTGCCCACGGTCATTCTGATGGCCGCGGCCTATCTCGTTTATAGTGGAAGCCAGTTGCTTCAAGGACTTCTGAGTGCAAGGCTGAGCCAGAATATCGTCCGGCACATGCGCGAGGAATTGTTCGGAAAGCTGGTGGATCTGCCGGTCAGATATATGGACACCCATTCTCACGGCGATGTGATGAGCCGCATGACCAACGATATCGAGAACATCTCCACGACGGTTTCTCAGTCGCTGCCGTCTCTGTTTTCTGGGGTACTGACCATCGCGGGTACCATGGCGATTATGCTGTGGTACTGCTGGCAGCTGGCACTGCTCAGCTGCGCGACGGTGGTGCTGACGCTGCTGGCGACGAAATTCCTGTCAAAGAATGTGCGGAAATTCTCAAGAAAGCGCCAGCAGCTGCTGGGCCAGCTCAATGGTACGGTGGAAGAAATGGTGTCCGGCTACCGCACGGTTGTGGCGTATAACCATCAGGAAACCACCGCGGAAGAATTCTGTCGGACTTCCGATTCGCTGACCAGGGCGGGCATCCGCACCGATATTTTCAGCGGCGTCATGGGACCGGTGATGAACTGCATCGGCAATATCGGATTCGTGATCATCGCAGCCTTTGGCGGGTATTTTGCCATCTCAGGCCTGATCTCCGTGGGCGTGATCTCGGCGTTCATCGTGTACGCCAAGCAGTTCAGTCGCCCGATCAACGAGATCGCGCAGATCTACGGCCAGCTGCAGACTGCGATTGCCGGTGCTGAGCGCGTGTTCACCGTGTTGGACGAGAAGAATGAGAATATGTCGGGCGAAGCGATGGCGGATACAAAGATGGCGGAGGTGTCTTTCCAGAATGTGAACTTCTCCTATGTGCTGGGTCATCCGGTCATCCGCGACTTCACGCTGACCGTTCCCAGTGGAAAGAAGGTTGCGCTGGTGGGATCCACCGGCAGTGGAAAGACCACTGTGGTCAATCTGCTGATGCGCTACTATGACGCGGACAGCGGCGAGATTTGCATCAACGGACAGAACATCTCAGATATGTCCCGCGAATCCCTTAGAAAAAATGTTGCGATTGTACTTCAGGACACCGTGCTGTTTTCGTCAAGCATCCGCAGCAATCTGCAATATGCCAACGAGCAGGCAACACAGACAGATATCGAAAGGGCTGTTGAAATGAGCCGCTGCAAGGATATGATTGCTCTGCTGCCTGAGGGCTACGATACGGTGCTGACCGGCTCCGGAGCGAACATCAGTCAGGGACAGCGCCAGTTGCTGGCTATTGCCCGAGCGTTCGTGGCCGATCCGAAGATCCTGATTCTGGATGAAGCAACCTCAAATGTGGATACCCGCACCGAAAAGGCGATTCAGGACGCCATGCAGCTGGTCATGCAGAACCGTACCAGCATCGTTATCGCACACCGCCTGTCCACCATCCGCGATGCTGACATGATCGTGGTCATGGATCAGGGAAGAATTGTGGAGTGCGGCAATCACAACGAGCTGCTGAAGAAGAAGGGCAAGTATTATGAGCTGTACATGACGCAGTATGCAGGTTTTGCAACCTGATTAAGATCAGAGAAGGAAAAGTATTTTTGTGAAGGCATAGGGGCATTGCACCCAGTTTTGCATCGGATCGGGTGCAACTGTCCCTTGCATCAAAATCAACCGGATTAACCGCCAGCACCATGACAAATGTCATGGTGTTTTTTTGCGCATTCATCTTGAAAAGCAGGCCAAAACGCAATAGACTGTATGATAGAATGTTGCGCAGCGCCCATTGCTGCGAAGGAGTTGCTTTTTTTCATGAACACCAAGGCAAAATCCTGCCGTTTTGTTCTCATCCGGCATGGACAGACGTACTGGAACAAAAAGCAGAAGCTGCAGGGGCAAACCAATATCCCTCTGAATGAAACCGGCAAGCAGCAGGCCCGCAAGCTGGCGCAGACATTGAAGGATTATGATTTTCAGGTCTGCTTTTCCAGCCCTCTGAGCCGCGCTGTCGACACGGCCAAAGCCGTCATCGGCGACCGGCCGATTGAGCTGATCAAGGACGAGCTGCTGATTGAACAGGGCTACAGCGTGTGCGAGGGGCAGTGGCAGCCGCTGGTGTACCGCCTGCCCTTCTGCCGCATGCATCACTATGTATCCCGCCCCGAAAAGTACGTTCCGGCTGTCGGCGCAGAAAACATGCAGGATATGATCAACCGCGGCGGCCGCGTGCTGAAGGAGCTGCTGGAGCCCGCCGCCGAACAGTACGATACCGTGCTGGTGGGCGCGCACGGCTGCATCATCTGCGGCATCCTCGACTGGCTGGAAAACGTGCCGGTGGAGCGTTTCTGGGACAACGTGCTGCAAAACTGCGGCTACGCCGTGCTGGAATACTGCAATGGCGAATGGAAGATTCTCGAAAAGCACTGATGGAGGAATCAGGATGGACTATCAGCATATTGCCCCTCTGGCGCAGAAAATCAAAACCAATGTACAAAAGGTCATCATCGGCAAGGAAAAGGAGATTGAGCTGGTTTTGGCTGCCATGATCTGCGGCGGCCACGTGCTTCTGGAGGACGTGCCCGGCACCGGCAAAACCACGCTGGCCAAGGCACTGGCCAAATCCATGAACGGCGCATTCGCCCGCGTGCAGTTTACCCCGGATCTGCTGCCTGCCGACGTGACCGGCACGCGCGTGTTCCGTCAGCAGACGGGCGATTTTGCGTTCGTGCGCGGCCCGGTGTTCACCAATATCCTGCTGGCGGATGAAATCAACCGCGCCACGCCGCGCACGCAGAGCGCCCTGCTGGAATGCATGGAGGAGCGCCAGGTGTCCGAAGGCGGCGTGACCTATCCGCTGGAGGCTCCTTTCCTGGTCATCGCCACGCAGAATCCGGTGGAAACGCAGGGCACCTTCCCGCTGCCGGAAGCGCAGCTGGACCGCTTCCTCATCCGCATTTCGCTGGGCTATCCCACGCAGGAGGAAGCGCTGCAGATGATGCGCCGCTTCCGCATGGACAGTCCGCTTGCTTCGCTGGAGTCGGTGGCTGACATGCAGGAGCTGCGCGAGGCTGCCGCGCTGTACGCCAGCTGCGAGGTATCCGAGCCTGTGATGCGCTACATGGCCGCTCTGTGCGAGGCGGCGCGCGATCCTGCCAGGGTGCGCCTCGGCCCGTCCCCGCGTGCGCTGCTCAGCCTCATGCGCGCATGTCAGGCGCTGGCCGCCGTGCGCGGACGCGACTATGTGATCCCGGACGATGTGAAGGAGCTGGCCGTGTGCGTGCTGGCGCACCGCATCGTGATGCGCGGCATGCATGCGCAGAGCGCGGCGGCCTTTGTGACCGAGCTGCTCTCCACCCTGCCCGTCCCCACTGAGGAAGCGCTATGAATGTACTGGTCATCGTGCTGGTGCTCGTCGGGCTGAACGTGCTGTTTGACCTGATTCTGCACTGGTTTGCACTCAAGGGCCTGCAGTGCGCGCGCCGGTTTTCCGTGCCGGCGGCGCACGAAGGAGAAACGGTGGAGGTCATCGAAGTCGTGCGCAACGACCGTCCGCTACTCATTCCGTGGCTGAGGCTGGAATCGCGCATCTCCCCCCACCTGCGCTTCGGCCGTCAGGACAATCTGGGCGTGAGCGGCGAGATGTATCACCGCAGCCTGTTCATGCTCATGCCCTATCAGCAGATCACGCGCCGCCACAAGGTGCGCCTTATGCACCGCGGTGCGTACGATATCGGCAACGCCACGCTCACGGCGGGCGATCTGCTGGGGTTTTCGTGCGTAGGTCAGGAGCAGCGCATGTCGGTGCCCATTCTGGTGTATCCCAAGCTGCTTGCCCCGGAGGAAATGCCCGCGCCCTTCTACCGCCTGCTGGGTGAAAGCATCGTGCCGCGTCAGCTTTTGCAGGACCCGTTCCTCGTCAACGGCATCCGCCCCTATCAGCTGCGCGACAACGTGCGCGACATTCACTGGGCCGCCACCGCGCGCACCGGCGAACTGCAGGTGCGCACGCATGACTTCACCGCCCAGACCAGGCTGATGGTGATTGTCAACGGTCAGCTGAGCCACCACCAGTGGGGCCAGCTGATGGACTACGAGCACGGCCCGGTCGAGTATGCCATCTCCGTAGCCGCCACACTGTGCGTGGACGCCTTGCGGCAGGGCCTGCCCTGCGGCATGGCCGCCAACATGCCCATGGGCGACAGCGAGGAGTGCACGGTGCTTCCGCCCGATGCAGGCGCTGCGCGCGAAGAGGAGCTGCTTGCTGCCTTTGCAAGGCTCCGCGTGAAATTCATCAAGAGCTTTCACGAATTTCTGGATGAGCTGCTCACCCTTTCCGGCGTGGACTTTCTCATCCTTTCCGCTTATGAAAGCAAGGAAATCCGCCAGCGCATGGACGCCCTGCGCCTGATGGGCAACACCGTGCAGCTGGTGCTGCTGGACGGAGAGGAGGATGCGCATGCGTGCTAAAATGTTCAAATGCCGCTTCCCCATCCTCATGGCCAGTGTCATTGCGCCCGTGGTGCTGCTGACAGGCGCGTTTCAGGCCGACAACAGCCCGTGGCTGTGGATGCTGTTTGTGGCGCTGTATGCTGTGTTTGGCTGCGTGTGCATGTTCATTCCCGGCAAGTGGCGCCTGCCAGCTGGCCTCATAGGCTGTGCTGCACAGATTGCGGCAGGCTGGTACTTCCTGCCCTGGCGCGAGGCGTGGCCGCTGTGGATTATCCCGGTTAGCTGCAGCGTGCTTTTGCTCTTCACGCTGCCCATGGGCGGCTGGGAGCGCGGGCACGAGCTGAACCCCGCCTGGCCCATCACCGGTTTGCTCATCCATCTGATTGCGCAGATGCTCATGAACCTGCAGATGGCGAGGCGCGAGGTGTTTGACGCGCTGTATCTGCCGGTGTTCCTGAGCTTCCTGATCTACCTCGTTTTCAGCCTCATGATGCAAAACCGCATCAGCCTGCTGGGCGCCATGCCAGACGCCGCAGGCGTGCCGCTTTCCATCCGCAGGCGCAACAAGATCCTCGTGTGGATCACGCTGTCCCTCACGCTGCTTCTGTCGCTGATTCCCGCCTTTGCAAAGGCGCTGCAGTGGCTGTGGGTAAAGGTGAAGGAAATCGTCATTGCCTTTGTGCGCTGGCTGATGTCGCTGACCAAGAGCGATATGCCCGTGGGCGGCGGCGGTGAAACGGGCGATGCGGGCATGCCGCTCATGGAAGCCGGCGAACCCAGCCTGTTTGCCATGATCATGGAAAAGATCATGCTGGTGGTGGCCGGCACACTGGCAATCCTGCTGACCGTCTGGGTGCTGCGCTTTCTGTGGAAAAAGCTGAAAAAGCTGGCTGTATGGCTCATGCAGCGCCTGCGCAGCTACGCCCAGTCCGCCTCTGAGGACTACGTGGACGAGCTGGAGGACACCCGTTCCCAGGGCGAGGAGCGCTTCGCCTTTGCGCGCGACTGGTTCAAAAAGCACCTGAGCGAGCGCGACCTGAAAGGCCTGCCGCCGCGCGAGCAGATCCGCAAGCGCTACGGCATTCTGCGCCGCCGCCATCCCGAATGGACGGACAGCCAGACCGCACGCGACACGCTGAACGAAGCGCCTGCCGAATTGTACGAGCGCGCCCGCTACAGCTCGCACGAAATCACCGAGGCGGACGCGGAAACCTTCCTGAAATCCTGAAAGGAGTTCACCCAATGAAACTTGGCGAAGTGTGCCTGCTGACCGGCGACGTTATCCGCCTGGCAAACTTCTACCGCCAGCTGCTGGATCGGCCCGACGGCAACACCCCCTACCTGCGTTCCTTCTCAGACCATCTCCCCCCTGAGGCCGCAAAGCGGCCTCAACCACAGGATTCCAAAGGGTGAAACCCTTTGGCGGGTGCAGGGCA
>JAQXJZ010000050.1 GCA_029009515.1 bacterium
AAGGGGAATCGAACCCCTGATTTCGCCTTGAGAGGGCGACGTCTTAACCGCTTGACCATGGAGCCATTGGCTGGGGAACTAGGATTCGAACCTAGACAATACGAGTCAGAGTCGTAGGTGCTGCCGTTACACAATTCCCCATTGCGCTTGGTGCGAAAGTTATTATATGCGATCTCACCCCAAATGTCAACCCCGAAATTAAAAAAAACTGAAATTTTTTTCGTTTTCTTTTCCCGCAGCCCGCAAGCCCTTATGACACAACAAAAAGCGCATCTTTTCCCGCGCTCGATAAAAAAATTCAAAAAAATTTTGAAAAAGGGGTTTACAAACCGAAAAACATGTGCTATTATATATCTCGCTGATGAGGCCACGGCCACTGAAGCCACGGGGCATTAGCGCAGTTGGTAGCGCACAACACTGGCAGTGTTGGGGTCAGGAGTTCGAGTCTCCTATGCTCCACCAGCAAAAAACGCTCGATCCACAAAGGGTCGAGCGTTTTTCTTTGTTTTTGCGGAATTGATAAACCTGGCGCATCGGCAGGGGGCATTCCACCGTTCTATGGAATGCCTTCTCCCGAATCACAATCAACAAAAAGATGAATCGTCTCAATATCCGGCCAATCCCGAATGGTGTTTGGCCCTTTTTCTTTCTTTCCTTTTTTCTTTGCACCGTGCGATATACGATATTTGCTTGGCGAGCAGCCGATAAGCTTTTCAAAAACGACATAAAAATTCTGACGGCTGTTGAAACCAACCGTAAATGCAATTTCAGTGATCGACATGCTGGAGTCAGACAAAAGCACCGTCGCCTGCGTTACTCTCATACGGTTAATATACTGATTCACACTCATGCGCGTCTGCTGCCGGAAAATGCGCATCAAATAGGAACGGTGAATGCCGATATGATCCGCCACAGACTGCACAGTAAGGGCAGAGCTCAGGTTGGAGCGGATGTACTGCTTGGCCTCGGCCACATAGCTGAATCCCGACGCACGTCCATGCGTCTGAACGGCTCGTTCCAATTTAATCAGTAACGTTTCAAAAAGCAGAGCGATCAGTCGCTGATTTGCCTGCTCACGATTTGCAAATTCATTGGCCAGCTCGGCAAGCGTAAGAAGAAGCCGGTTCTCCTCGGTATCAAAACGCACATAAATATCTGAACTCTGAAAAACAAGCGCATAGGGCGAATAGGAAGCAGCATCCAGCGCTTCCAGCATATCAATACCTTCTGTATCAAAACAACCTTCCAGAATATAGTACTGCGATCGTTCGTCGCTGACAGTTACATGGAGTTTCTCACAGGCATTGGATAACAGAAACCATCCCGGCGTCAGGCTGTATTCCTTGTCGGCTGCAGCAATGGTGATTCCGCCTTTGCAGCAATAGGTGAGCAGTATGGCGCAGTGCTTATCCGGAAGATAGTCTTCACCTCGATACATCGTGTGAAGAACTGTCAGTTTCACTTTTCTGTTCGTGTTACCAAGATCTGAAATACTCATTTTTCACCTTACATTGCTCCTTACTGACAGCCGTTTTTTCTAAAGATGCAGAAAGGATTTAATGATGCGAGAATTATAACCGAGCGCTTCTGGAAATTCAATACAATCGGTTTAGTGTCAAAACAAAAAATGTACGATTTATTACCACGCGACGTTTGACAGTTCATTTTATTACGCAACAAAAGATACATTATGCTATATTTTCAGCAAGAAAGGTGGCTGTGTTCAAATGACTCCCATAAACGACACACGTAAGGAGACGGTGTGGTCTATTCCGTTTATCATGATTTTTGCCGTCAACATTTTCAACTCCATGGGATTCCATATTCTAACCCCCATTCTGCCCATGTATGCTGTTGAGCTGCAGCTTGGCAACTCGGTTGCAGGAATGCTTGGCACCATGTTTGCCATCACCTCCGTCGCCAGCCGAATTGCTTTGACGCAGGTGAATCTCACTGGCCGGTACCGCAAGGCCATTGTGCTGGCGCTGGCGTTGATTGCGGCGTCTATGTTCGGCTTCTCCATCAGTCACACTGCCGCCAGTCTCTACCTCTTCCGTCTGATTCAGGGCGTAGGCTGGGGAATTTGCACGGCAGCGCTGGCGACGCTTGCTGCGCTCACGCTTCCTCCAAGCAAGATCGGCGCTGGCATTGGCATGTTCGGTCTGGGATCCGTCTTTGGTCAGGCACTGGCACCCAACCTGGGGCTTACGCTTGTTGAGAAGGTTGGTTTTCCCAGCACCTTCCGAATTTCGATGGGAATGCTGCTGATTTCTGTTGTGCTGTGCCTGTGTCTCAAAAACATTGAAAACATCGACAGCACCAGCAAGCAGAGTATCCGAAAGAAAACCGGTTTCAAGGATATGGACTGGAGCCCGGTCTTTCCCACGCTGTTTATCATGATTTCCATGATGCCCGCCAGCGCGGTCAGTTCCTTCATTGCTCTTACAGCCGCAGAGCGTGGCGTAGCCAACATCGGTCTCTTCTTTACGGTCAACGCTTTTACGCTGCTCTTTGCACGGCCCTTCTTCGGCCGTCTTTCGGACCGGATTGATCCCTGGGTATTGTTGATTCCCTCTCTGTTCCTGTTCGGCGCGGTTCTGGTTGCGCTCCGTTTTGCCGGCAGCCTCATCGTTTTCCTGATCATCGCGCTTTTCTATGCGCTCAGCTACGGCAGCATCAATCCTACTACGCAGGCGTGGAGTGTGCGTTCCGTGGAAAAAGCGCAGATCGGCATGGCGCAAATCATTTTCTACACCGGTCTGGATATCGGCAGCGGCATTGGCTCTTATTTTGCCGGACTGATTGCTGACCGCGCAGGTTACTCTGATATTTATCTCTGGATGCTCATTCCGGTTGCCATCGAGCTGATCATGCTGATTGGCTATTCGATTATGAAACGCAAACAAACCACAACTTAAGAAAGGGTGACGGTTTCATTGAAGAAAAATTCTCTCCCCAATGCGCCCGTTATGCTCCGGCGTCAATCCTTCCTGGATACCGTGCGCAAAAACTGGCTGCTGCTGATCATGCTTTTGCCTGCCGTCCTGTATGTGGTCGTTTTTAACTATCTGCCGATGTCCGGCATCATCCTTTCCTTCAAGCAGTTCAACTATCGCGACGGCATTTTCGGCAGTCCCTGGAATGGTCTGGACAACTTCCGTTTCCTGATTCTTTCGGGAAAGCTGTCTGCGCTCACCCGCGCAACCCTACTGTATAACTTTGGTTTCATTGTAGTCAATACCATTCTGGAAGTGGCAGTCGCCGTTTTTATCAACGAAATTTCCTGCAAGTGGTTCAAAAAGTGTTTCCAGTCCTTTATCTTCCTTCCTTACTTCATCAGCTGGGTTGTTGCTGCTGCCATCGTGCAGGCGCTTTTCAGCTATGAATACGGCGTTATCAACAAGCTGATTGAACTCTTTGGTGCCAAACGGCTGAATATCAACACAACCGCCTCCGTCTGGCCAACGCTTCTGATCGTTTTGAATGCATGGAAGATGGTTGGCTATGGCAGCGTAGTTTATCTTTCTGCCATCACGGGCATCGATCCCGGTCTGTATGAAGCAGCCGAGCTGGATGGTGCAAACAAGTGGCAGCAAATCTTCCACATCACCGTACCTTCTTTGCTTTCCACCATTATCATCATGACTCTGCTGGCTGTCGGCAGAATCTTCCGCGGCGACTTTGGCATGTTCTACCAGCTTATCGGCAACAACGGCGTTCTTCTCCGGAAAACCGACATTCTGGATACCTACATCTACCGCAGCATGCTGGGCAACTCGCAGCTTGGCATGACAGCTGCCGCAGGCTTCTATCAGAGCGTGCTGTGCTTTGTGACCATTATGGTGGTCAACGCTTTGGTCAAGTGGATCGAGCCGGACTATTCTCTGTTCTGAAAGGAGGAGCGACAACATGAGAAAGAAGAAGCTGCAATGGGATCGTATGCTCCTTTCGGCGCTGAGCTATACCGTATTGTTTGTTTTCGGCATGGCTTGTCTCATTCCGTTCTGCATCGTATTCGCTTCATCGTTCACGGCAGAAACGGCACTCCTGCGCGATGGCTATGGCTTATGGCCCGCCGAATTCTCGGTTGATGCCTATCAATACGTGTTTTCCAATCCGGCACGCATCTTGTGGGCATACGGGAATACCATCATGGTCACCGTCATCGGTACAGTGCTGGCTGTAGCCATTGCAACGATGACCGGCTATGTGCTGGCCAGACGCGATTTTAAGTGGCACAATCACTTTTCGCTGTTTTTCTTCTTTACCACGCTGTTCAACGGCGGTCTGGTGCCATGGTACCTGATGTGCACCACTTATCTGGGATTTAAGGATAACTATCTGGCGCGCATCCTGCCGCTGATGTTTTCTGTGTGGAATGTCATCCTGGCCAAGAACTACATGAAGGGCATCGCCTTTGAGATTACTGAAAGTGGAAAGATTGACGGCGCCAACGACTTCCAGATCTTCTCCAAAATCATCTTTCCGCTGACCACGCCGCTGATTGCTACCCTTACCCTGTTCACGGCGCTGGCTTACTGGAACGACTGGTATTATTCCATGCTGTTCATCTCCAAGCCGCATATGCAGAGCCTGCAGTATCTGCTGCAGGAGATTCTGGCAAGCATTCAGGCCATGAAACAGCTGGCAGCCTCGGGCGAAATGTCCACCATCTCGGCCGCCGACATTCCCTCTGCAAGTATGAAGATGGCCATGACATGCGTCACCGTCGGACCGATCATTCTTCTGTATCCCTTCCTGCAGCGCTATTTCATCAAAGGTATGATCATTGGCGCCGTAAAGGGATAATCCTCTCCCTGGTATGATGGCCAGATGGCCTGAGTATAAAAAAGAAAGGTGGTTTCTTCATGAAAAGACTGCTTGCCCTGGTTCTTTCTCTGGTGATGCTGGCAGCCATTTGCGCTCCTGCTCTTGCGGAGTCTGCAAATGACTATCCCGGCGTGGATCTCTCTGCTCCCGAAACGATCACCATGTACCATGTCGGCAATGACCTGGCGGATTGGGATCGCGTTTCTGCCAAGGTCAACGAGCTGCTTCAGCAGCGCATCAACACCACGGTTAACTTCGTGCATGTTTCCTTTGCAGACTTCATCGCCAATTACACGCTCTATTGCGCGAGCCCGGACATCGACATCATCTACACCGCCGAATGGTGCAACTATGCCGAGAATGCCCGTGCCGGTGCATTCAAGGAAATTGACGAAGAATTCCTGAAGACCTACATGCCCAAGACTTACGAGGCCATGCCCTCCAGCGCCTGGGCCGAGATCAAGGTCGGCGGCACCATTTACACCGTTCCCCGCAACTACTGTGAGGTAGTCGTTCCTCAGCTGGTGCTCACCCGCCAGTGCTGGCTGGATAAGGTTGGTTTCAAGGCCGAGGATATCACCTCCTGGGACAAGCTGGATGAGTTCATGTATGCCATCGCCGAGAGCGAAAAGGGCACTGGCGTGTACCCCATCAACTGCCAGGGCTTCTGGCCCAGCCACCACTGCCTGCTCAATCCCAAGTATAACCTGGGTCAGGCTGGCAGCTCTTCCACCGGCATCTGGTACTTCTACGATCTGAAGAAGGATCCCGTGACGCTGGATGATCTGACCTGGTTCGGCGACACTCCCGAGTTCAAGGAGTACTGCCTGAAGATGGCTGAGTACTACAAGAACGGTGTGTTCCCGTCCGACGTTATCTCTTCTGAGAGCACGCTGGAAGACAACTTCGCCGCCGGCACCTCTGTTGTAAACTTCAGCGGCATCCCGCTGACCATGACCTACATGGCTCAGTACGAAGATCTTGTCCCGCTGTACATCTGCATGGACGAGACCACCCGTACCAGCCGCGACCGCTTCATGCGCTACGGCAACTCCTTCCCCTACATGTCCACCAAGACCGAGCGCGCTGCCGTGGCTCTGGACATGATGATGAACGATCCCGAAATCAACATGCTGCTCGTTTACGGCTTCGAGGGTGAGCATTACATCCTCCACGAAGACGGCACCTACAGCAACGGCCCCGCCAACGACCGTTACACCACTGACCAGATGATCTTCTCCATGCAGCGTCTGGGCAATCCTTCCCTGAAGATCGAGAACGAAGCGCTGGCTGCCTGGAAGAAGACCGCTGAAGAGCGCGTGAACGACACCATGCCCGCCATTGGCTTTACCTACGATTCTTCCAAGTATGCCGCTGAGGCTTCCGTTATTGCTGCGCTGTGGACGGAGTACCAGTGGACGCTGGGCTTCGGCCTCTACGGCGACGATACCGAAGCGATGGTTGAGCAGTTCCGCAGCGAAATGCACGCTGCCGGCATCGACAAGATCGAGGAAGACTTCAAGGCTCAGCTGGCCACCTATCTCGGATACTAATCAACACTTGGCAAACAGGTAAGTCAGGAGGGAGCCAACGGTCACCGTTGGCTCCCTCTATCCAATGAAAGCAGGGATCAATCATGAAACTGACCAAAGCCCCTCTTTTGCGTACCAGTCCTGAAAAACAGGGTGTGAGCAGCGCCCGCGTTCTTCAGGCACTCCAAGCTCTGGACGCCAACGAAAACGAAGTCCACGGCGTAATGATCGCTGTAAACGGATGCGTCATTTCAGAATCGTGGCCCAGGCCGTTCGCCCCAGAATTTCCTCATACCAACCATTCCATGGGCAAAAGCTGGACCTGTACAGCTGTCGGCATCGCCTGCACCAAAGGCCTGCTTTCGCCCGATGATCTGCTGGTGGACCTGCTGGCAGAAGAATTCAAACTGTATGGCATTGAACCCAGTGAAGCCATGCGCGCTGTCAAAGTTCGTGATGTGATGAGCATGTCGTGCGGCATGACGTCCATGCCGCATTTCGATGATTGCTGGATGGAAAACTTCCTCCGCTTTCCCATTGAAAAGAAACCTGGAACCTATTTCTGCTATAACTCCGTCGGCTCCTGTGTGCTGGGCGCACTGGTTGAAAAGCTGACCGGAAAGCCAATTGATGTATTTCTCAAAGAAGAACTGTTTGACAAGATCGGCGTCGGCGACGGCGACCTTGTCTGGCGCAAGTTTGGCAACAACGTCTGCGCTGAGCCCGGCACTTCATCAACCACCGAAGCCAACCTCCGTCTTGGACTTTTCTATCTTGCCAAAGGCTACGCCGACGGAAGCCAGATTGTCAGCGAAGAGTGGATGAATGAAGCCACGCGAAAACAGATTGATACGACTAACGATCCCGGCACGGAGGATGCGAAGCTTGGCTATGGCTGGCAGCTTTGGATGTGCCAGAAGCCCGGAGTCTATCGTTTTGACGGCGGACAGGGACAGTTCTGCCTGATCGATACCGAAAAGAATGCTGTGATCTCGCTGCACGAAGGCGGTGTTCATCCGCATGGTGTGCAGAAGACACTGGATATTCTGCAGGCTCTTCTCCGCGACATGACAAGCACGGCAATGCCGGAAGACAGCGACGCGCTCTGTGCTCTGCGCGCATACGAGAGCAGCCGCAGTCTGCCGTGCCCGGAAATCCGCGCCATTCCTGAAAAGGCCTGTGAGATGGAAGGAACCTATGTGGTACGCGAAGGACATGCGAACTTCTGGATGGAAGCTTTCCCGGGAAATGTTGAGTTCTACCACATGTTCTATGATTCCTCCGTCGCCCGCGACATCCAGTTCCTGAATCTGAAGGTTGAAAAACAGACGTTAGTTGTGACCGTCAACCAGCGTTCTGTCTTTTATGTCGCACTGGATGGCACACTGAAAGCCGAAAAGACGTATCAGGTGATGCCCGATCTGCCCATGACCTGTTGTCATGGTTTCTTCGCAGACGACAACACAGTCCACTTTACGGTGCATTGGCTCAATTCCTGGATGGCCTATGATGTAACGCTTAAGCGCGATGGCCTTGATCTCCTGATCAGCGTTTCCAAGAGTATGCGGCACGAAGGAAAACCGCCCGTTATTCAAACGGCCAAGGCGCGCAAAATTGGATTCTAAGGAGGGGGCTGGCAATGACTCTGTATAATGTGCAGTATCAATCCGCTGCACTTGGTGGAGAGGGCGAATTTGGCGTATATCTGCCTGAAAAATGGCGGGATACCGAGACACTCAAAGTACTCTACCTGCTGCATGGCGCTTTTTCGGAATATAAAAGTTCGCTGCTCTATTCCTCCATCGCCCGCTATTGTGACACACGGAATATGGCCATCGTAGCGCCTTCTTCCCACCTGGGTGTCTACACCGACATGGTTCATGGCGAGAAGGGTTATTCCATGGCTAAAGAAGTCCTTCAGATCAGCGCCAGAATGTTCCCCGTGCTGCCCGCCGATCCGGACAAACGCTTCATACTGGGTATCTCCATGGGCGGCCATGGCACATTCAAACTTGCAATGGAGTATCCTGATCAGTTCCGTGCCGTAGCGGCATGCTCGTCTCCCATTGATGTGGTAGCAACCATGGAATTGCTGGAAACCGGCCGTCACTTTGGCGGCGGTGCAGAACTGTTTCACGCCTTTCACAGCGCCGACAGCTACCGCGGAACACCAGGCGACGTGATTGAAATGGCACGGCAGCACAAGCTGCGCGGCGACAAACTGCCGCGTCTCTTCCTCTGCTGGGGCGATCAGGACCACGCACAGCCAGAGGATCTGGTAACCGTGGAAAAGTTCAAGGCGCTGGGAATTCCTCTGACCACAAA
This sequence comes from bacterium, assembly GCA_029009515.1. Lineage (GTDB taxonomy): Bacteria > Bacillota > Clostridia > Christensenellales > Aristaeellaceae > Limiplasma. The sequence goes on from JAQXJZ010000050.1 coordinate 8,688, forward strand.
GGTGGGAACCGGCGGCCATAACTTTGATATGTGGGATCCACTGCTGGAAGGAATCCTCGACTGGATGCTGAAGGAGGATGAAGCAGATGGCGTTTGTTGAAGGACGTGAAATGTTCAAAACGATCAGGAATAGCTCTCGCTTTGCGCTTCTTCTGCCTGAAGACGGCGCAGCAGCCGCAGAAGCGGTCCTGTATCTGCTGCCTGTGCGCAGAGGTCTTGCCACCGACTGGGTACGCTATACCGGCATTGAATTGTGGGCCCGAAAAAGGAATATCGCCGTTGTTATGCCCGAAGGCGTCAGCTCGGATTTCTGCAACATGGTTCATGGTATGAAGTGGTGGGATTATCTGACGGAAGAACTTCCCGAATATCTGAAAACAGTATTTGGTCTTCCTGAGGAACGCTGTTTCTGCTTTGGCGCAGAGATGGGAGCAATTGCCAGTACCAAGCTGGGTTTGATCTGCCCGGAAAAATTTGCTGCTGCCGGCGCGGTAGGAGCTGATTTCAGCCGCATTTCCCGATACGCTCTTGGCGAAGTGCACGACCATGACATGGAGAGCGTCTACGGAGAACTTCCTGTGGCAGACGAAATCCTTGCCAGTGGTGATCCGCTACGCATTGCTGCTGAATGCCAGAAGGCTGAAAACCTTCTTTTCCTGAATCGTAGCGACGCCGGCGTTCAGCAGATTGTCCAAGCCTGCGGACGCAGCATTTGCTGGTGCGATGCATCCGCAGAGGACTGGGAAGGCTATGGCAACTGTCTGAAAGAATTCCTTGAAAAAGTGATAGACAAGGACGCAAAAAAATGAGCATCTTTATGTGTGATGAACGGACGACTGTAACGACCAAAGCCGGTCGTCTGAAGGGCTTTGCCTTGGATTCCACCTATATTTTCCGCGGCATCCGCTATGCGACTGCCAAACGTTTTGAGTTTCCCAAGTCCGTTGAGCCATGGGAAGGCGTAAAGGATGCGCTTTACTACGGCCCTATCTGTTCCACCGCATTTGTGGAAAACCATCAGTCCGATATCCTGATTCCTCACAGGGAGTGGATGCAGTCCGAGGATTGTCAGTACCTGAATGTATGGACGCAGAGCATAGATCCGGAAGCAAAGCTTCCCGTGATGGTGTGGATCCACGGCGGCGGCTATACCATGGGCTCCTCCATCGAACTGGAAGCCTTTGATGGCATGCGTCTGAGCAAGCATGGCGACGTTGTTGTGGTATCCATCAACCACAGGCTGAATGTGCTGGGGTATCTGGACCTGAATGCCCACACCGATCGTTTCCCCGGTTCTGCAAATGCCGGTACGGCTGATATCGTTGAATCATTGCGCTGGGTACACGACAACATCTCGGCTTTCGGCGGCGATCCGGACAACGTGACCGTCTTCGGCCAGTCCGGCGGCGGGCACAAGGTATCCTCGCTCATGCAGATTCCTGCAGCTGACGGATTGTTCCACAAGTGTATCATGATGAGCGGAGTCACGCCCAATTTCCGTTATCCACGGCGCGGAGAAAATGGCAGGCAAATCGTCGACGCCATTCTTGCCGAGCTTGGTCTGAAGACAAACGAAGTGGATCAACTGGCCGAAATTCCTTATCGCCAGCTGTCAGCTGCCTTTGAAAAAGTGCAGGCTGACCTGCGCAAACAATGGATCTATTGCGGTGAAACGCCTCTTCCAGACGATTTCTTCCTGAGCGACTGGAAAGAAATTGGCTTCCGTCCAGAGAGCGCCAACATTCCCGTCATGCTGGGAACGGTTATTGCAGAATTTGCTTTCGGCGTGCACCTGCCGAACAAGCATCAGATGACTGAGAGCGAGCAGCTGGCTGCTCTGAAAGAACGCTTCGGCGAGGCTGCAGACCGTCTGGTTCCTGCCTTCCGCAAAGCTTATCCCCACAAGCCCATCGTCGATCTGTTGTACTTCGAAAGCTGTATCCGCCTGGAAGGACAGCGATTCTGCACCAGCCGCGCGGCTGCATCCAAAGCTCCTGTGTACAACTACGTCTTCTCTCAGGAATTCCCCATACACGGCGGTCGTCTTGCCTGGCACTGCGCCGAGATCCCCTTTGTCTTCCACAATGTAGATCTTGTGCCCGTAGCCAACATGGGCCGTGATTCCGACGTTTTGCAGGATAACATGTGCGGAGCCTGGACGTCATTTGCCAAAACCGGCAAGCCCGTGCTGCCGCATGGGCCGGAATGGAAGCCGTTCACCGCTGAGGGTCATGAAACGATGATCTTCGATACTCCTTGCAGACTTGGCGTTCACTTTGACAGCGAACTGCTCAAGGAGCATGATGAAGTTGTGCCCACTTTGCTTATGCAGGCATAACCTTCTTCCGGTTACCGTTCCCTGTGGCTGCCACGAATTGACGATCATCATTTCGGCTTGTTCCCAATTCACAAAAATCGCCGAAGCTCAGAACAGCTTCGGCGATTTGTTGCTTAATCCCAGATAGAACAGCCGGGCCTCCATGGCCTTTTCGGTGCAGCCAAAGCGCTGCGCCATCTGGGCGATGGTACAGCCCTCGTCCACCATGCGGAAAAGCTCTCTATTGTCCGCTTCCGTCCATGCAGGCGGCTCATCGTCGGCGGTGAGCCCTCCTGTTCTTCCTTCCAGAACCACCCGCGCATATACTCCGCCCGCTTGGCAATCATCCTCTGCGATGTGGGCGCGGTCCACTTGGTGTCGAAGCCGTGCATGGCGCCCTTCACCTCGTGCAGCTCGGCGTTTTCCAGCAGGCTGGCGTACAGCACGCCGTCGTCGTGCAGGCAGTCGAACTCGGCCACCTCGATGTAGGCGGGCGGCAGCTGGGTGTGATCCTCCGCCTCCACGGGCGAGCGGTAGGCGATGGGCGTGTTCTCCGGGGTGGGATCGATGAGGGGATCCACCTTGCGCGAAAGGGACGAATTCCACATGGGCGTGTCGGTGAAGCGGCGGTAGCTTTCGCTGGGCGTGCAGCCCTCGCGGCCGTTGCGTGCGTCCAGCCACGGGTACACCAGCAGCTGGAACAAAAGCTTCACCGGGTGATGGCGGTCGCGCGCCATCAGGCACACGGCGGCGGTCAGCGTGCCGCCTGCGCTGTCGCCGCCCACGGCGATTCGATCCCGATCCACGCCCAGCTCCTGCGCGTGGTCATACGCCCAGCACAGCGCTGCGCAGCAATCCTCCTGCGGCGTGGGGAAGGGGTGATCCAGCGCCAGCCGGTAGCGCACGTACAGCACCCGGCAGCGCGCCTGCTTGGTGTAGACCATGGCGATGCGGTAGTGGCTGAACGCGCCCTCCAGCACAAATCCGCCGCCGTGGTAGTTGATCAGCAGCGGCGCGGGGGAAGGCAGATTCTTGGGGCTCAGCAGAAACGCGTCGATCTCGCCGCCCTCCACGGGGATGGACAGCGCGCGCACGTCCAGATCGGCGTCCTTGTACACAAAGCGCGGCGGCTGGGGCATGTAGCGCTGCGCCATGCGCAGGAAGGCCGGATTCATGGGCGCTTTGAACAGCGTGTAGGGGAAGAATTCGCGGCTGATGGGGTATTTCACAAAAAACCTCCTTGTCCGCATCTGAAAGGTCTGATATACTCGTGTCGCATCCCCCCGGGGGGGATCAAAAAGGAGTGGAAGATATGGCGCATCATCATGAGCATTCGCAGGCCATCGTTCACAGGCTTTCGCGGGTGATCGGGCATCTGGAGGCCATCAAGGGCATGGTGGAAGCCGACCGCGACTGCAGCGAGGTGCTCACGCAGATTGCCGCGGCCAAGTCGGCCATCAACAACATCGGACGGGAAGTGCTCAAGGAGCACATTCAGCACTGCGTGGTGGAGGCCGTGGAGGAGGGCAACCAGCAGGTGCTGGACGACCTGAGCGCGGCGCTGGACCGCTTCTGGAAGTGAGGGACTGATCTTGAACAAGCAAACCAAGGGCGTGTGGTGCGCCATCCTGGCCGCCGCCTTCTATGCGCTCAACGCGCCGCTTTCCAAGCTGCTGCTGGGCCATGTGCCGCCTACCATGATGGCCGCGTTTCTGTATTTGGGTGCGGGTCTGGGCATGGCGGTGATGCAGCTGGCGGAAAACCGCACCGGCTTTGCCGCACGCGAGCAGCGGCTCACCCGCAGCGAGCTGCCCTACACCATCGGCATGGTGGTGCTGGATATCGCCGCGCCCATCGCGCTGATGGTGGGCATCACGCGCACCTCGGCAGCCAACGCGTCGCTCTTGAACAACTTTGAAATCGTGGCCACATCACTGATTGCCATGTGCCTCTTCCGCGAGGCCATCTCGCCCAAACTGTGGCTGGGCATCGCGCTGGTCACGCTGTCCAGCGCCATCCTGTCGGTGCGGGACGTGAGCAGCTTTTCGTTCTCGGCGGGATCGGTGTTTGTGCTCATCGCGTGCGTGTGCTGGGGCTTTGAAAACAACTGCACCCGCATGCTCTCCTCCAAAAACCCCGTGCAGATTGTGGTGATCAAGGGCATCTTCTCCGGCCTTGGCGCGCTGGTGATCGCCCTTGTGACGGGCGAGAGCTTCCCGGCTGCGGGGCAGGTGCTGCTGGCGCTGGCGCTGGGCTTTGTGGCCTACGGCCTGTCCATCGTGTTCTACATCTACGCGCAGCGCGAGCTGGGCGCGGCCAAGACCAGCGCCTATTATGCCATCGCGCCGTTCATCGGGGTGGCGATGTCGCTGGTCATCTTCCGCGAGGTGCCCAGCCTCACCTTCCTCATCGCGCTGGCGGTGATGATTGCCGGCACCTGCGTGGTGACGGCGGCGGATCAGGGTTGAATGCCGAAAAACGGGTTGGTTTGACCAGCCCGTTTTTTTGTTATTTCACGCGCTCGTAGCCGCCTCCGCCCTCCCAGTTGGTGAGGCTGAAGCTGTTTTCACCGTCCAGGGTCAGGCCTTCCACGCGCGTGGTGCACAGGTATTCTCCATCGGGGATGAAGAGGATTTCATACGCCGGAGCGTTCCAGTACAGGTTGTACGAAGGATCGCAGGCTATCACCTGCCAGCGGCCGCGCGAGGAGAGCTCGCCGTCGATCAGCTCGCCCTCCCATGCGCCCATCCAGCTTTCGTAGGTGCCGTCGGCGTGCAGCTTGAGCACATCGCCCATAGCCAGTCCGCCGGCATAGAACCACCATGTGCCGTCCAGCTGCGCCATCACATCCGTCTCCGGCTGTGTCTGAAAGTGCAGCGGCTGCACATCGCGCAGCGGCACGCAGCCCCACACGATCTGCCCGCCGTCCGTAACGTGTCCGTCCCTGACCTCGGCGGATACGTAGGCGTAATCGTCATCGTAGAGACCCATGCAGTTGAGCAGCGTGCCCACGGGCAGCGCGAACTGTGGATACTGCGATACCTCGGGATCGTCGGTCAGATAGGTTTCCTGAATCACGATGAGCGGCAGGGCCAGCAGATTGTCCGTCTCGTCCCACGGCTCGGCCTGTTTGCCGTCCAGCGCCGCGCGCTCGATGAAACCCATGCGCTGCGTGCGCTGGCTCACGTCGTAGCGGATGCACCAGTATTCATCGCCGTCGGCGTTGCGAAAGGGAAAGAGCTTGGTCAGCCCGCCCGCCAGCGATACCGCCGCCTTGCCCTTGGCCGCGCGCCACGCGCTGTCGCCAAAGGGCGCGGAGTACACCAGCGCGGTGCCCTTGCCCGAAGCGGGCTGCTCCAGCGGATAGCTCAGCGCCGTTTCGCCGTCCAGCCAGCCGCGCATCAGCGCCAGATGCCGCGCCTCGTTGACGGTGCGCGGGAACAGGCTGATGTTGAAATCCTCCAGCATGATCGGCCCGCGCAGCACCGCGCTGCTGCCGTATTCATCCGTGACACGGTAGAGGTATTCGCTCCCGGATTCCTGCACGCTGATCTGCCCGCGCCACGCGCAGTGCAGGCGATAGCCATCCTCCTGCCGGAGAAAGTGGAACCACAGCCCGTCGTGATAGCGCAGCGTGAATCCGCCATCGCCGGCCACCAGCTCCGGCCTGCCCACATCAACGTCGTCATCCGGCTGATAAACCGCCTTCGTGTAGGTTTCCAGCCCGTCCTTTCCGGCAATCATCAGCACGTGGTGATAACGGCTTTTCATGACGGCCATATCGCCGGACTGATCGCAGAGGGTGGTGTAGTCATTCCATTGGTCGGTATCGGACACCAGATCCAGCAATTCGCCCTTCAGCCCCCAGCGGTTGGCCAGCGCGGCGGGCGCGCAGCACAGCAGGGCGAGGATGAGCAAAGCAAGCACGGTTCGTTTCATGGTGAAAGCCTCCCGGAAAGTGTGGATACCAATGCAACGGATGAGGCGTGGGGGATTGCTGCCGGGAAATGGAAAAAGAGTGATGATTTCTTGATTCCACAGCCGATGGTCATTTCCTGCCGACCTTGAAAGGATTGACGAGTTCGCCTTCGCAGGCAGCTTTGCCGATAACTGGGCGCAGGAAAACGACGTGAAGGTGAAGTATCCCAAAAAGAAATAAAGCGTGAAATGCCAAAGGAGCGAAGCCTGTTTGCGGAAGCCGGTCTGGATCCCGAAGTGCCCCCGCAGACCTGGGATGAGGAGGTCATCCGCCACGTATACGGCATTGCGGATTACATCGCCCTGCACCAGTACTACGGCGGCCAGCAGATGGGTACGGCGGCGTTCCTTGCGCAGTCGGAGGATTTTGAGCGCTATGTGGACACCATCCGCTCGGCCAACCATGCGCGCGGCGTGGTGCTGACGGCCGGGTGCAAGCAGACCAATCAGCATGATCATTCTGCGGTGGCGCCGCAGGAGGGGGATGCTGTGCTGGCGGGCAATGAGCTGGTGATGCGGCTGCCGCCCATGGCGTTTGGGATGGTGCGGGTGGCGGTGTGACGGGGGCTGCACTGCGCGTGAGGTTGGTTCCTTTGTTGGTTGAGCCGACGAGGAACAGGGGGTGCCTCCGGCGGCCAAGGGGTACAGGGGAAACATCGAGGTTTCCCCTATACCCCTTGGATCCCCTGACCCTTTCTCCGACCAGGGGGAACCCCTGGACCCC
>JAQXJZ010000051.1 GCA_029009515.1 bacterium
CACTGTCAGGGCTGCAAGCAGCCCTGGCAGCCGTTCCTCCGTGTAAGGAAAGTTTCCGGCAGAGCCGGAAACGCCCCGCCCGACCGGCAAAGCCGGTCGATACGAATACAGTCAGAGGGTCTGTGGACCCTCTGACAACTCCAAAAGAATGTTTTTTGACAAGCTGAACGGGCCTGCAGCAGGCCCGTAAAATTTTTTGGGTTTTTGTTGAGGAAAAGGCAAATTCGGCTTGAGGAGCGGACTTGAAATTTTCCACCTTGGTCGATGCGCACGGTGGGTGATGGTTTTATTTCTGTGACCATTCGGTATAAACAGAATCGAAGCCGCTGACATCTTCGAAGGTGAAGATGTAGCGAATGATTTTTGCATCGCGCCTGGTGAGAGAGAAGCGAACGGTGCCGCCGCCGAGGAGTGCATCAATCACAGGCTTGGTCTGGCTGGGGCCAACGTACAGCTCGGTGCTTCGTGCATGGAAACTGCCCACGAATTTCTCTTTCTCCCCGTTGGCATCCATTACGACGGAGTCGTAATAATACGCGATTGGTTCATCGTTTTCAGTCAGATATTTGCCGTCCTTGAACAGCTGGATGGCCATTTCCTCCTGATTTTCTTCATTTCGGAAAAGATAGAGCTTGGCGGTCAATGCACCGTCGTCCGTGAAGGCGTTCTTGTAAGTGCCTGTGGCAGGTACAGTGCTGGCGATATAGAAGGTGCCAGTGGGCAGGTCGAATTCGTCGATGTACTCCACCACTTCCCAGATGCCATCTGCAGCAGGAGCAGGATCAATTATTTTGGCTTGCTGCCAATGGTCATAGACGGCAACAAAATCGTAGACGTCATGCATGGCAAAAGTGAAATTGACTTGGCTTGCATCGCGGCGCTCCAGATAAAAGTGGATCGTGCCGCCAGCGCGCAGCGCGTTAATCAGCGTGGCAGCCGAACCACCTTCGATAAGAAGTTCTTCACCCATGCCGTTGTAGACGCCGGTCAGTGTGCTTTTGCTTCCGAATCCATCTTTGATTGTGATGTCATAGTACTCTGCAATGGCATTGCTGTTGGTGACAAGACGCGTTCCTTGCTGGTACAGCGCAATGGAAAAGTACGGATTGCCGCTTACTTCATCATTCAGACAGCTGATTCGGGCATGCAGCAGTCCATCCGTCACAGCATAGTTCGAATACTTACCGGTGAGAGGTTGATCGTAGGAGAGAAACATATCGTCCGTTGCCATATCGAATTCGTCGATGTATTCGTTCAGTGACCAGACGCCGCGACTGCCCTCCTCAGCACAGGCGTATGCACTGCACAGACACAGAATGGTGCTCAGAAACAGCAGAATGCATTTTTTCGTCATTTCAGTTTCTCCTTAATATGAAAATCGCCCATTGCGTTGATGATATGTTATCAGAAGTTTGTTTGTTTTACAAGGTGATTGTTGCAAAATAAATCAACAGCCCGCAGCATATTCGAAAATTGCTGCGGGCTGTTGATTTGCTTAGTTGGCGTAGTTGTTGAAGTAGTTCTGAACGAGCACGATGGGGGTGCCCTTGTCGCCGCTGCCGCTGGTCAGGTCGCTCAGAGAACCGATCAGGTCGGTGAGACGGCGGGGAGTGGTGCCTTCAGACACCATCTGGCCCTTCAGGTCGCTTTCCTTTTCCTTGATGCGGGCCTTGATGGCGTCAGCCAACGCTTCGCCGCTCAGGTTGGCAAAGTCGTTGTCGGCCAGGAACTTGAGCTTGAGCTCATTGGGCAGGCCGATGAGGCCATCGGTATAGCCAGCGCCCACGACCGGGTCAGCCAGCTCCCAGATCTTGCCCACGGGATCTTTGAAAGCGCCGTCGCCGTAAACCATGGCTTCCACCTTCACGCCAGTACGGGCCAGAATTTCCTTCTGGATGTTTTCAGCCACTTCCTGAGCATTCTTGGGGAAGAGCTTGATGGTGGTTTCAGTGGCCTTGTTGGAGCCCAGCAGACCATAGGAAGCGTTGTAGCCGCAGCCGTTGACGGGAGCGTTGAGGATGTCGCACAGGGTGAGCACCTTTTCGCCGCCCTTGGCCAGAATGCGGCGCTTGGAACGCTCGCGGGTGTGAATATCGCAGCACAGCACATTCTTGGTGTACTTCATGATAGCGTCAGCATGGTTGGCAAAGACGATCTCCGCCTCGGCGCCTTCCTCTTCGATGAGAGTCTTGTAGTAGTCCACATAGTCAACGCCGGTGAAGGGATGCTTCACATAGCCGAAGGCCTTGCGGTACTCTTCCAGAGACAGCACGTCGGTGTAGGGATTCACGCCGCTTTCGTCCAGCAGATCCTCGTCGAAGAGGTGGTTGCCCACTTCGTCGGAGGGATAGCTGAGCATCAGCACAACCTTCTTGCTGGCCTTGGCGATGCCGCGCAGGCAGATGGCAAAGCGGTTGCGGCTCAGAATGGGGAAGAGGACGCCAACGGTCTCGCCGCCAAACTTAGCCTTGACGTCGGCCGCGATATCATCAGTGGAAGCGTAGTTGCCGTCAGCGCGGGCTACAACAGCCTCGGTCACAGCGATTACGTCCTTCTCATGCAGCTGGAAGCCATCCTGTTCAGCGGCAGCCAGAACAGAATCCACAACGATCTTTACGATGTCGTCACCTTCGCGGATGATGGGTGCTTTGATACCTCTGGAAATCGTTCCTGCCATAGTCTAACCCTCCCGGATTCATTGAGTGTCAATCTGGAGATTGTGGTGACCATTAGACTTTCGTGCAGTACCTGTTTATCAAAAACGCACAAATCACAGGTGTGGGAAAAATCCAATCACCAGTATATTAAAGTAGCAAAAAAGGGGTTGGTTTGTCAATGGCTTTTTTAAAATAGATGTATCTTTTGTGAATTTTTTTATGTTTTTATACTTGAAAGGTTTTTGGATTGACAAACGGATGTCAATGGTGTATGCTGATAACAACGCAGAAAGAGAAAAACCGGCACAGGAAACTGGGCGGGTTTTTGCTATGCTGCACCGACTTTCTGCAAAGGCAGAAAGACAATTCATCTTGAGGAGGAAACTACCGTGAAGAAGTATCTGGCTATCGTTCTGGCGCTCGTGCTCGCTCTGGGCATGTTCTCCGTCGCGCAGGCTGAACCCGTGAAGGTCGGCGTGCTGGTTCCCGCTGTGACCCATGGCTGGGTTGGCGGCATCACCTACAATGCTCAGCAGTACTGCGAAGAGCTGGCTGCTGCCGGCACCATCGAGTATAAGCTGCTCACCAGCTCCAACGCTGAAGAAATGACCGCTCAGATCGACGAAGTGACCCTGTGGGGCGCTCAGGCGATCGTGATCGCTCCCCAGTGGACCGGCATGGAAGTGGCCGCTCAGGCTGCTATCGACGCTGGCATCACCGTCGTTGCTTTCGACATGGACATCCCCGCTGATGGCATCTACAAGGTCACTGGCGACAACGAGTCCATGGGCGTTGCTGGCGCGAAGTACATCGTTGAGAAGATCGGCACCGAAGGCATCGTCGTGGCTCTGCCCGTGCCTCCCTCCGGCTCCGTGTCCGAGCTCCGTATGAAGGGCTTCACCGAGACCATGGCCGAAATCGCTCCCAACGTTCAGATTCTTGAGTACGCCACCGCTTTCACCCGTGAAGACGGCCTGAAGGACATGGCTGACATCCTCACCGCCAACGCCAAGATCGACGCCGTGTTCTCTCTGGACGACGAGACCTCTATCGGCGCTCTGCAGGCCATCGCTGACGCTGGCCGCACCGACATCAAGGCCATCACCGGCGGCGGCGGCTGCCAGGAGTACTTTGGCATCATCAAGGCCAACCCCGAATCCGGCGCCTGCTCCGCTCTGTACAGCCCCCTGATGATCAAGGACTGCATGGACGTTGCGATCGCTGTCGTGGGCGGCGAGACTGTTGACGCTGTCAAGGTGATCCCCTCCCAGATCGTGAGTGCTGAGAACGTGGACGAGTACATCGATCCCGCCAACACCGTCTACTAATCCTTACGGTTATTCAAAAAGGGCCGTGGCATTGCCATGGCCCTTTTCCCCAGTTTATCGCAAGAATTCCGAGAAACGGGTGTGAACGCATGAATCTTTCCATGAAGGGCATCGTCAAATCCTTTGGAGCCAATGACGTGCTCAAATCGGTAGACTTCAACCTCAACGAGGGCGAAATCTGCGCGCTGCTTGGCGAAAACGGCGCTGGCAAATCCACGCTGATGAACATCCTGGGCGGCGTGCTTTCTGCCGACAAGGGAACCATCGAGCTGGATGGCAAGCCGGTTTCCTTTGCTAACCCTGCTCAGTCGCTGAGCGCAGGCATTGCTTTCATTCATCAGGAGCTGAACCTGATCAATGACCTGCCGGTGTATGAAAATATGTTTATTGGCCGTGAAATCAAGAAGCGCAGCGGCTTTCTGGATCACAAAGCCATGTATCAGAAGACGAAAGAACTGTTCGACAGCATGGGTCTGGAGATTGATCCCGGCACCATGGTGTCCTCGCTGGACGCTTCTTTTAAACAGATTGTCGAAATCTCACGCGCGCTGATGATGAATGCTTCCATCATCATCATGGACGAGCCCACCACATCGCTCACCGATCCTGAGATTGAGCGCGTTTTTGATATGCTGCGAATGCTGAAGCAGCAGAAGGTAGCCGTCATTTTCATCTCGCACAAGCTTCGCGAGGTGATGGAAATCTGCGACCGTTACACCGTTCTTCGCGACGGCGTTCTGGTGGCTGACGGCTATGTGAAGGATACCTCTATTCCTGAAATTGCCCGTCACATGGTTGGCCATGAGGTAAAGACCGGCACAAGCAGCCGTGAGGTACACCTTGGTGACGAAGTGCTTCGCCTTGAAAACCTGACCCAGGAGCCCTATTTCCGCAACGTGAGCCTGAAGGTTCACGCGGGTGAGGTGCTGGGTATCACCGGCCTGCTGGGAGATGGCCGCAGCGAACTCTTCCGTACGGTGTTTGGCGCTGAAGGAAAATATCAGGGCAAGATTTACGTAAACGGCAAGCCGGTCACCATGACATCCACCCAGCAGGCGCTGGGGCTGGGCATTGGTTATCTGCCGCGCAACCGCAAGGAAAACGGCATTATCAAGGATATGGACATCCTTGAAAACGGCTCCATCGTCACCATGCCAAAGACCACGAAGTTTGGTCTGATCCGCGCTGGTGAACTGCTCAAGCAGTTCCGCACTCAGCGTAAGAATCTGCAGATCAAGATGGAAAACGAAACGGATTCCATCACCAGTCTGTCTGGCGGCAACCAGCAGAAGGTGGTGCTGGCCAAGTGGCTGAGTGCCAATCCGAAGCTTCTGATTCTGGATAACCCCACGCAGGGCGTGGACGTGGGCGCGAAGGAAGAAATCTACGATATTATCCTTCGCCTTGCGGACGAGGGGGTTGCCATTGTGGTGCTTTGCAGCGAGGCGCAGGAAATCATCCGCCTGTGCGATCGCGCACTGGTGATGTATCATGGCACGGTGCGCGCCGAGGTAAGCGGCGAAAGCATGAACGAGCACGAAATGATGCGCCTGGCCACCGGCGGCTAATGCGATTTTTGAGAGGAGATATACATACCCATGACACAGCGTACGAACGTACCCAATGAAACTTTCATGCAGAAAGCGATTCGTCTGTGGAAGTCCAAGCCCATCTTCTCCACCGCGTGCGTGCTGGTGCTGATGGTGATTTTGCAGACGCTGGCGCTTGGTTTTGAATTTGAAACCTTCGGCGAGTGGTTCAGCTTCTGGGGCCGCAACTGGATCAACATTCTGCGCAACAATGCCAACGTGGGCATCGTGGCGCTTGGCATGACCTTTGTCATCATCTCCGGCGGCATCGATCTGGCGGTCGGCTCCACGCTGGTGGCCGTCGGTGCCGTGCTGATGGTATTCGTCAATCAGTATCCCACCGGCCTGCTGACGGCTGCCGGTATCACTGGCGTGCCTGCCTTTGCCATTGGCATTCTGGCCTGCATGCTGATGGGCTGCGCGCTGGGCGGCATCTCCGGCTTCCTGGTTTCCAAGCAGAAGCTGCCTGCCTTCATCGCTACCCTTGGTATGATGAAGATCTGCCGCTCTGTTACCCAGCAGCTGATGCAGACCCAGGGTGTGAAAGTACCCCCGGCTTTCCTGAGCATTTCCAACTTCAAGATCGGCGGTCAGGTCATCCTGCCTATCATCTACTGGCTGATCATTGCCGTCATCCTGCACATTGTTTCCAAGAAGACGCCCTTTGGCCGCCAGGTGTTTGCCATCGGTTCCAACGAGCGCACCGCCCGCCTCTCCGGTATCAACGTGGAGAAGGTCAAGTGGCTGGTGTACGTGCTTTCCGGTTTCCTGGTTTCGATCGCCGCGATCATCCAGGTTGCCCGTATCGGCAGCATGGACTACGCCAATGCCGGCAGCGGCTATGAGATGGACGCTATCGCTGCGGTTGTGGTTGGCGGCACCAGCATGAGTGGTGGCCGTGGTTCCATCCTTGGCACGGTGCTTGGCATGCTGATCATCGCCGTGATGAACAATCTGCTTAACCTGATGGGCGTACCTCCCTTCCTGCGCGAAGCGTTCAAGGGCTTTATCGTTGTTGCCGCCGTCCTTCTGCAGAAGAAGGAAAGTGATTCCTGATCCTAGATTGAAAGGAGAACACCCATATGCTTCGAATTGGCGTTATTGGATGCGGAAAAATCAGTCAGGTTCGTCACTTGCCGGAATATGCAGACCGCGAGGATTGCAAAATTACTGCGCTGTATGATCTCAATATGGAGCGTGCCAGGGAACTGGCGGAACAGTATGGCGCAGAGGCTTTTGAAAGCTGTGAAGCGCTGCTTGCCAGCGACAACGTGGATGCTGTGAGCGTCTGCTCCTCCAACACCACCCATGCCGAGATTACCATCGCTGCGCTCAAGGCCGGGAAGCACGTGCTGTGCGAAAAGCCCATGGCCACCACGCTGGAGGATTGCGAAGCCATGGTTGCTGCTGCCAAGGAGAGCGGCAAGCGCCTGATGATTGGTCAGAACCAACGCCTTGCCGGTGCTCATGTAAAGGCCAAGGAACTGATTGATGAAGGCGCTATCGGCAAGGTAATCAGCTTCCGCACGGCGTTCCGTCATGCCGGCCCTGAGCGTTGGAGTGTTGATCCAGGCCTGTCCACCTGGTTCTTTGACAAGTCGCGTGCCGCTATGGGTTCGCTTGCCGACCTGGGTGTGCACAAGGCGGATCTCATCCAGTATCTGACCGGTCAGACCATCGTGGAAGTGCTGGCCAGCGCTGTGGTTCTGGATAAGAAGTTTGCGGATGGTTCTCCCATCACCGTGGAGGACAACGCCATGTGTGTGCTCACACTGAGCGACGGCGCTGTTGGAACCATGGATGTGTCCTGGACCAACTACGGCCCCGAGGATAACTCCACCGTCGTGTACGGCACAGATGGCATCCTGCGCATCTATGACGACGCTGAGCATACGCTGATTCTGCACAAGCGCAGCGGCGAAGTGTTCAACTATGACGTTGACCAGATTCAGACCAACGATAACCAGACCAAGTCCGGCATCATCGATCTGTTCGTGGAGTGGATCAAGGACGAAAACGTGGCCGGCATTTCCGGCGAAAGCGTTCTGCCTGCCATGCGCGCTGTGTTTGGCGTTCTGGAAGCTGCTGAAAAGAAGTGCGCTGTCAAGGTCAATGTTCAGGAGGCATAAGCATGGAGAGGATCATTGCGGTCAATTCCAACTGCTATCACGGCTTCAGCATTGAAGAAGCCATCGAAGGCATCAGCCGCGCCGGCTTTCGCTACATTGAGCTGACGGCCACCAAGGGCTGGACGGAGCATGTTTTTCCCGATCAGAGCTTTCAGCATCTTCTGGATGTGAAGGACGCCATGGACAAAGCGGGTTTGATTCCGTTCAGCATGAGCGGTCACTGCAACCTGATGGATACCGAGCGTATTGGTGATTTCATCAGCAATATCCGTCTGGCTGCGTTTTTTGGCTGCACCTATATCGTCAGTTCTATCGGCGAAGCGCATCTCAAGGACAACGCTGTGGTGGATAACGAAACCGTTGCTGGCTATATCGCCGCGCTGGTTCCGCATCTGGAAAAGTATAACCTTACGCTGGTGCTTGAAACGCATGGCAAGGAGCATGGTACTGGCAAGATCCTGTCTGAAATTGTCAGGCTGGTGAACAGCGAGCGTGTCAAGGTGAATTATGATACGGCCAACGTCGTGTTCTATGGCCGCGTCAATCCGGTTGAGGATCTTGCATCCTGCATTGATGACGTTGCCTATCTGCATCTGAAGGAAAAGGCCGGTGCAGAAGACGTGTGGGATTTCCCGGCGCTGGGCAAGGGCTGGATTGATTTCCCCGGTATCTTCGCCCTGCTGAAGGAAAAGCAGAACAACAGCCCCTTCAGCATTGAAATTGAGTTCACCGCTGCTGGCCCCAAGGATCTGGATGAGGTGAATCAGGCCGTTCAGGACAGCGCGGATTATCTGCGTGCCCACGGATTTACCCTGTAACAAACATGATTGCCCAGAAGAGCAGGGCGCAGGCGCGCTTTGCTCTTTTTGGGCGAAGCAACACAGGAGGCTGTACAATGAACATTCTGCTTGTCGGTTTGGGTGGCATGGGTACCTGCCATTACATGAATGACCTGCACATTGAAACTGCCAATGTCACAGCGCTGGTTGGCTGCACTGACAGTGACCGCGCACGTGCTGCGGAGTGGAGGCTGCCCATCTATGCTACCATTACAGAAGCCTGCGGGGCGCATGAGATTGATCTGGTGGACGTATGTACGCCCACGTATCTCCATAAGCCGCTCGTGCTGGAAGCTCTGAGCAATGGCAAGCATGTGATTGTGGAGAAGCCGATTGCGCTTTCCTATGCTGATGCGCTGGAAATGTATGAGGCTGCTGACAAAGCAGGCGTGCAGCTGTATGTGGCGCAGGTTTTGCAGTTTACCCGCGAGGTGGAGACGCTGCGCGAAGTGGTAGCCGATCAGCGCTATGGCAAGCCTCTGGACGCCTGCTTCGAGCGCCTGAGCGCCTGCCCGAAGTGGACGCAGGGTGGATGGCTGTTTGACAAGCAGAAGAGTGGACTTTTGCCTTTTGATCTGCACATCCACGATCTGGACGTTATCATCAGCATGTTTGGCAAGCCGGATCGGGTTTCCTACACTCGCTGCAGCGGCGAGGGAAAGGAATATGCCGAGCATTATCGCTTCCAGTACAGCTATCAGAATGGCATGAATGTGGCTTCTGAAGCTGCGTGGTTCAATGCCTGCATTCCGTTTACGGCCCGTTGGCGCGTGTACTTTGAGCGCGGCATGCTCATCTGCGATCACGATGGCCTGACGGGCTATGGTGCGGATGGAGACGTGGTGCACTTTGATGTGGAAGATCCCATCAAGGTACCTTGCGGCATCAATCTGCCTGACAGCGGATGGTTCCTGCGCGAACTGGGCCATCTCGTTTCCTGCGCTGAAAAGAATCAGCCCTCTCCGCTTGTCCCGCGGCAGCGCGTGCTGGATGTGCTGAAAGTGCTGGAAAGCATCGATTAATCCATTGTCTTTCTCTGGATAATGCCTTAGAATGCAGTGCGTAACGAAAAATAAGCGTTCAGGAGGGTCAAATGAGCAGACAGGCAGCACTTTCGCAGTATCTTTATGCGCGCAAACTGGCTCAGAAATACTATAAAGCATGCACCGTGCATGGACAGTATCCCTACACCCAGGTGCTCAATGAGGTTTTTACAGAAAACGCCGCAGCCGGACGTGTCAACGTAGGCCTGGTGGATATCCCCATGGAATTGATTGTAGGCAGTACAACTGCAGGCAGACGATCTGCTTTTGCCGGCAATTTTATGCCTATGCTGGATGAAGGTACCGAGTTTGCCGACAAATGGATTCATCTGTGTGAAGCCCATCTGGACCGTGGCGGCATTTCGGATCCGATTGTCTGCTGGGAATACCTGGGCAAATTCTATGTGGTAGAGGGCAACAAGAGGGTCAGCGTACTCAAGAGCTACGGCAATCCCAGCATTCCCGGCTATGTTACACGCATCCTTCCGCCCTGGTCGGAGGATGAAACGGTACAGATCTATTATGAGTTTCTGCCGTTTTATCAGCTGAGCGGATTGTACAACATCACCTTTACCGCGCGTGGCAGCTATGAAAAACTGCAGGCAAGGCTTGGCTTTGCGCCCGATCATGTGTGGACGGACGATGAGCGCAGCGAGTTTTTGTTTGGCTACCGCAAGTTTGTGGAAGCCTTTGAAAAGGTAAACGCAGGCCGACTGGAGATCACTGCGGGAGATGCGCTGCTTGTATGGCTGCAGATGAATCCGCCTCAGGATCTTCAGCACACGGATCTGGTGAAGAGCCTGCAGGCTGCATGGCCTGATGTGATGATTTTTGCCAACGGATCGGCTATTTCGCTCAGCACCTCGCCTCAAACTGCTGAAAAGCCTGATCTGACCAGAATGCTCGGCTTTGGACGGGTTAACCATCTGAAACTGGCGTTTATCTATGCGTACGATCCTTTGCGCAGCAGCTGGACCGCTGCGCACGAAACCGGCAGAATGCTGCTGGAGAGCGAAATGGGCGACAGGATCACCACGCAGACCTATTACTGTGGTGATGGCGAACCTCTGGACAGCATGGAACAGGCTGTTGCCGATGGCGCTCAGATGATCTTCGCTACCACGCCGCCCATGATTGGCGCTTGCAGGCAGATTGCAGCAAAGCATCCCCATGTAAAGGTGCTCAACTGCTCGCTGTCCATGCCGTATGCGGGCGTGCGCACCTATTACAGTCGCATTTTTGAAAGCAAGTTTATCACCGGTGCGGTGGTTGGCGCCATGGCCAAAGAGGATCGCATTGGATATGTTGCCAATTATCCCATTCTTGGCACGGTGGCAGCCATTAACGCTTTTGCGCTGGGCGCCCGTATGACGAATCCGCGTGCCAGAATTTCGCTGCGCTGGTCCTGCCTGCCGGGCAATCCTGTGCGTTCTTTGCTGGATGAAGGCATCAAGGTCATCTCCAACCGCGATTCCGACAAGAACGAACCGCATTGGGCCTGGGAATGGGGCACCTACAGCGTGGAGGATGATGGAAGCCTTATGCCGCTGGCTTCGCCGCGCTGGAACTGGGGCAAGTTCTACGAAGGCGTTGTGCAGAGTGTGTTTGACGGAAGTTGGAATGCGCTGAGCGCCAAGAATCCGCAGGCCGTCAACTACTGGTGGGGCCTGAGCAGCGGTGTGATTGATGTATCTCTCAGTCCTGCACTGCCCGAGGGCGCCAAACAGCTTGCCAAGATTCTCAAACAGGGGATCATTGATGGAAATATCGACCCGTTCTGCTGCACCGTGAACGATCAGCAGGGGAAGATGCGTATTGATGGCGAACATACGCTTTCTGCCGAAGAGATTATCCATATGGACTGGCTTGCAGAAAATGTGGATGGCATCATTCCTGAATTTGATGACATCCTGCCCGTATCACAGCAGATGGTGCGGCTGCTTGGCATCAGGCGCAACGAAATCAAACCACAGCCCGAGGAGGTTATTTTGTGAAAATCCTGCTGATATCTGACGAGGAATCGCCCTATCTGTGCGAACATTTCCAGCCCGGCAGGCTTGATGGGATCGACCTGATCCTTTCCTGCGGCGACCTTGCGCCCTCGTATCTGAGCTTTCTGGTTACGATGGGCCGTGCGCCCCTGCTGTATGTGCATGGGAATCACGATGGGCGCTATGCCAAAACGCCGCCGGAAGGCTGTGAGTGCATAGAGGATACCATCGTCAATATCGGCGGTTTGCGCATTCTGGGTCTGGGCGGATGTCAGCGTTACAGGCCCGGCCCGCACCAGTATACGGAAGCGGAGATGGAAAGGCGAATCCGCAGACTGCGCTGGCAGCTTTGGAAGCATGGAGGCGTGGACATTGTGATTTCCCACGCCCCTGTGCGCGGATATGGCGACAGAGATACGATGGTTCATCGCGGGTTTGAGGCGTTTCTGAAGCTGCTGAATACGTACAAGCCCAAGTACTGGGTTTATGGACATGTTCACATGAGTTACTCCAACAATCAGCCGCGCGTGCTGCAGCATGGCGCAACCACGCTGATCAACGCCTGTGAGCGTTATATCATTGATGTGAACTGATCTGTTGCTGTGGAAGGACGAAAGAAATGAACGCTGAGCTTCTCAAACGGCTTTCCGAACCAACGCAGGAGGAAATGCGCCTTCTGCAGGGCGAGCCGCTTGAAAAGGATACATATACCCAGGGGGCTTCTCAGGTTTTTTCCAGCCGGAAGCTTCTGCCGCCCAGCCGCATGATCGCCCTTCGCAAACATACGCGCTTTGCCGCTTTTCCGCCTCATAGTCACGATTATATCGAAATTCTGTACATGATCAGTGGCAAGACGGTTCACGAAATGCCCGGCTATCCTACCCTGACCCTCAGGGCTGGCGAGCTTCTGATGATCAACTGCCATGCCACACACGGCATTCAGCGCTGCGGCGAAGAGGATATCGGCGTCAATTTTATCATCCGGCCTGCCTTTTTTGATGATGCGCTGGCAATGCTTGGTTCTTCCAATGCCCTTGGCCGCTTTCTGCTGGATGCGCTGGGCAGAGGCGAGAGCAGCGTGCCATATCTGCATTTCAGGGTGGCGGAGATTCCATCCATTCAAAGTCTGATGGAAAGCGTGCTCTATCGTCTGATTGAGCAGGAAGATGTGCATCAGCGCACGCTGAAGGCGGCCATGTCTCTTCTGCTGCTGGATTTGCTGGAAAATACCGCGCATCTTTCCATGCCGCACGGCAGGGGAAACGAGCTGGTGCTTTCTGTGCTGGAGGAAATTGAGCAGCATTATGCTTCCATCCGCTTTGATGAGCTTGCGCAGAAACATGGCGTCTCTGCCGCCTACCTCAGCAAGGTGGTTCAGAAAACCATGGGGGAAAGCTGCACGCAGATTCTGCAGCGCAAGCGGATTGCTCAGGCGCGATGGCTGCTGCGTGATTCCGACTTGTCGATTGTGGAGGTGGCCGAGGCAGTCGGCTATGAAAACACGGGACATTTCTACCGGCTGTTCAAACAGCACACAGGCATGAGTCCCAAACAATATCGCGAGGTTAATTCAGGACGCAATCTCAGTTGATTGCCGTCCTTTTCTTTTTGGATTTGCCAAGGTATAATGTGAATAGAAAAAGGAGGTGGCCCCCCTATGAGATGCTTCCTCGCAGTGGATATCGGCGCGTCCAGCGGACGCCACATTGCAGCGTGGCTTGAGAATGGCCGCGTTCAAACGCAGGAGGTTTACCGTTTTCCAAATGGCGCACAAATGAAAAACGGTCATCTTTGCTGGGATCTGGAAGGACTGTGCAATCATGTTACGACCGGTCTCAAAGAGGCAAAGGAAAAGGGCTTTGAACCTGTCAGCGTTGGCATTGACACCTGGGCGGTTGATTTTGTCCTGCTGGACGAGAAAGATCAGCCCGTTGGCGATTTGGTTGCTTACCGTGACAGCCGTACGCAGGGGATGGATGCGCTGCTTGAAAAGACCCTGTCTTTTGAAAAACTGTATGCCATCACCGGCATTGCCAAGCAGCCCTTCAATACGGTTTATCAGATGATGGCCGTGCTTCAGGAGCATCCCGAATACCGCGAGCAGGTGCAGGATTTTCTGATGGTGCCGGAGTATCTGGCATACTGGCTGACCGGAAAGAAGCTGCATGAGTGGACCAACTGCTCCACCACAGCCCTGGCTGATGCCAAAACCAAGAACTGGTCTCCTGAAGTACTGGCAGCCGCCGGTCTTCCTGAATACTGGTTCCGCACGCCTGTTGCGCAGCCCGGCGCTTCGCTTGGCAAGCTGCGCGCTTCCATCCGCGAAGAGGTTGGCTGCAATCCCGAGGTCATCGTAACGGCTACGCATGATACCGGCAGCGCATACATCGCTGTGCCTGCGCGAGACGATCATGCTGCGTTCCTTTCCAGCGGTACATGGAGCCTGCTGGGTACGGAGCTGAAGGAGTGCTGCACCGGCGTGGACAGCTGCAGAGCCGGATTTACCAATGAAGGCGGATATGCGCAAACCACCCGCTATCTCAAGAACATCATGGGAATGTGGATGCTGCAGTGCATCCGCGAAGAGATCGGCAAGCAGTATACCTTTGCCGAAATGGCCGAAATGGCTGGCCGATCGGATTATCCGGCGTGGGTGAATGCAACGGACAACCGTTTCCTTGCACCGGAAAATATGCTGGAAGAGGTCAAAGCAGCGCTGCGTGAACAGGGTTCGCCCGAACCCCGCGATCTTTCCGATCTTCTCCGTGCTGTGACGGTCGGCCTTGCAGTATGCTACCGAGACGCAATTTCAGAGATGAGCACCATCACCGGCAAGGCGTTTACCTCGCTCAACATCGTGGGCGGCGGCTGTCAGAACGAGGTTCTGAACAGGATCACAGCTGAGCTGACCGGACTGCCCGTCTATGCCGGTCCTGTTGAGGGAACGGCTATTGGCAATCTGATTGTGCAGATGATTGCGTCCGGCGATATCGCTTCCCTGCAGGAAGCGCGTGACATTGTAAAACAGAGCTTTGATATCAAGGAGGTTTGCTGAAAATGAGCTACCAGGAAGCAAAAGCAAAGTACGAGGCCCTTGGCGTTGACGTGGAAGCCGCGATGGCGAGACTGAAGGATGTTCCTGTTGCCATGCATTGCTGGCAGGGCGACGACGTGCGCGGTTTTGACCAGAAGAGCGATGGCCCGCTGACTGGGGGCATCCAGACCACCGGCAACTATCCCGGCCGCGCCACCACTCCTGAAGAGTTGATGGCTGACATCGATGTGGTGCTGTCCCTGTGCCCCGGTACCAAGAAGATCAATCTGCATGCCAGCTACGCCATCTTTGACGAAGAAAACGGCGGTTGGGTGGATCGTGACAAGATTGAGCCCAAACATTTCAAGAAGTGGGTGGAATTCTGCAAGGAGCGCGGTCTGGGCGCTGATTTCAACCCCACGTTCTTCTCTCACCCCAAGTGTGATCCTTTGACCCTTGCTTCTCCCTGCGAGGAGACCCGCAAGTTCTGGATTGAGCACGGCAAGGCCTGCATCCGCATCAGCCAGTACCTGGCCGAAGAACTGGGCCAGCCCTGCATCATGAACATCTGGACCGGCGACGGTTTGAAGGATATCCCTGCCGATCGCATCAGCCCCCGCAAGCTGTATCGCGAATCTATTGACGAAATCCTCTCCGAGCCTTATGATTTCAATATGGTCAAGCCCTGCGTGGAATCCAAGGTGTTCGGCATCGGCGTGGAAGCCTACACCGTTGGCAGCAGCGAGTTCTCCCTGTGCTACGCCGCCATGAACATGGATAAGTGCATTCCGCTGATGGACAACGGCCACTATCATCCCACCGAGATGGTGAGCGACAAGATTCCGGCGCTGCTCAGCTTCTTCCCGGAAATCGCGCTGCACATCACCCGCCCCATGCGCTGGGACAGCGACCATGTGGTGCTGCTGGATGACGAGACCAAGGAAATCTGCAAGGAGATTGTGCGCTGCGGCGGCCTGGATGGCGCTGTGAAGATTGCCACCGACTACTTCGATGCTTCCATCAACCGCGTCTCTGCGTGGACGGTTGGCATGCGCAACGTGCAGAAGGCTCTGCTGATGGCGCTGGTTACGCCCCACCAGATGCTGGCGGATCTGCAGAATCAGGGCAATTTCACCGAACTCATGGTTCGTCAGGAAGAGCTCAAGACCATGCCTTTCGGCGAGATCTGGGATGAGTACTGCCGCCGCTGCGGCGTTGCCGTGGAGGGCGAGTGGTTTGAAACCGTGAAGGCCTACGAACGCGATGTGCTGAGCAAGCGCGCCTGAACAAAAGACAAGGAGCGAAAGAATATGTCTGGTATGCTGAATACGCCCGCGATGAAGGGCTTCATGAAAACCTGCAAGGACGGCTGGGATCAGGGCTGGCATGAGCGCAACGGCGGTAACCTGACCTACCGCCTGACCGATGCTGATCTGGAAGCGATGCGTCCTTTCTTCTACGCCGAACCCCGCGAGTGGGTTTCCATGGGCGTGACGGGCGCCAATCTGGGCGGTTCCTACTTCATCGCCACCGGCAGCGGCAAGTATTTCCGCAATGTGGAACTGAACCCCGAAGATTCTGTGTGCGTTGTTGAGATCAACGAAGCGGGCGACAGCTATCGCATCGTGTGGGGCCTGATCAATGGCGGCCGTCCCACCAGCGAGTTCCCGACTCATTTTATGAACCACAGCGTTCGTGTGTCTGCAACGGGTGGCGCCTGCCGCGTGATCTATCATGCGCATACCGCCAACGTGATTGCACTGACCTATGTGCTGCCCCTGACTGACCGCGATTTCACCCGTGCACTGTGGAAGTCTGCCACGGAATGCCCTGTGGTGTTCCCCGGCGGCGTTGGCGTGGTGCCGTGGATGGTGCCCGGCGGCGCGGACATCGCGCTGGCCACTTGCGAGAAGATGAAGAAGTACGAGGCTTCCATCTGGGCGCAGCATGGCACTTTTGTGTCCGGCCCCGATTTTGACACCGCCTTCGGCCTGATGCACACCATCGAAAAGGCTGCGCAGATTCATGTGCTGGCCCTGTCCTGCGGCATGGGCATCCGCCAGACCATCGAAGACGATGACCTGCGCGCCATTGCCAGGGAATTTGGCGTGGACATCCGCGAAGAGTTCCTTGACTGATCGGGAGGAATGCATATGGAACGCATGGCATGGAAGGGACGCATCAAGCCCGGCTGCAAGGCGGAATACATCCGCCGCCATGATGAGATCTGGCCGGAGATGAAGGAACTGCTGAAATCCGCAGGCATCTGCAACTACACCATCTTTGCCAACGGCGAAGAGCTGTTTGGCTACTATGAGTGTGAAAAAGGCATTGCCTTTGCGGAAAAGACGCAGGCGGACAGCCCCATCGTGGACAAGTGGAACGAATATATGAAGGATATTCTGGAACTGGAGATGGATCCCGAAACGGGCGCACAGCCCAAACTGGAGCCTGTTTTCCGTCTGGACTAAGCAATTGGCAAAGCCCCTGTGCTGTGGTACAATAGCAGCACAGGGCTTTTTGTACCTTGGTTGATGAGCCACCGGCGCATGCCGGTTTGTTCAGGAGGAAAAATGATGGATAAGATTTTGATGGAAGTCTGCTGTGGTTCGGCTGATGATGTTATTGAGGCGTGGAAAGGCGGAGCGGATCGTGTGGAGCTGAACTCCAACCTGTTTCAGGGCGGTCTGACGCCTACAGTGGGCTCGCTGCAGGTGGTCAAGCAGCATGTGGACATTCCCGTGCTGACCATGGTTCGTCCGCGAGGCGCCGGTTTTTGTTACACGGATATCGAATACGAAACCATGAAGGCCGATGCAAAAGAACTGCTGAAAAACGGTTCGGATGGACTGGTGTTTGGCTTCCTTCATCCGGATGGAACGGTCGACGAGGAACGCACGAAGGCGTTTGTGGACATTGCAGGCGACAAGCCCAGCGTGTTCCATCGTGCATTGGATGTAACACCGGATTGGAAACGTGCGCTGGATTCACTTATCCGCGTGGGCGTTACGCGCGTTCTGACCAGCGGCCAGGCGTCGGATGTGTTCTTTGCGTTGGAAACCATTGCGGAGATGATCCGCTTTGCTGGCGATGCTATCGAAATCCTTCCCGGCGCTGGCATCACGCTGGAAAATGTGCAGCGCGTGGTGGAGATTACCGGCTGCAAACAGGTGCATGTGGCGCGCCATAAAACGGTGATGGATACGTCTACCATCAACAACCGCAGCATTTATTATGGCGGAGCGCTTTATCCGCCGGAAGACAGGTTTGACATGACAGACAGCGGCTACATTGCCTCTGTGCGCTCCAGGCTGGGATGAGGTGAAAGGTATGCATGCCATTATTGCAACTTGGAAAATGAGCTATCCCTCTGTGTGCGATGCGCAGCATCTTCTGCAGGAGGGTGCGGCAGCAGGAGACGCTGTGGTGGAGGCCATCACACAGATTGAGGATGATCCGACTCTGAACTCCGTTGGATACGGCGGACTGC
Source organism: bacterium (assembly GCA_029009515.1). Lineage (GTDB taxonomy): Bacteria > Bacillota > Clostridia > Christensenellales > Aristaeellaceae > Limiplasma. Next base: position 18,101 of record JAQXJZ010000051.1, read on the forward strand.
CGGATCGCGACGGACATGTGATGCTGGATGCGGCCTACATGGATGGCCAGACGCTTCGCTGCGGCGCCATTATGAGCGCAGAAGGCATCCGTAATCCCATCCTTGCCGCAAGAAAACTTTGCGGAAGGGAAAGCAACTGCGTGCTGGCAGGCCGCGGCGCTGAACTGTTTGCCATTGAAGAAGGATTGCCCATGCGCGATATGTGCACACACGCCAGCATGCAGCACTGGCGCGAAGCTATTCGCATGGAGCACCGCAAGCTGTCCGCCTATCGCGATCATGACACGGTGTGCGTATTGGCGCTGGACGAAGACGGCGGCCTGGTTGCCGGAACGTCCACCTCCGGTCTGTTTATGAAAGCGCCCGGAAGAGTGGGGGATTCGCCGCTGATTGGCTCCGGCTATTATGCCGATGCCAGATATGGCGCGGCAGCGGCTACCGGCGTGGGTGAGGAGATCATGCGCGGCTGCCTGTCCTACGAGATTGTGTCGCTGATGAAGCGCGGCGCTTCCGCCCAGCAGGCCTGTGAAGAGGCGATGAACGATTTTGTATCACGCAAGCTGGAGCTGGGGGAAGATGCGGGGTCGATGAGCGTTATTGCGCTTGCGCCAGACGGAACCTTTGGTGCAGCGACGACGCTGGATGTGTTTCCGTTCACGGTGGGTAATGAAAGCGGCGTGCATCTGTGCGCTGTCAAAAATGGCGTGGTTACTGAAGTGACAGAAGAGGAAGTAGCCAAACTGCCCTGAATGCAAAAAAAGTCTGTTTCCTGTGGCGGGAGACAGACTTTTTTATGAATGATCAAGTTACTTGGCCAGCACTTCGGTGATCATCTGATCAACCATGGACAGAGCGCGGGGGAGATGGAAGGGGCCCTTGAAGGTGCTGCCCTTGGTGGAGGGCATGGTGGGCTTGCCATCGCGGCGCAGGTAGCCGTACCATTCGCCGTTCTCAGGATCGCTGAAGACTTCCTTGCAGTACTCCAGCGTCTTGGTGAACCAGTCATAGTACTTCTCGTCGCCAGTATCGCGATAGGCCATCATGGAAGCGATAAGGATCTCGTTGTGGGGCCACCACAGCTTCATGTCGTGCTCATAGGCTTCAGGCGGCAGGCCCTTGCAGTCGATGAAATACAGCAGACCGCCGAATTCATCGTCCCAGCCAGCGTTGATGGCGTAGTCGAACACCACTTCGGCCTTCTTGTGCAGATCGCTGTCGCCCTTGTAATTGGCAAACTCCATCAGGAACCAGCTGCACTCGATATCATGACCAGGATTGACCACGCGGCCTTCGGTCACATCGCCGCGGAATTCGCCGTTGGGGCCGACGCTTTCCAGCGTGCAGCCAAGCTCAGGCTTGTGATGATAGGAGAAGATGTCGTTGACGCACACCTCGGAGCGCTGATCATACTCGGCGGCATTGGCGGGATCGCAGCGGCGCAGGACGGAGCAGATGTTGAGGTAGATCATAGGCAGTCCCAGCGCACGTCCGCTGCGGGTTTCCGGAATGGTCTTGGGGCCCATGCCGGTGGGGTCCTCATTCAGGCCCTGATAGCGCTGCCAGTAAATATCATAAGCTTCACGGGCACGCTTCAGATAGACTTCGTCCTTGGTGAGAGCGTAATACTCAGCGTTGGCGATGGCGTAGAATCCTTCAGAGAAAAAGTAGCGGCGCTGACGCAGCGGCTTGCCATCGGCGGTGACGGTAAAGTACATGCGGTTGCCGGCTTCGCGGTTGATGCAGTGAGCTTCCATGAAGTCCAGACAGCTCTTGGCAAAGTCCAGCCACTCCTGCTTGATGCCATACAGGTGACACAGCCAGGAATACGTCCAGGCGCAGCGGCCCTGCATCCACACGCTCTTGTCGGTGGAGTAGATCTTGCCGTAGCGGTCCAGACAGGTGTACACGCCGCCGTTTTCATGATCCCAGCCATTCTTGACCCAGAAGTCGGCACAGCGGTTGAGTTCAGAGCGGATCCATTCCTGTTGGGATTTGAGCAATGCCTTGTCCATGAGGTTTGCCTCCTTAATATTCTTCGAAAGAGTTCATGTCGGAGTATTTGCCGGAGGCAAAGTGCGCCTCCATAGCTTTTGCAAAGGCTTCATAGTCGTGCTGTTCCAGCGCAAGCACAATCGCCTCATGCTTGGCGATGGTGTTGTCCAGATGCTTCGACTTTTCTTCCGGCTGGAAGTTCTCGTCGACGGCCCAGATAGCGTCCAGCAGAGAATCCAGCACATGGTTGTTGAGGTGCTTGAACAGCGTCATGTGGAACTCTTTGTCATCCGCATGGAAAAAGATGCGCTGCTGCCACTTGGCCTTGATGGCCTCATAGGCTTCGCGGATGGCTGCGATGTCCTCAGTGCGCAGGGCGAGATAGGCCTGACGCATGTAGCTGAGCTCGATGGCCTTGCGAATGGCCAGCATTTCGCGGATGGATTTCTTTTCGTCGCCAACGGTAAAGAAAAGCACATTCTGGAAGATGAAGTCCAGATTGAACTCCTTGATCATGGTGCCGCGGCCTGGGCAGGACTGAATCATGCCCATCAGCTCCATGCTCTTGATGGCTTCGCGAAGAACGTTGCGGCTAACGCCAAGCATCTGGCACATGTTCTGCTCCGTAGGCAGCAGATCGCCTGCTTTCAGCTCGTTGCGGATGATGTAGCTGCGGATCTCCCGGAAAGCCTGGATATACAATTTTTCTTCTTTCAAATTTTTCATAGGCATTTTTTCCTTACAAATGAAATATATCGAATTGTCAATTGTACTACCTATCACATTGTATACAATAACGGATGTTTTGTCAATCATAAAGTAATAAAAGAGGAGAGTAGGGAAAAACGAACAAGTTTTTTGCGAAAACGGTTAAAAAAGTTCCAAAAAGTTATTGACAAACGATATAGATTGTAGTACATTCTATTTGAACTTGAACAAGAGAAATACAAAACTCTTGGCAAGATAGAACGTGAACCAAATAGTATAAGGAGGACTACACCATGAAAAAGCTGTTCGCCCTGCTTCTGTGCCTGATGATGGTGCTGCCCATGGTCGCCGTGGCCGAGGAGAATGTCGCCATCACCCTGTGGACCTATCCCATCGGCAACTGGACCAACGCCGAAACTGTTGACGCCATCATTGCTGAGTTCAACAAGGTTCATCCCAACATCTCCGTCTCTGTTCAGTACCTGGACTACACCAGCGGCGACGATCAGGTGACCACCGCGATCGAAGCTGGCACCACCCCCGACATCATCATGGAAGGTCCCGAGCGTCTGGTGACCAACTGGGGCGCTGCCGGCAAGATGCTGGACATCTCCGATCTGTGGACCGAAGAAGCTCTGGCTGACATTTCCGCCACCAGTGAAGCGGTCGTGGCTGCCTGCAAGAGCCCCGACGGCAAGTTCTACGAGTATCCTCTGTGCATGACCACCCACTGCATGGTCATCGACCGCGCTGCCTTTGAAGCTGCCGGCGCGCTGCAGTACATCAATGAAGAGACCCGTACCTGGACCACCGAAGGCTTCGTGAACGCTCTGCGCGCTCTGGCCGGCGCTGGTTACTTCCCCACTGGCATCGTGTACTGCGGCGGCCAGGGCGGCGACCAGGGCACCCGTGCTCTCGTCAATAACCTGTACTCCGGCAAGTTCACCAATGCTGAGCACACCGCCTACACCGCTGACAGCGAAGAGAACATCAAGGCGCTGCAGCTGCTGGCTGACCTGGTGAACGAAGGCGTGCTGGCTGCCGATCCTTCCATCGTTGCCGGCGACGAAATCGCTCTGTTCTGCAACGGCACCGCCAAGATGAGCTTCTGCTGGAACGCTTCCGCGGCCGTCTCCAACAAGGCCTCTCTGGCTGAAGGCATCGATCCTCTGCCCATGGCTTTCCCCTCTGATGATGGCGTGCCGGAACTGTGCGGCGGCATCTGGGGCTTCGGTATCTTCGACAATGGCGACGAGGCTCGCGCCAACGCTGCCAAGGAATTCATCCGCTTCGTGTGTGACGATGCTGCTCAGGGCTCCAAGAGCGTTTATGCTACTGGCTTCTTCCCCGTGCGCGCTTCCCTGGGCGATGTGTACGCCGGCACCGAGAAGGCTGAAAACGCCGAGTTCGCCGTGTTCATGCCCTACCTGGGCGACTACTACAACGTGACTGGCGGCTGGGCCGTGCAGCGCACCGAGTGGTGGAACCTGCTCCAGCGTGTGTTCGCTGGCGGCGATGTGGCGACCGAAGTGGCCACCTACGTGACCAACGCCAACGCTTCCATCAAGTAATGGAAATCATGCAGCATAGCTGCATGTGATACGCATCACCCCCCGATCCTCGTGGAGAGGGGGGTGATGCTTGTAAAACAGCTTGGATTGTACGCTGGCCTCTGCCGACTGGAAAGCCGGCAGGGGTCAGCGTACAACAGCAGATAGGAGAGACCACGCATGCAAAAAACCACCAGCCTGTCCATGAAAGCAGAACGCAGGCGTGAAAACATTGCTGGCTACATCTTTATGGCGCCCAGCCTGCTGTTCTTTATCGGTTTTGTTATCTTCCCCATGGGCATGTGCCTGTTCAACAGTTTCTTTAACTACACCATGACGGAGTTCACCTTCATTGGTCTGGGAAACTACGTCCGCGCTTTCCAGGACAGCATTTTTGTTCAGAAGGCGCTGGTGAACACCATCATCATCGTGCTTGTCAGCGTGCCCGTTGTGTGCTTCTTCTCGCTGTGGGTGGCGTCCGTCATCTATAAGATGCGCGACTTCGGCACTTCCTTCTACCGCTGCATTTTCTACCTGCCTGTGGTTACCGGCTCCGTGGCCGTAACCGTGGTGTGGAAGTGGATTTTCAATAATTACACCGGTGTGCTGAACTACCTGATGAAAAATCTTGGCCTGTTCCTGCAGAACATCGGCCTGGTTGAAAAGACCATGGGCACGGTTCTCAGCGGTAACTGGAACTGGCTGGGCAGTCCGCAGACGGCGCTGGGCTGCATCATCATGATTCTGCTCACCACCTCTGTCGGTCAGCCCATCGTGCTGTATGTGTCCGCCCTGAGCAATGTGGATCATTCCCTGATTGAGGCGGCTGAAGTGGATGGCGCCACCAACCTGCAGGTGTTCTGGAAGATCAAGTGGCCGCAGATCATGTCCACCACGCTCTACATTCTTGTCATCACCACCATCAACAGCTTCCAGTGCTTCGCGCTGATTCAGCTGCTCACTTCCGGCGGTCCTGTGAACTCCACGCAGACCATCATGTACTACATCTACTACAACGCCTTCAAGCTTCAGGAGTATGGCTATGGCAGCGCCATGGGCATTGTGCTGGCCATTATCATTGCGCTGTTCAGCGCACTCCAGTTCAAGCTTGCCAAGAGCGATAACGGTTAAGGAGGAGAAGCGAACATGGAAAATACCATCAAAGCCACGAACCTCCCCAAGATGAAGAAGCCGCAGAAGGGCCAGGAGCACACCGTGCAGACCAGCCGCACCTATTACATCGTTGCGGTCATCGTGCTGGTGCTGATTGCCATTCTGTTCACCTTCCCGCTGTACTGGATCATCACCGGTTCTTTCAAGACGCCTCAGGCTGTCAACGCCCGCGTTCCTGTCTGGTTCCCGCTGGAAACCACCTCGCTGCACTATCAGAAGCTGTTTGAACGCCCTGCCTTCATGTGGCTGTTCAACACGGTGTTTATCTGCGCGGCTGCCATGATCCTGACCTGTATCACCGCTTCCATGGGCGGCTATGCGCTGGCCAAGAAGCGTTTTGCAGGACGCGCCGTCATCTTCTCCCTGTTTGTTTGCGCTATGGCTCTGCCCAAGCAGGTCATCCTGATTCCGCTTTTGAAGGAAATGGCTTTCCTCAACTTGCACAATACGCTCTGGGCTGTTATACTTCCTACGGTCGGCTGGCCCTTTGGCGTGTTCCTGATGAAGCAGTTTTCGGAAAACATCCCCAATGAACTGCTGGAAGCGGCGCGCATTGACGGCGCAGGCGAAGCCCGCACCTTCCTCAACATCGTCTTCCCGATGATCAAGCCCGGTGTCGGCGCGCTGGCCATCTTCACCTTCATTACCGCCTGGAACGATTACTTCCTGCAGCTGATCATGCTCAACGATACCAAGGTGCTGACGATCTCCCTGGGCATTGCCAAGCTGCAGAGCGAGCTGAGCACCGATTACGGCCTCATCATGGCCGGTGCTGCGCTGGGCAGCATTCCGATCATCATCATCTTCCTGCTGTTCCAGAAGTTCTTCACCCGCGGTATCACCATGGGTGCTGTGAAGGGTTAATCCATCCTCATTCTGAAAGGAGACTTCAACATGTCTTTGGAGAAGTACTACGGCGTTATTCCTGCGTTTTACGCCTGCTATGAAGACGACGGCAGCGTCAGCGTTGAACGCACCAAGAAACTGGCCCGTCATCTGGTGAACAAGGGTGTGAAGGGCATGTATGTGGGCGGTTCCTCCGGTGAGTGCATCTACCTGGAAAAGGAAGAGCGCATGAAGATCCTTGAGGCCGTCATGGAAGAGGTGAAGGGCGAGTGCACCATCATTGCGCACATTGCCTGCAACAACACCAACGAAAGCTGCCAGCTGGCTGCCCACGCGGAGAGCCTTGGCGTTGATGCTATCGCCAGCATTCCGCCCATCTATTTCCGCCTGCCGGATCATGCCATCGCCGCTTACTGGAATGCCATGTCCGCCGCCGCTCCCAATACGGACTTTGTCATCTACAACATTCCTCAGCTGGCTGGCGTTGCGCTGAGCATGAACCTGCTGAAGGAAATGAAGAAGAATCCCCGCGTGGTTGGCGTGAAGAACTCTTCCATGCCCACTCAGGACATTCAGATGTTCAAGGCTGAACTGGGTGAAAACGGCGTTGTGTTCAACGGCCCCGACGAACAGTTCGTTGCTGGCCGTGCCATTGGCGCGCAGGGCGGCATTGGCGGCACCTACGGCGCCATGCCCGAGCTGTTCCTCAAAATGGACGAGCTCATTCGTGAAGGCAAGTATGACGAAGCTCGCACCATCCAGTATGATGTCAATGAGATCATCTACGCGCTGTGCTCCTGCAAGGGCAACATGTACGGTGTGATCAAGAAGGTGCTGGAGATCCGTGAAGGCCTTCAGCTGGGCGGCGTTCGCGCTCCTCTGGCCAACATTGTGCCGGAAGATCTGCCTCAGATCGAAAAGTGCGCCCGCATGATCGACGAAGCGATTGCGAAGTACTGCTGAGAAATGCACATAAAAAACGAGCTCTCATTGTGAGGGCTCGTTTTTAAGTGTCAGTTTATCAAAGTGATCCATCAACCATTTTGTCATCTCTAAGTTGGTTTGAAGAATTTCAGGATAGCATTTCTGACGGGCAAACCATGAAATAAAGGAAAATTGGTTGCTGAGAATCAGATATGGGACAGCGTCTTTTTCCTGTTGGGTCATATGGCAGACTGAATCATATCCGCGGAACAGACTGCAATAGATTTTCAGCCACTTTTCTCTGTGTGCAAAATCTTCGGATAAAATAGCAGTTGCAGCATAGCATGGATCAAAGATGCGCACATTCTCTTCGGCCAAATCAAAGTCGATGACGCCCCATTTGTTGTCTGATAAGAGAAGGTTGCTGGGATTAAGATCTCGGTGGATTGTCTGACGAGGCAGAGAGGTGAAAAGTTTTGCGGCGCTATTACAGAAAGAATGGCATTCGGCAGAGGAGAGCTGAAGCATTTCCGACGCTTCTTCAGTGTTACTAAGAATGGATGTAAATGGATTTGCTGAAGGAACAGAAACATTTACTGTGCGAAGTGAGAGTTGAATTTGACCTATGATTGTTCCAATATGGTAGGCAAGCTGCTGTCCATCTTCTGCATAGAGCTGAGTAGTTCTCAGTTGCTGTCCATATACGCGGTGCATGACATAGCAGAATATATCGCCTTTTTGAACATAATCTTTGCCATCGGCAGTAACGATGATTCTCGAAGTCGGCAATCCCTGACTGGTGAGTGCTCGTGACAATGCAATGTGCCTTTGCATCCGTCCAGGATGGGATGTGAACTTCAGCACATAATGCGAACCAACGGCGTAGGCATTTTCTGCACGATTTCCCGTGCTTTCATAATAAATATCTGTAATCTTTTCTTCTTCAAGGTGCCAGTGCTTCAATACTTCCGCTGCTTTTCGGTGGTTCATTATCAGTGGTTCCTCCTTGAAAAGATTCCAATGGCCGGGCTTTTTGGCCCTTTGCAAGTTCAGATATTCGCTTGGAGTACAGGAGAATTCCTGACAAAATGCCTTGTAAAAGCCTGCATATGTTTCAAAACCATATGTTAGTGCCACGTGAATACGTGGCTTCGACTGCTTCATTTCGTAAATGGCGTGGAGAAGTCTTCTACGCAGGATGAACTGTGTCACAGAAAGTCCTGTCATTTCCTGGAACAGTTTTCCGAAGTGAGATGCTGAATATCCTGCTGAGGCTGCAAGCTCTTCTACGGATAAATCTGCCTGAAGGTTTTCTTCGATCTGGTCAATGGACCTTTGAATCAGTTGGAGATGCTTCATCGTGCTGCCTCCTGCTTCGGATTGACTTGATCATATCACAGGAAGAGGGGAAAAACATTTCTTTCTGACGATTGTGCAACAAAAAAAGACGCTCCGAATGAGAGCGACTTTTTGTTGCAAATTTTATTCCTGCAGTCCAAGCACGGTTTTCAGAGAATCAAGCGTATGCAGTTCCAATACCACCTGGTTGGGCAGGCAGACAATCATGTTCGAAAGCACACGGCTGTGCATGTTATCAAGCGATACGGTACCCTGCAGCACGCAGTCCTGATTGTCGCAGGTGGAGCTTTCCATCCATATACTGTCGGGCGTTACGTGGATGACGTTGGTCATGTCTTCGCCCTGCTTGACGGTGTAGCTGCCTTCTTCAGTCAGCGGGATGGGCTCGTAAACGCTGCCCTGCACGGAAACCAGCAGATAAGCTCTGGCAGGTTCGATGGTTGCGGCAGGCGCTTCGGCGGCAGCGGGGGCATCAGTAGCAGCGGGCGCCTCTGTGGGCACAACAGGAGCATCAGTGCTCAGGGCGGGAGCGTTCTCGGAAATCGTGCGCTGCTGAGGGATAACCGCGGCCAGAACAGCCACAACTGCGATCAGCGCAATGATCACGCCCAATACCAACAGGTTTTTCTTATTCATGAGTCAAAATCCTTTCAGGAAAAGGTGACTGCGGAAACGCAACAGGAACATCATACCGCACAAAATGACAAACGTCAAGCAAGGAAAAAGAGGCCGCAAAACGGCCTCTTTCAAATGAGTTTGAAGAAAAATCAGCGCTCCAGCTTGGTATCGTACAGCAGTCCCAGATCCCACAGCAGGGAGCTGGTGAGGTACTTGTCGCGGATGTCACGGGAGGCGATGAAAGCATCCTCAGTATCCTGCCAGCTGACGTTGATATCTTCGGGCTGCATGGGCATGCCAAGCTCACTCATCAGTGCTTCGATGGATTCGTAGGATGGCAGCTCATCCTCGATGATCTGCATGATCTCATCCCAGTGCTCCAGCGTATTGGCCAGACGGGCGGCGTGACGGGCAGGATCGTTCTTGTGGAACTGCTCGTGCTCCTGCTTGATGACCATCTCGGCAGCCTTGCCGAAGATGCGGCGGATCATGGCTTCCCACTCGCCGTTGTCAAACGCCTTCATGAAGGCTTCGGCCTTCTCGCGGTCGGGCTTGATCTTGCGGATCTGGTCGTACAGCTTGAGCGTCAGACGGGTACCGACGCCCACCTGAATGCCGTGCAGCTCATAGGGAGTGCCGCGGTCAAGGGCCATCATCTCCCACAGGTGGCTGAAGTAGTGCTCCAGACCGCTGGCGGGACGGGAGATCTTGGCATAGCTCATGGCGATGCCGGACAACACCAGACCTTCAACAGTCGCCTGAACGGCTTCGGGATCGCGATCCTTGAGACCCTTGGCATTGTCCACGATCTTCTTGAGAGAGGCGCGCATCAGCTCGGCAATGTTTTCGCAGTAGTATTCGCCGGTGACAATGTTGGAAATGCGCCACTCACACAGCGCTACGTACTTGGCAATCATGTCGCCAAAGCCGGCCCACAGCATGCGCATGGGAGCGTTGCGGATGATGTCGATATCGCAGATGATGGCAGCGGGAGCCGCATTGTACAGCGAGACCTTGATGCGGTCCTGAATCATGGAAGAAGAGTTGGAAGCGTAGCCGTCCATGGAAGGCGCGGTGCCAACGATCAGCTGCTTCTTGCCGATGGCATGAGCCAGCACCTTGCAGCAGTCGTTGATGACGCCGGAGCCAATGCCCAGCACGCAGTCGCAGCTGGGATCAAAAGACATGGTCAGCGCGCCAACGGCATATTCGTCGGGCTCTACATGCTCGCTGGCAAAGCAGTACATGGTGTAGGGGATGGAGGCGGCATCCAGCACAGCCTTCACCTTGTCCCAGGCAGCAGCCTTGGTGTGTTCATCGCAAACGATAAAGGGTTTCTTCACGCCCAGAGCTTCCATGGCTTCGGGAATGGTGGACACAACACCGGGGCCGATGCGCAGGAAATCCATCTTCATTTCGTGATGACGGCCGCAGGCGCATTCGTGGCCGCCCTTCTGAATCAGGGTGTTCAGGGAAGCTTCGGCAAAACGAATCATGACAATCACTTTCCTTTGCGTGAATTTTGTTATATTATAGGTTGTGACGTGTTGTTTTGTCAACGATCTTTCAAGGAATTCGAATAAGGGGAGATTCAGATGGCCAACGATTTCAGATCCGCGCGTTTCTGGGCACGGGAGATGATTGAAGCTGCCATGTTTGATGGTGCCGTTGCTGTTGACGCAACGATGGGCAACGGGCATGACACGCAGTGGCTGTGCGAATTAGCGGGCGAAAACGGGCGCGTTTACGCCTTTGACGTTCAGCCTGAGGCAGTGGAGCGCACAGGGGAAAGACTGGCTGAAATGGGCATTCTGGGCCGTGCTGTACTGTTTTGCGCCGGTCATGAGCGAATGGCTGAGTTTGTGCATGAACAGGCGGATGCCATTGTGTTCAATCTCGGCTGGCTGCCCGGCGCTGAGCATGGCGTGACCACGCAGACCTCAACCACGCTGATGGCTGTCAACGCCGCTTTGGAATTGCTGAAGGAAGACGGCCTTATGACGGTCTGCATCTATCCAGGTCATGAGGAAGGAACGCGGGAACTTCATGCGCTGATGGAGTGGGCGTCTGCGCTGGATGAGAAACGCTATGATGCGCTGCTCAAAACGTATCTCAACCAATCCAACGATCCGCCGCGTATGCTGGCCATTCGCAAGAAAAAGACCAGGAAGCAAAAGTAACGGAGGAATCCCTATGGCTGCCAATTACCGCAAAGACATGGTGGTGTACCAGATTTATCCGCGTTCCTATCAGGACAGCAACGGCGATGGCGTTGGCGATCTGCGCGGCATCATCTCCCGGCTGGATTACATTGCGTCTCTCGGCATCACGCATATCTGGCTGTCGCCTGTCTATGTCAGCCCGAACGATGACAACGGCTATGACATCGCCGATTATACGGCCATCCAGCCTCAGTTTGGCACCATGGAGGATTTTGACGAGCTGATTGCCGAAGCCAAGGAACGTGGCATTGGCATTGTGATGGATCTGGTCATCAATCATACCTCGGATGAGCACGAATGGTTTCAGCGCGCTCTGAAGGGCGAAGAGAAGTACCGCAACTATTACATCATCCAGAAAGGCCGGGATGGCAAGCTGCCCAATAACTGGGGCAACTTCTTTGCCGAATGTCCGTGGACGAAATTCGGCGATTCGGATGAATACTATCTCCATCTTTTCTCCAAGAAGCAGCCGGATCTCAACTGGCACAATCCCGAGGTGCTGGAAGAGGTGAAGAACATCATGCGCTTCTGGCTGGAGAAGGGCGTTGCGGGCTTCCGATGTGACGTGATCAACGTCATCTACAAAAACACGCTGGCGGACGGCAAACGCCGCCCGATTCTGACCGGGCAGGAGCACTATCTGTCTACCGAAGGCTGTCATCGCATTTTGCAGGAGCTTCGCCGCGACGTGCTGGAGCCTTACGGCGCTTTTGCGGTTGGCGAAACGGTGTTTGTCGACGTCCCCAAAGCGCATGATCTGATGGATCCTGAGCGCGGAGAACTGGACATGCTGTTTGCCTTTGAGCACATGGAATGCGATCAGGTGATCGTGAAGTGGTTCAAGACCAGGCTGAAACCCAGAAAACTGATGCGGACGCTGACGAAATGGCAGACCGCGCTTGAATGGAACGGCAGCTATTTTGAAAATCACGATCAGCCGCGCTTTATCTCGCGTTTTGAGGATGCGCAGAATCACCGCAGGGAAGCCTCCAAAATGATGGCAGGCCTGCTGATGACGCTTCGTGGTACGCCGTATGTATACGAGGGTCAGGAAATTGGCATGACGAATGGCGATTTCAAGGATCTGACGGAAGTACAGGATATCGAAAGCCATAATGTCTATCAACTGGCCACGAAGCTGCATCTGCCCAAGCCCATCCGCTGGAAGATGATCCAGCGCACTTCCCGCGATAATGCCCGTACGCCCATGCAGTGGAACGGAGCCGTTAACGCAGGATTTACCTCGGGCGAACCGTGGCTGAAGGTGAACGGAAATTACAAGGAAGTCAATGTTGCGGCAGAAGAACAGGATCCCAACGGCGTCCTGGCTTTCTGGAAACAGATGATTCAGCTTCGCAAAACCAATCCCATTCTGATCAACGGCGATTTCCGCTCTGCTTTTGAAGGCAAATCCGTCTACGCATTCGAGCGCAGCTATCAGGGTCAAACCCTCATGACGCTGTGCAATATGTGCTCAAAGGAAGCCGAAATTCCTGACGCAGCAAAGCAATACGCCCACGTCCTTACGTCGAACTACTCGGAAACTTCAGCTGCAACCCTGCGTCCTTTTGAATTCCGTCTTTTGTCCAAATGACTCAGTTGCTGCTGATTTTCAGAGGAGGATGACATGGGTCTGTCATTTAACAATGTTCATGTGTGCCTGAAAGAAGAATTGAGCGAAGAGACGGGACGGCGCATTGCTGAAATCCTGTTGAGGGGGATGAAAGCAACACAGATGCCTGATGCGTCGGAGGCCGATATCTCCATTTCGATGTATCGTGAGAAAGACAGCCCCTGGCTGACGATCGTGTCTGATGTGATGGAGGAGGATCTCGACCGTCAACTCCGGATCACCAAGGAACTGTCTGGCGAGCTGGATACAAATGTGTTGGCCATTGCCTGCTTTGACAGCGATTCTCTGTGCTTTAACATGGTGGATGCTGGGAACCATGTCGATCTGTGGGCTGCCTGCGGCCGCTTTCATGATGGAAAAACACCCAGGAGAAGCGCTCTGGCTGCATGGAAAAAGTATGTTGCCGATTTGGAGCACTTCAAGCAGCTGCTTCGGCATTCATCTGCTTTTGCTGAGGATTGTCTTTCTGATGTAGCCGCGGAGCTTTCTCTGCCTGCCGGACAGGCACAATGCTTTGACTGTGACGCTTCTCCTGATTTGCAGGTCCTTCGGTTTGACTATCGAATCGAAGGATGCAAAGAAACGCCTCCAGCCTTCAGGCTTCATTCACCGCAGGCGTATTACGACATCGGTACGCCGCAGCTGATTGGGTTTCTCAATACCGGCGCATCGTCCAAAGGCGTTACGGTGTTTCTCACCGGCCCATCCATCAAAGAACATCAGGTGAATGTGGAGAAAGTGGAGCTGCAGTACGGGTATCATCCGAATGATTTGGAGCGCTTGTGGTCCTTCCGCCCTGTTGAACTCCATGAGGTAACCTTTTCAAACGGGCTCTCCGGCTTGATGGGTGACTGCCCGGAGATTCGGATTCCTGCAGCCGTGAAAAAGGACCTGCCGCAGAAAAAGAAATTGGACATGGAATTCAGCCGATGTATTTATGTGCGCTTGTTGCTTTCCGCTTGCACACAGACTGAAACATTGGGTCATCTCCAGGTAACGCTCATTCCTACGAAGAATGATGCGGGACAGTGCGGTGTGGTGCTGCCGCATGCTGCGGAGTTTCATGCAAGAATGACTGCTGACTGAAATGCAGGGAATGGGTTTGAAAACACATAAAAAACATGGCATAGCCGGATTGCTCCAGCTATGCCATGTTCTTTCTTACTTGGTGTTCTTGACTTCCATCCACATCGCTTCGTAGATGCTGAGGAAAGCGGGCTCGATATCGTTGAAGAATTCACACTTGGCCAGAATCTCTTCGGGGGCGTTCTGTACGGGGTTGCTGGTGTAGGCTTCGCCCATCAGTTCAATCGCGCCGGCGTTGGGGCAGGCGTAGCGGACATATTCGCAGTTCATCACAGCGATTTCGGGACGGCACAGGAAGTTGATCAGCTTTTCAGCATTTTCCTTGTTCTTGGCGTCCTTGGGAATGACCATGCCATCCACCCACACGTTGGAGCCTTCCTGAGGCACAGCATAGGCCAAATCAGCGTTCAGGTCGATGGCGTACTGCGCGTCGCCGGACCAGACCAGCGCCAGGGCAGCTTCACCGGCAACCATCTTGTCCTTGGTTTCGTCAACCTGATAGGCTTTGACAACGCCGGACTGCTTCTGCTCAATCAGCTTCTGCTTGGCGCTCATGATGGCGGGAATATCCTGCGTGTTCATGGAATGGCCCAGGTACTTGAGGGTCACGCCCATGGAGTCACGGATGGAATCCAGCATGAAAACGTTGTTGGCATACTTCTGGTTCCACATGATGGACCAGGAATCCACAGGCTCATCCACCATGGTGGTGTTGTACAGGATGCCCACAGTGCCCCACAGATAGGGGATGGAATACTTCTGCTCGGGATCGTAGGCAGGATTCTGCAGATAAGGGATGGTCTGGCTGGCGTTGGGAATATTGGCATAGTTGAGCTCGGCCAGCATATCCTTCTTGATCATGCGCTCGATGATGTAATCAGAGGGGAAGCACAGGTCGAACGCGCCGGGATTGGCCTCCACCTGCACGATCATGTCTTCACAGGTGGTGAAGTTCATGTAGTTGACTTTGATGCCGGTTTCTTCCGTGAACATTTCCAGCACGGACTCGTCAATGTAATCTTCCCAGTTGAACACGTTCACAACTTCATCAGCGAGAGCGCAGGCGGGCAACAGCATGAAAAGAACGCAAACAGCAATCAGGAACTTCTTCATAGGGAACCATCCTCCTTGAAAAATTATTCTTTGCTTTCGGCGGTGCGGCGGTTGACGATGAGCAGCAGCACCAGCAGGGAAACAAACATCAAAGCGCTGAGCGCATTGAGCGAGGGTTCAATGCCCTTGCGGGCAGCAGAATAGATGAGGGTGGACAGGTTCTGCACCAGCGGAGATGTGGTGAAGTAGCTGATGGTGAAGTCGTCCAGCGAGAGGGTGAAGGCCAGCATGGCGCCGGTGATGATGCCCTGCTTGCACTCCGGAATGATAACGTGGGTGAGAGCGTAGGTGGGCGTAGCGCCCAGATCAAGCGCCGCCTCATAGGTGTGCTTGTTCATCTGCTTGAGCTTGGGCAGCACCGACAGGATGACATAGGGCACGTCAAATGTGATATGCGCCAGAAGCATCGTCACATATCCGCGCTCCACCTTGGTAAACAGGAACAGCAGCATCAGCGAGATACCGGTCACGATATCAGGCATGGTGTTAGGCAGGTTGGTGAGCGTCATCATCACAGCCTGCGGGCGCTTCTTCATGCTGTAGATGCCGATGGCAGCCAGCGTGCCCAGCACAGTAGCAACGATCATGGCCAGAACGGCAATGGAAAGCGTCACATACAGCGCGTTCATGATGCGCGTATCCTGGAACAGCTCCACATACCAGCGGAAGGAGAAGCCTTCCCACTTGGCGCGGCTCTTGCCGGCATTGAAGGACTGCACAATCAGCACGCCGATGGGAACATAGAGGAAGACCAGAATGATGCCGAGGTAGCATCGCTTGAGAAACTTGATCATGCGATTCCGCCTCCTTCACCATTGGGATCGGCCTTTCGCAGGATGGACAGGCTGATGAGGATGAGCACCATCATAATCAGCGAAAGAGCAGAGCCGACATTCCAGTTGCCTTCTACGAGGAACTTGGATTCAATCAGGTCGCCGAACATCATGGTGTTGCCGCCGCCCAGCATGCGCGGGATGAAGAAGGTAGTGACGGAGGGCATGAACACCATTGTGATGCCGCTGATGACGCCGGGCACAGACAGGGGCATGATGACCTTGTACAGCGTCTGGTAGCTGTTGCAGCCCAGATCGGCCGCAGCTTCAGACAGACGGAAATCCATCTTGTTCAGCACCGTATAGATGGGGAAGACCATAAAGGGCAGGAAGTTGTACACCATACCCAGGAGCACGGCGTTGGAGTTGTACATCAGCTGCACGCCGCTGAAACCCAGCCACTTGAGGAGGGTGTTGATCAGGCCGCTGTCCTCCAGCAGGCTCATCCAGGCAATGGTGCGCAGCAGGAAGTTCATCCACATGGGAATGATGAACAGCACAACCAGCGTGGGTCCCAGCTTCATGTTGCGGTCCGCCATGAACAGCGCGGCCGGATAACCCAGCAGCAGGCAGATGACCGTGCACTTGAATGCCATCCACAAGCTGTATACCAGCGTATCCACGTTGACGGTTCCGCGGCTCACATACGCAGCGCCTGCTTCGCCCATGGCTTGCATGATGACCTTGTTGGACTCGTAGTTGCTGTCCCAGAAGTTGCGGAAATTGTTCAGCGTAAATGCGCCATTTGTATCAGTAAATGCGTAATAACCAATCAGGACGACCGGAAGAATGGTGAAGATGATCATCCATAGCGTGTAGGGCGAAGCGAACAGGCTGCGCTTCACGCCATGATTGCGGCGAATGGACACGATGATGAGCAGGAGGAAAAATGCCAGTCCAGCCCCCATCAGTACCCATCCCCACCAAGGGAGGGACATATCGATCATTTCGCTGCCTCCTCGCTCATGGGCTTCATGATGTGAATGTTGTAGGGGACAATGCTCAGACCCACGCGGGAGCCCTGAGGCTGCATGATGGTGGAATGGACTTTGAAGGTGGTTTCGCCGCAGTCAACCATCATTTCGTAGTGAACGCCCTTAAACAGCACGCTCTTGACCACGCCGCTGATCTGACCGATGTCTTCGCCAACCAGCATGATATCCTCGGGACGGATGACCACATCCACAGGCGCGTCTTCGCCGAAACCGGCGTCCACGCAGGGGAAGTCATATCCGCTGAAGTGCACAAGCTCGTCGTGCACCATGGTGCCGCGCAGAATGTTGCTCTCACCGATGAAGTCCGCAACAAAGGCGTTGGCGGGCTCGTCGTAGATGCGCTTGGGATCGCCGATCTGCAGGATGCGGCCGTCATTCATGACCACGACCGTGTCGCTCATGGTGAGGGCTTCTTCCTGATCGTGAGTAACATAGATGCAGGTGATGCCGAGGCGCTGCTGCATGCTCTTGAGCTCCAGCTGCATTTCCGTGCGCAGCTTCAGGTCCAGAGCGCCCAGAGGCTCGTCCAGAAGCAGCACTTCAGGCTCGTTCACCAGCGCGCGGGCAATGGCGATGCGCTGCTGCTGACCGCCGGACAGCTGATCCACCTTGCGCTTGCCATAGCCGCTCAGGTTGACCAGATCCAGCATGCGGTCCACACGGCGGCGGATTTCATCCTTGGGCACTTTGGCAATCTTGAGGCCGAAGGCGATGTTATCCTGCACATTGAGATGGGGGAACAGCGCATACTTCTGGAACACAGAATTCACGCGGCGCTTGTAGGGAGGCAGATCGGTGATATCCTTGCCTTCAAAATACACCTGACCGGTGGTGGGGTATTCAAAGCCGCCGATGATGCGCAGCGTGGTGGTCTTGCCGCAGCCGCTGGGGCCGAGCAGGGTGATAAACTCCTTCTTGCGCACATAGAGGTTGATATGGTTCAGAACCGTGGTTCCGTCAAAATCCTTGGAAATATCCTTCAGATCAATCAGATGCTCCTGCTCCATCATGGCAAAGCACTCCTTCTTTTCCTGTGTGAATCAGAAACTGGGGGGCGTGGATACCCACAAAACGGCAGCCGGTTTGGTGCCAGTGTTTTCAATGTAGTGTGTAACCGAGGGATGGAGGCAGAAGCTGCCGCCCTTGCGTACGATGTGCTTGCGCTTGCCAACCGCCAGGGTGATTTGTCCGCGCAGCACATAGCCGAATTCTTCACCTTCCAGCGGAGGGAGGATGTGACTCTTGCCATTGGGCTCCAGTTCCAGCAGAATGGGTTCCATGCTGTTTTTCTGCGCGTCGGGTACAAGCCAGGTAATCTTTCGGCCTTCTTCAGGATCTTCCTTTTCAAACATATCCTGCGGGGCAAAGACGATTTTTTCCTTGCTGCTGTCTGAGAAGAACTGCTGCAGCGTTACACCCAGACATTCCAGCATGTCTTTGAGCGTTGCAATGGAGGGCGAGGCCAGTTCGCGTTCCACCTGACTGATAAAGCCTTTGCTCAGTTCACAGCGATCAGCCAGCTCTTCCTGTGTCAAACCGCGCTGAATCCGCAGTTCACGAAGCTTTTCACCAATCTCCAAAAGGCTTCCCTCCTTTATGGGATCTTGTACTGATATCGAACTTGAAGTTTAGAAATAGTAAACTTCAAAGCGGATATCATTAAACCATAAAGCATGCTTCATGTCAATATTTTTTGCATTATTTTACTCCAAAAATTTCTGGTTTGCTTCTGAAAAAGAGAGAAAAAAGAAAGAAAATGCGAGGCGCGACCGAAACATGTTCAATCCGGTCAAATATTTCCCACGCTTTGGTTTTTGTCCCTGAAAAAGCGAAAAAAAGAGAAGGAAACACTTGCATTTTCAATGTTCTTTTGATAATATAACTGATGGCACATCCTTGCGTTGCGCAGGGACGCAACGCCATAAGTCCAAGAGGAGGTGAATGGAATGAATAGGTACGAACTGA